>PWEO01000196.1 GCA_003553525.1 Clostridiaceae bacterium
ACGGAAGGAAACTACGATATGTTTTGTGTAGTGAACGCAAACCGGGAGCAAACTTCCACGGTGGAAGGGATTCTTCGACACGTTTATGCCATCGAGAAAACGGCGAAGGCAAAGGTGACGGGAATTATCAACAATACCCATTTACTCAGGGAAACTACCGTAGAAGAAGTATTAAAGGGACAGGAACTTTGTAAAGAAGCGGCTGAAAAGCTGAAGGTCCCCATTAAGTATGTTGCGGCTATTGAAGAGGTGGCAAAGAAGCTGCCTTCTGACATAGAAGGGGAAATTTTCCCCATAAAGATGTATATGCGAGAAAAATGGATGTAAATTAAGGGAGGGTAAAACAATGGCAAAAGGTAAAGTGTATTTTGATGATGATATCTGTAAAGGTTGTGAACTTTGTACTACCGTATGTCCGGTGGACATTGTGATCATGGACAAAGAAAGAATCAACGCAAAGGGCTATCACCCGGCAACGGTAAGTGATATGGATAAATGTATCGGTTGTGCCAACTGTGCAACGATTTGTCCCGATTCCGTAATTACAGTAGAGCGAGAAAAAAAATAAAAAATTTATGAAGGAGGGAATAATAAATGTCTAAAACGTTAATGAAAGGGAACGAAGCATTAGGAGCAGCTGCGATTCAAGCAGGATGTAAATACTTCTTCGGATATCCTATTACGCCTCAAAATGAATTACCGGAATACATGTCAAGAGAACTGCCGAATATTGAAGGTGGGGCTTTTGTTCAAGCGGAATCAGAAGTAGCAGCCATTAATATGATTTACGGTGCCGCCGGTGCCGGAGCAAGATGTATGACCAGTTCTTCTTCACCGGGTATGGCTTTAAAGCAAGAGGGAATTTCCTATATTGCAGGCGCAGAACTTCCTGCAGTTATTGTAAACATATCAAGAGGAGGTCCCGGACTGGGAGGAATCCAACCCTCACAAGCCGACTATTTCCAATCCACAAGAGGGGGAGGAAACGGAGACTACCGACATTTAGTTTATGCTCCCGCCACCATTCAGGAAGCGGTGGATTTGGTTATGGAAGCCTTTGATGTGGCAGATTACTATCGTAACCCCGTAATTGTAATCGGAGACGGAATGATTGGACAAATGATGGAACCCGTAGAATTCAAAGAACAAAAGAAACGGGAACTGCCTGCAAAGGATTGGGCAACCACAGGGACCAATGGAGAGCGAAAGCCGAATATTATCAACTCCTTAGCCTTAGATCCGGCAGAATTGGAAAAGCATAACCAAAAACTTTCCAGAAAGTATAAAGAAATGGAAGAAAAAGAGGTACGACATGAAGATTATAGATTAGAAGACGCGGAACTGGTATTTGTGGCTTACGGAACAACTTCAAGAATTACAAGAAATGTGGTGGATGCCCTAAGAGACGAAGGCATTAAAGTAGGAATGATTCGACCGATTACCCTATGGCCTTTCCCTATGGCTGCCATTCAAAATGTACCGGATTCAACGAAAGCCTTATTGTCTGTGGAAATGAGTGAAGGACAAATGATCGATGATGTGAAAATCGCCATTGAAGGAAGAATTCCTGCATACCATTACGGACGATCCGGCGGAATGATTCCTGTTCCTGAGGATATTATGGAAAAAGCCAAGGAAATCTTAGGAGGTGTTAAATAATGATGCAGGTAGTATATGAGAAAACTAAAGGATTAACCGATAAGCAAACCCATTATTGCCCGGGATGTACCCACGGCGTGATTCACAAACTTGTAGGAGAAGTTTTGGTAGAACTTGGGGTTCTTGGAAAGAGTGTGGGAGTGGCTCCCGTAGGATGTTCAGTGCTTGCTTATGACTACTTTAACTGCGATATGCATGAAGCCGCTCACGGTAGAGCACCGGCTGTGGCAACGGGAATTAAAAGAGTGTTACCGGACCATACGGTATTCACTTACCAAGGAGACGGAGACTTAGCCTCCATCGGTACCGCAGAGATTATTCATGCAGCTCATCGAGGGGAAAAGTTCACAACCATCTTTGTAAACAATGCAATTTACGGAATGACAGGAGGACAAATGGCACCTACAACCTTAATCGGGCAAAAGGCCACCACGTCCCCCTATGGTAGAGATAAAGCTACAACGGGAATGCCGCTGAAAGTGTCAGAGATGATGGCAACCATCGACGGTGCAGCCTTTGTTGAACGGGTATCGGTACACGATGTTCCAAATATCCGAAAAGCGAAAAAAGCCATCAAGAAAGCCTTCCAGGTACAAATTGACGGTACAGGATTCGGGATTGTAGAAATTCTTTCCAACTGTCCGACCAACTGGGGAATTACACCGGTGGATTCACTGACCTGGTTAAAAGAAAACATGATTCCATACTATCCGCTTGGAAACTTTAGAACACCAGAGGAGGGTAAATAATATGGCTGAAGAAAAAATTATTATGGCAGGATTCGGTGGACAGGGAGTAATGTCCATGGGACAACTGCTAACCTATGCAGGAATGATTGAAGATAAGAACGTATCCTGGTTGCCTTCCTACGGACCGGAAATGCGGGGGGGGACGGCAAACTGTGCGGTAATCGTTTCCGATAAGCAGGTAGGTTCTCCGATTATTACCAATGATGCAACGGCAGCAATTGTTATGAACCTTCCCTCACTGGATAAGTTCGAAACGGACGTTCGAGAGGGTGGTATGCTTTTAGTTAACTCTTCTTTAATTGAGAAAAAAGCAACGCGGGACGACTTGAAAGTGTATTATATCAAAGCCAATGAAATTGCCAATGACCTTGGAAACGCAAAGGTTGCCAACATGGTAATGCTTGGAGCATACTTGGAAATCACAAAGATCGTTAAGGTGGAGTCCATTATCGAAGCCCTGAAAAAAGTTTTCGGGCCGGCGAAGGAGCACTTGGTACCACTAAATAAAGATGCTTTGGAAAAAGGTGCGGAAGCGGTAAGATAGTCTTTAAAGTAAGGCCGTCTTTAAAATAAGGAGAGTTTGTGCTGGGTACACAAATTCTTCGGGAAATGTAGAATAGCACAAAAACAAGGATCCATAAGGATCCTTGTTTTTTATGGACAGAATAGTCCGATGCTATTCAAGTGAATAACTGCTATGCTTTAGAATACTGAGGACATTTTGTACCGTCAATCAGATAGAAACAGCGAGGTGTACATCGAAGACATGGGTTTACCGGCTGTCCTTGTTCTGCTTTAAGAATCCACTGGGAATCCACTAACAATCCTCGACCCACCGCAACAAAATCTGCTAGGCCTTCTTCAACCAGAGGCTCCGCTTCCTCGGGGGTTCGGATGCCGTTAACCACCACCACGGGAATATTTACGGATTTCTTCGTCTCAACACCGGTATAAACGATCCAGCTATAGGGAAAGGACTCCGGAGGTTTAGGAAGATCGTCATCCTTGGCGATCCCTGCGGAAATATGCAGAAGATCCACACCCATTTTCTCCAGTTCCCGGGATATTTCTATTCCTTCACTTAAGGTCGGGGTGTTGCCCCCGTGACGATAACCGATGATAAAGTCCTCGGGAAGGTTATCCTTTAACAGTGTTAAAAGCTCTCGAACAAAACGCATACGGTTTTCAAAGCTTCCCCCGTACAGATCCTCTCGCAGATTGGTAAGGGGAGATAGGAACTGATTGATTAAGTAGCCATGGGCTCCGTGTATTTCAATACCGTCGAATCCCGCTTCCTCGGCTCGAAGGGCGGCTATTAGAAATTCTTTTTGTATCCCTTTGATCTCACCGAGGGTAAGGGCCTTTGTGCTTCGGCCATCTTTAAGTTCGTAGGTTGATGGGGCCAGAGGTTCAGAGGCAACGGTTTTCGGAGCCTTATCCCCGGCATGATGGATTTGCAACAAGGATTTGCTTCCCTGGGTTCCAATAGCCCGGGAAATCTTAGAAAGCCCCTCAACCTGTTCATGCTTCCAAATTCCCAGTTGACTGTCTGCTAATCGACCGAACTTTGAAATTGCTGTGGCCTCCACAACCACAAGACCTACTTGACCGAGACCTCTTTTTTCGTAATGCTTAACATGCTCATCGGTAACAAATCCTTTTTCATCGGACCAGTTAAAACAAACCATAGGGGGCATTACCAGACGATTGGATATACTATGACCTTTTAACGAATAGCTTGAATAAAGTGACGGCAAATAGAAAACCTCCTTTGAAATAAAATACTTCGCGTTACTAAGAGTATACCATAACAAAATACAATTAACAGAGAATCAGCAAAGAATCACCGGGAAATCCGGAATGTTTTAAAGGGACATTACCGAAAAGTGATTTGATTGTTTTCCAGGGAATCAATGATTACCAAAGACTCTAACAAAATCCCTTTGGCCCGAAGGGCATCTCCACCGGTTTGGAAACCTTTTTCAATAACCACCCCGGCGCCGACCAGCTGGGCCTTTGCCCCTTCAATGATTTCCATTAAACCCTTCATGGCCTCTCCGTTGGCGAGAAAATCATCCAAAATTAATATGTTTTCCCCCGGGGTAATATACTGCTTTGAAACCCGTATTTTATAGGTTTTTTCCTTGGTATAAGAATAAACCTCTCCTTCATAGGTATCGGGATCTAAATTTTTAGATTCCAGTTTTTTTGCAAAAACCACGGGGACATTAAAATACTGAGCGGCAATGGCGGCGATGGCAATACCGGAAACTTCCGCCGTTAGAATTTTATCCACGGGAAGATGGGAAAATCTTCGATGGAATTCCTTACCCAGTTGATTTAATAGTACAATATCCAGTTGATGATTTAAGAACCGGTCCACCTTTAAGATGTTGCCCTCCCGGACATGCCCCTCGGACAGAATTTTTTCTTTTAACAGATCCATAGAACCCCTCCTGAGTTTAAAATTTGTTTTTTATTATACTATAGAAGCGGATAAAAAGCGACCGGCCTGTCGAATAATGTCGTATAGAATAATTGATAAAAAAAAACAGTTAAGGAAGTACAGAAGCGATGTAAACAGTGATTGAGTTAATTTTTTAATTGTGATAAAATAATGAGCACAGTGTTTATGAATGTTTTTAAAAAAATAAAAAGAAAATTAAACAGGAAGAATAACCAATGGAATAATCAAGAAGAGTAAACATAAAAAATGCAGAAAAAAAGTATAGATGGGGGTATTAAGATATGGGAAAATTATTTGGGACCGATGGGGTTCGAGGAATTGCCAACAGGGATTTAACACCGGAACTGGCCAATCAATTGGCCAAAGCATCCGCAGACATTTTTATTAAAGAAAAAAAGGGTACGGTGGTCATCGGTAAAGATACGCGAATATCAGGAGATTTATTAGAGGCCGCCATGATTTCCGGCTTTTTAGCCATGGGAGTAGAGGTCATTACCCTTGGGGTCATCCCCACACCGGCAGTGGCCTATACCACACGAAAACTGAAGGCAAATATGGGGGTGGTCATCTCCGCGTCCCACAACCCTTACGAATATAACGGAATTAAATTCTTTAATCATGAAGGTTTTAAACTACGGGATGAAATCGAAGAGGAAATTGAAGACTATATTTTCAATAATAAAAGCACCGACAAAAGACCGGTAGGGGACGGAATCGGAAGATTGATCGAGATGGAATACCCGGAGAAATTTTACGGAGACTTTGTAGCCTCAACTATTAAAGAAGATATCAAAGGCATGCGAATTGCCATGGACGTAGCCCACGGTGCGGCCTATAAAGTGGCCCCGGAAACCTTTCGAAACCTGGGGGCGGAAGTATTCGTCATTAATGATCAGCCCAACGGAAAAAATATCAATGATCACTGCGGCTCTACCCATCCGGAAGTATTAAAGGATGTGGTGGTGGAAAATCAATGTGATTTGGGCATTTCCTTTGACGGAGATGCGGACCGGTTAATCGCCCTGGACGAAAAAGGAGAAGTGGTGGACGGGGATCAAATCATGGCCATCTGCGCAAGCTTCCTAAAAGGAAAAGGCGAACTGAAAAAAGACACCGTCGTGGCTACGGTAATGAGTAATATCGGTCTGGGACTGGCCTTAAAGGAAAAAAGCATTCAATTGGAAAAGACCAAGGTGGGGGACCGATACGTACTGGAAATGATGAAGGAAGAAGGGTATTCCCTTGGTGGCGAACAGTCGGGACATTTAATCTTTTTAGACCATAACACCACAGGAGACGGCCTGCTCAGCGCTCTAAAGCTTGCGGAAATTATTAAACATCAAAAAGAGCCTTTGTCGAAACTGGCATCCATGATGGAACGATTTCCTCAAACCCTGGTGAATGCCAAGGTACCCAATGAACATAAAGACTCTCTAATGAAGAATGAAGTGATTCTGGAGGAAATTCAAAAAGCGGAGCAGGTATTACAGGAGGAAGGCCGGGTGTTGGTAAGACCCTCGGGAACAGAGCCCTTGGTCCGGGTAATGATTGAAGGGAAAAACTTAGCCCAGATCCAAGGATTTGCCCAAAAAATCGCCGGGCTGATTGAAGCACAGTTCTAATTATTGGCATCCTCCGGGGTTTTCAGTGCAGGGAGCCCCGGTTAGTATACTTTTTCAGGAGGTGAGGCCATGGTAAGGGCATACAACTAAATCAGGACTCAAAGCACCATTGTCCAAAGCGCCAGGACTTGAAAATCCAGCAGCGGTTTTTAAGTTGACGAGGAACAGGGTTTATCGAATCATCGGCGGATGCCCTGCGGTTGTTCACGACCGAAACCGGTTTTTAAAACTCTGAAGTAATTCAGGGGACAGAGAAACCGTGGTGATGAAAATGAAAAAAAGGAGAAAGTATATGTGTGGGATTGTAGGATATATCGGGAAGCAGCAGGCCTCATCAATACTAATTGAAGGACTGCAAAAATTAGAATATAGAGGATATGACTCAGCGGGACTGGCCATTTATAGTAATGGAGAAATCGGGGTTCAAAAGTATAAAGGTCGTCTAAAGGTTCTAGAGGATCATTTAGAAAAAACCCCTATGGGAGGTTCCTTAGGGATCGGACATACCCGATGGGCCACCCATGGAGAGCCTAACGACTTAAATGCCCATCCCCATACCACCATGAACGGCCACATCGCCGTGGTGCATAACGGGATTATTGAGAATTATGGAAAGCTTACGGAATGGTTGATGGAAGAGGGAAAAGTTTTTAAAACCGAAACCGATACGGAAGTGATTGCCCATTTAGTGGATTACTTTTATGAAGGGGACCTGATCCAGGCAGTACGACGAGCCACGGGCAAAATGGAGGGGGCTTATGCCATCGGCGTAATCAGCAAAAATGAACCGGAAAAACTGGTGGCGGTTCGAAAGGACAGTCCCTTAGTGGTGGGAATCGGAAATGAGGAAAACTTTATTGCATCGGATATTCCCGCTCTCTTAAAACATACCCGGGAAGTCTATTTCTTAGATGACGGGGAAATGGCCGTACTAACGGAAAAAAGCATCGAAATCTTAAATGAACTGGGCCAAGAGGTAGTAAAAGAACCCTATAAGGTAACCTGGGATGTGGCCTCTGCAGAAAAGGACGGCTATGAACATTTTATGATGAAGGAAATTCATGAACAGCCCAAGGCCATTAAAGATACCCTGTCACCAAGACTGAATGAAAAAGGATTTATTGAAATCGATGAGTTTAATTTAACCAAAGAGGATATTGAAGGCTTTGACAAAGTCATGGTGGTAGCCTGCGGGACCGCTTACCATGCAGGGCTGATCGGAAAGTATGCCTTGGAAAAGTTTGCAAAAATCCCCGTGGAAGTGGACGTGGCCTCGGAATTTCGTTACCGGGATCCCTTCGTTACGGATAAAACCCTGTTTATCGCCGTGAGTCAATCAGGGGAGACGGCGGATACCTTAGCGGCCCTTCGGGAAGCAAAATTAAGAGGGGCAAGAACCATGGCCATTACCAATGTGGTGGGCAGCCGAATTTCCAGAGAAGCCGATGATGTGTATTATACCTGGGCAGGACCGGAGATTGCGGTGGCATCCACAAAGGCCTATATTACTCAACTCGTAGCCTTTTATACCATTGCCTTGGACTTGGGACTTAAAAAAGGCACATTGAAAGAGGATGCCTATCATCGGGTAATAAAAGAATTAAAAGGATTTCCTGAAAAAGCGGAAGCCTTACTGCAGTATAAAAAAGACATTCAATATTTAGCCGCTGAGCAGTTCAACAGCACCAGTGCTTTTTACATCGGTCGGGGAATCGACGATGCCGTGGCAAAAGAGGGATCCTTAAAATTAAAGGAAATTTCCTATATTCATTCGGAATCCATTGCTGCAGGAGAGCTGAAGCATGGTACTATCGCCTTAATTGAAGAAGGCACCTTAGTGGTGGCCTTAGCTACCCAGGACCGCCTATACGATAAGATGTTATCCGGTATTCGAGAGGTTAAAGCAAGAGGCGCCTATGTCATTGCCGTGGCAAAGGAAGGGAATCAGGAAATTTATAAGGCTGCGGATGCGGTTATCACCATTCCCGATACCTTTGACGAGCTGACACCGATTCTTTCCGTAATTCCCCTGCAGCTGCTGTCCTACTATATTGCCGTAGCCAGAGGTTGTGACGTGGACAAACCGAAGAACTTAGCAAAAAGTGTGACCGTAGAGTAGAACCATGGGAAAAGAGTGAAGCTCATAATAAAAAGTGATGCTTATATGAAGAGAAACCGAAAACCGAGGAATCGGAAGACCTCGGTTTCTTTTTTTTAGGAAAAACTCCGGCGACAATGCATTGACCTTTACAACGAAAAGGGGTATACTAGAGGAAGTGTGCAAAACGATAATAGGTAATGGAGGAATTCGATTGATAAATGTAACGAATGTAAGTTTAAGATTTTCCGATAAGAAATTATTTGAAGAAGTAAGTATGAAATTCCCCCCGGGAAACTGTTATGGGGTAATCGGGGCCAACGGTGCGGGGAAATCCACTTTTTTAAAGATTCTATCGGGAGAGGTGGAACCCAACAGTGGAGAGGTTTCCATGACTCCCGGGGAACGGATGGCGGTTCTGAAACAGGACCACTATCAATATGATGAAGACGTGGTACTGGATATTGTGATGATGGGCCATGAAAGACTTTATCAGATCATGAAGGAAAAGGATGAGATTTACGGCAAAGGAGATTTTACCGAGGAAGACGGCGTGCGGGCCGCAGAGCTGGAAGCGGAGTTTGCGGAGCTTGACGGCTGGGACGCTGAAGTAAGCGGAGAAAAGCTGCTGATGGGTCTTGGGATTACCAAAGACCAACACACGGAGCAACTGAAAAATCTGGACGGTTCCGATAAGGTAAAGGTTTTGCTTGCCCAGGCACTGTTTGGGAATCCGGACATTTTACTGCTGGATGAGCCTACCAACCACTTGGATTTTAAAGCGATTAACTGGCTGGAAAACTTCCTGATGGACTATGAAAAAACCGTTATTGTGGTTTCCCACGATCGACATTTCCTGAACACCGTATGTACCCATATGGTGGATATTGATTTTAATAAAGCGAAAATGTTTGTAGGAAACTATGACTTTTGGTATGAATCCAGTCAATTAGCTCTTCGGATGATGAAGGATCAGAATAAGAAAAAGGAAGAAAAGGTAAAAGAGCTGCAAAGCTTTATTGCCCGGTTCAGCTCCAATGCTTCCAAGGCGAAGCAGGCAACTTCCCGAAAAAAAATGCTGGAAAAATTAACCATTGACGATATTCAACCCTCCACGAGACGCTATCCCTTCGTAGGATTCTCGCCGGAACGGGAGGCGGGGAAAGAAATTCTCAGTGTAGAGGGGATTTCAAAAACCGTTAATGGAGAAAAAGTTTTGAATAATATTTCCTTTACCCTTCGAAAAGGAGACAAAGTAATTTTACTGGGCGAAAGTGCAGCGGCAAAAACCACCTTAATGGAAATTCTAATGGGAAAAATGGAAGCGGATTCCGGGTCCTATCAATGGGGAACCACTACATCCCAGTCCTATTTACCCAGTGACAACAGTGAGTTTTTTGAAGGCTTGGGATTATCTTTGGTAGACTGGCTGCGACAGTACTCCGAGGAAAAGGATGAGACCTATATTCGAGGATTCCTGGGAAAAATGCTTTTTTCCGGAGAGGAAGCCATGAAAAAAACCGATGTATTATCGGGAGGAGAGCGGGTTCGTTGCATGCTCTCACGAATGATGCTTTCCGGAGCGAACATTCTGCTATTGGATGAGCCTACCAATCATTTGGATTTGGAATCCATCCAGGCGGTAAACAACGGTTTGGCAGCCTTTAAGGGAACCCTGTTATTTACTTCCCACGATTATAAATTTATTGAAACCGTAGCCAACCGGATCATTGAAATTACCCCTAACGGTATTGTGGACCGAATGATGAGTTTCGAAGAATACATTAATGATGATAAGCTTCAAAAAGAAGTCAGCGAGCTTTATAAAGCCAGCTAAAGCGATAAGCGGGCTAAGAACGATAAAAAGGAAAGATCCCCAGTAGAGGATCTTTCCTTTTTATTATGGGTTAAACTATTGTGATCCTGGATTAAACCGCTTGTCTGTCTTCTTTACCTTCAAAGGAGTTCAATTCGGAAATAATATGGTATAAAGATTTCAATGCTTCCGAGGGCAGGGCATCCACACCGTTTTTCTCGGTTTGGCGGGACTCCACGAATTGGATTCGTTTAAAAAAGTTTGTCATAAAAGATTTTCGATAGTCATCATCTTTCAGATCCGCTTCAAAACCTTCGATTTCCATGATTTCAAACTCTTCAAAAGGACCCCATTGCGTAAACTCCGCACGGTTTTCCACAATGGATTCGATAATCCCCAATGTAATTTGGGGGGTTACTTTCTTATCCATAAACTCTCCCGTATTAATGATGTAGCAGTCCACCCCGTCGGCAATTAAGGTTTTGAACAGGGAGTAGTCGATACTTAAAGGATAGGTTCTAAAAGGATTTGCATAGGGCTCTGCAACCAATTGATTAGGATCCACACCCTTCGCCAGTCGCTCCGCGGAGGTTCTAAAAGTGGCAAGGGTGGCTCCCATGACGGAACCGAGATCAGCACCTTTCACTTTTAATACCGGGGGCAAAGTAGGATCTTTCATGATCCAAAACAAGGCATCTACCGGTTCTTCCAGACGATCCACCCGATTCTTTGTCCATAATTTGGATTTAATCGCCCGACCGTTGCCGTTACGAATATCCTCCGTCACAGGGTAAATCTTTCCGTCATCGTACATGATGGCTCCGTTATTCTGGGTGGTTAGAATGTATTTATTATCTTCACAGCCCATGGGATAATCCGCCGTCTTGTCAAAGTACGTAGGCTCCAAGGCGACGGAGGTTTTGTTTTTAATATCCACGATAAAAGCATCATCATGGAGTACGGTAACATCGTATTTATTATCATGCTTTGCATGGGTAATGGTGGATTTTCCTGATCCGGAAAGACCGAAAGCGGCGATGGTAAATTTTTTATCTTCCAGGTTATAGCGTTTCATACCTCCATGACAGGCGGCGTAACCATTTCTTGCCGCGGTTCCCCAAGCCAGGGTTAAGGTGCCTTTTTTATATTCTCCGAAGTACTTCATTCCCAGAAGTACTGCACAGTTATGCTCGGGATCGAAAAAAGTCAGCCCGTAGGGATGATCCGGATGGGTCCAGTCGGGGTCCGCAAATACAATGATATCCCCTTCCGGGATTTCTTTGGAGGCTTTATACATTTCCGCATACTTTTCGTTGATATATTGAAAATTTAATAACCAGCTATAAAGGATATTTTCATGGTTTTCAGGCAGGATTAAATGAGCTTTAATCATAAACTCCGGGTCCAGTCCCACAAGGGCTTCGCCGTGATACATCTTTTGATATCGGGTTTTGTAAATCGCCTCACGAATAAGTCCCGAATACTCGGTCACGTCCACGTTCGACTCTCCCACGATTTTACGTGCCGCGGCGCATCGGCCAAAGGCGGTACCGTCGTTAAATAAAAGGGCATTGGTTCCTTCCTGCAGTCCTAATTTTTCCGGTTCATACACGGGAATTCCGGTCAGTTCGATGGTTCCGGGACTGTTTTTAGCCAGATGGTGGGCCTGGGATACGGTTTTTACCAGCTCTACATTGTTTCCGTATAGAGCGGTTTGAATGGTGACACGAATCTGGGACTTTACCTGATCGAAACTTTGTCTTCCATCATACTTACACATTGTGCTCATTGAATAACATCCTCCTTGTTTTCCTAGATGGGATTATTAAAATCTATTATAAAGCAATAACAGCTTATATTATAGAATAAGTATAACGCATATGCAAGGCTTTTTAGGGAAAAGTGTAACACATATAAAAAATATTATACGTTATGACGTAAATTAAGGATTTTTGTTGAAATAAACGGTGTTCTGAGATAAACTGATAAATGCATTGAAGTTTCCAAATTCTTCGAAATTAAAGTTGTGTAATGGGAGCAATAGTAAAAACAATGGATTATGCTAAAAAAGAATGAAAGGATGGGTGTCATGCATGAAATGATCGAAAAAATCACAGCATTACAGCCGGTTGTCTGGAACAATCCTAAGAAAAAAACCGCTCACTCAGTATTGGCAGATTTCAGCGTGAAGATGGAAGACATAGTAGATGCGGAGAGGCGCCTTCAGCGGTTTGCCCCCCTGATATACAAATATTTTCCTGAAACCGGGGACGGAATTATTGAATCCCCCTTTCAAGAACTTCCGGAGATGAAAGCTAATCTGGAGAAAAACCATTCCAAAACCATTAAAGGGAAACTTTATGGGAAATGTGATAATCAATTAAAGATTGCAGGTTCTATTAAGGCTCGGGGCGGAATATACGAAGTATTAAAGTTTGCAGAATCCATTGCCCTGGAAAATCACTGGATCACCCTGGAGGATAACTACGAAGTACTGGGAGAGGAAAAATATCGAGAGCGCTTTTCTCAGTACAAAATTGCAGTAGGTTCCACGGGAAATCTAGGGCTAAGTATTGGGATTATTTCTGCGACTCTTGGATTTGAAGTTACAGTGCATATGTCTAGGGACGCTAAACAATGGAAAAAGGATCTTTTAAGGGAAAAAGGTGCCAAGGTAATAGAATACACCGAAGACTACGGAAAAGCCGTGGAGGAGGGTCGTAAAGCCTGTTTAGGCGATGAGAAAGCCCACTTTATCGATGATGAGAATTCCAGGGACTTGTTCTTAGGGTACAGTGTAGCTGCCCTTAGACTCAAAAAGGATTTGGAAGGAAAAAATATTACGGTGGATGAAAAAAATCCCCTACGAGTATACCTTCCCTGCGGAGTGGGGGGTGCTCCCGGCGGGATTGCCTTTGGTCTGAAAACCATTTTTAAAGACGCGGTTCAGTGTTACTACGTAGAACCCACCCATGCGCCCTGCATGCTTTTAGGCCTTATTACGGGTAAAAAAGAAAAGCTTCATATAGGGGATTACGGAATCGATAACATTACCGAAGCCGATGGTCTCGCTGTAGGAAGACCCTCAAAAATGGTATCGGATCTTTCGGAGAACTTACTGGATGGAGGTTACACCTTAGAGGATGAAACCCTCTTGGGTTTGATGAAAATGTTATACAGTACCGAGAAAATAAAAATTGAACCCTCCGCCGCCGCCGGTCTGTTAGGTCCCGTCAAGTGGGAGGATACCAAGGAAACCACTCATATTGCATGGCTCACCGGAGGGGATCTGATTCCCGAAGAAGCCTTCCGAAAATTACTCGACAAATAAATAAAGTCGTAAAAAAAGTTGTAAATTTATGTACGGATTGTCACGAATAATCAATATCTGTTATAATCCCGGGGTTTCGGGTATAAACCACAAAGATTATAAAAACAAGGAGGAAAGATATGCAGACACTATTATATAGTTTTATAGCCGGGGTCTCTACGGTACTGGGAGTATTTGTTCTGGTATTCTTCGGGAACCCTTCAGAAAAAGTTCTGGCAACCCTAATGGGTTTTGCCGGTGGAATTATGCTTGGGATATCTGTATTTGAACTGATGCCTGAAGCTTTGGAAATGGGGACCATGACCATCACCATTATCGGTTTTGTCCTGGGAGTACTGATGATGTTCGGTTTGGATAAAATCGTACCCCACTCCCACTTATCTAATCCCGATGATTTGGAAGTGGAAAACCCCGAACGCTTAAAACGGGTGGAAAATCCCCTGCTTCGAACGGGATACCTGGTCTTATTCGGGATTGCCCTTCATAATCTTCCCGAAGGCCTGGCCATTGGCGCCGGGCTGGAGTCCAGCCCGGAACTGGGTCTTGCCATTGCCGTAGCCATTGCGCTGCATAATATTCCCGAAGGCCTGGCCATCGCAGGACCGCTAAAATCCGGAGGGGTTACCACGGGGAAGCTCTTATTGTTTACTTTTTTAGCGGGACTGATGACACCCTTAGGGGCAGCCATCGGACTTTTGATATTTAATATCTCCCCGATCTTCGTAGGAGGCTCTTTAGCCTTTGCGGCGGGAGCCATGGTGTATATCGTCAATGACGAGTTGATTCCCCAAGGGCACAAAATGCACAGTCATTTATCCAATGCGGGAATTATCGCCGGGCTGCTGATTGCCTTTGGGTTATTATAAAAACCATAGCTAGAAAGCAAGACCGGTAGACATCTAAATAAACCATAAAAAAACCGGCCGGGCATTTGCCCTAGTCGGTTTTTAGTTGCGCCCGATCATTAAAAAAGCTTTTGTAGCCAAGCTGCACAAATAGAATGACGGTGAGGGAAACGCTGCCTACGATCCCCAGCATGATGGCAATTTGATAGGCAATGGCGGTGACCGGAGATACCCCGGATAAAATTTGCCCCGTCATCATACCGGGAAGGAAAACAATGCCCATCCCCACCATGGCATTGATGGTGGGGAGTATGGCGGAGTCAAAGGCGCTGTCCACCACTTCCTTAGCCGCCTCCTTAGGGGTGGCACCAAGCATTAAGGCGGCTTCCACCAGGGTTTTTTGGTCCTTCATACCGTCAAGCAGGCGGTTTACTCCAAGGGATATGCCCGTCATGGAATTGCCAATCAACATTCCGGCGATGGGAATAAAATACTGGGGGTCATACCAGGGAGAAATTTGAATCACCACGAATAAAAAGAATAAAAGGCTGGTAAGGGTACCGAGCACCATGGAAAGGGCCACGATGTTTTTCAGTTCTTTGCTTAGGGGAGACTTTGACCGTTGAATAATATTGTAGATGGCGAAGCTCTCCATAACCAAAAGCACCAGCAGGGTTAAAAAGGGGTTCATACTCTCAAAGAGATAGACCAGTACGTAACCTACCAAAATCAGCTGCAGGGTCATACGAATGCTGGAGATCAGCACCTCTTTTTCCCGGGCGATACCCCTCACCCGAAGGATGATCATCAGGACGGCGATAAAGATGTAGGCGGACAGAACTTGCAGAATGCTTAAATCAATGATTCCATTCATGGACTTCTCCTCCTCTTACCTGTAAGATCCGATCGGCGAAATTTTTTGCCAAGGCTTTGGAATGGGTTACCATGATCAAGGTCTTACTGTGCTCCTTGGCATAGTCCACAAAGGTTTGAATGATCAGGGACTCGGTTTCGTCGTCCAAGGCCGAAGAGGGTTCATCCAAAAGCAAAACCTCCGGTTCCATCAGTAAAATCCGCCCCAGGGCTAAACGCTGCTTTTCTCCCCCGGATAGATTTTGGGCATTTTCATCTAAATCCTTTTGAAGCTTGACTCTCTTTAGGGTTTCTGCCAATTCTTTTTCAGAAGGGGAGGATTTGTCGGAAAATCGAAGGCCGATCTCCAGATTATCCCGCAAGGTGCCTTGAAAAATCACCGGAGTCTGGGGAAGCATAACCACTTTTCGGCGGAGCTCTATGGGGTCGATGTCCATCAGATCCTGGTTTTGAAAGGTAATACGTCCCTGATCGGGAGAGATTAAATGGTTGAGCATTCGAAGCAACGTGGTTTTACCGCTTCCGCTTTCCCCCACAATACAGGTGATCTCTTTTTCATGGATGGTAAGCTTAGAGACCGAGATGATATTCTTATAGGTTATCTGTTCAATTGAAAACATAATTTGAGCCTCCTCTGAAAAATCGTCTTGCCAGTTATTAAAAAATCAGTTACAATAGATATTAATAGAAACGGGACATTAACTCAGTTGGGAGAGTGTTAGCTCGACAAGCTAAAAGTCACAGGTTCAAGTCCTGTATGTCCCACCAATTATGATTACATACCTTCTAACAAAGTACAAATGTTGGAAGGTTTTTTCATGCCCGGATATTTCGGAAACCTTCATCGGTGACCTTCGGTAGAATTCAAAGACAGTTGATTTAACCCATTGCAATAATCATTTTTTGTATCTTTCAAAAATAAATATCACAGGCTTCCGAGGAAGTACTGCACCACTAAACTTACCACCACCACAAGGGTGGAGATGCTTATCCCGTGAAGCAAAGGCTTGATACCGGATTTGGAAAGTTCTTTGAAATTTGTTTTCAGGCCGATGGCTCCCAGGGCCATGACCATGAAAAAACGTCCCAGGGTACTTAAGGAAGTGCTTACCGAAGCGGGAATCCATCCCGTGGAGTTCAATCCCACCATGGCTAAAAACCCTAAGATAAACCAGGGGAAGATTTCCAGGATATGAACGGAAGACTTCAGAGTGCTGTGTTTTCTCGCAATTATAGAAAAAACAAGGACCACGGGAATGATGGCAAGGGTTCGGGTCAGTTTTACGATAACGGCGAAGTCTCCGGCGATCTCAGAGTACGAATATCCCGCGGCCACCACGGAAGAGGTATCATTGATGGCGGTTCCCGTCCATAGACCGAATCCTAAGTCACTTAAACTCATGGCTTCCCCCATTAAGGGAAAGAGTACCACCATAAATACATCAAAAATGAAAGTGGCGGATATGGCGTAGGCAATGAACTGATCCTTTGCTCCGATGACCGGAGCCACGGCGGCAATGGCAGAGCCTCCGCAAATTCCCGTTCCTGAGGAGATCAATCCTGAAAGTTTCCAGTCAAGACCCAGGATTTTTCCCAGGAGGTATCCCCCGAAAAAAGCGGCAAACAGGGTAAAGACCATAACAATCAGAGAAAAACGGCCCACTTCCAGAACCTGATGAAAGCTTAAGGAAATTCCCATAAGGATGATGGCAAAGCGAAGAACTTTTTTTCCGGTAAAGGTAATTCCGGGATACAGCCCTTCCTTGGTGGAAACCCAGGGGTTTAGAATCATACCGATAAACAGCGCGATAACCCCGGCGCCAATGACGTGCACCGGAAGCAGCTCCGATATAAATCGGGAAATATATGCGATTCCCAGGGTTAACAGCAGTCCGGGAATTATTTTTTTCAGGATATACATTTTCTCACCTCGACCAATTCGTAATAATAAGACCTGGGGAAAAATAAACCCAGGCTAATCCTTAATAGTTTATCATAATTTAACGGAAAGCAAAAGAAAGGGGAAGAACATCTTTTTAAATATATGAAACTTACTCTTAGTACTTAGTCATAATTTATGGTATAATAACATATACTTTGAGAAAAGTACTAATTTATCAAAAGAAAGGTAGGGAAAACATGGAATTGCCAAACTTAAAAATCGGAGAACTAGTAGCAAAATATCCAATTATACAAGGAGCCATGGGGGTTGGTGTGTCTCTTTCCAAGCTTGCCGGGACGGTGGCGAATGAAGGGGGAATCGGTGTGATTTCCGGAGTTCAGATCGGTTTTGATGAACCGGGATTTGAAGAAAACAATGACGCCGCCAATGTAGAGGGACTTAGAAAACATATTCAAAAAGCCCGGGAAATCAGCCCCGAGGGAATTTTAGGGGTAAACCTGTTAGTAGCCATTCAAAATTATAAAGATATGGTAAAGGCTGCTGTTGAAGAAAAAGTGGACATTATCATATCGGGAGCGGGACTTCCGTCGGAACTGCCAAAACTTGTGGCGGGAAGTGACACGAAGATTGCACCCATCGTTTCCTCGGGAAAAGCCGCAAGACTTATTGCTAAGATGTGGGACCGGAAACATCAGGTGATTCCCGACGCCGTGGTAGTGGAAGGACCGGAAGCCGGGGGACATTTAGGTTTTTCCAAGGAGGAGCTGGCAAAGCCCACGTTACCGAATATTTATGACTTAGTGGAAGAGGTTATTGAAGCCCTAAAACCTTTTGAAGAAAAATATAAAAAAAGCATTCCCGTAATTGCCGCCGGAGGTATTTTTGACGGTAAGGATATTGCAAAGGCGTTGAAAAAAGGAGCGGCGGGAGTACAAATCGGAACTCGTTTTGTGGCCACGGAAGAGTGCGACGCCCATCCAAACTTTAAAGACGCCTACATTCATTCCAAGGATGGAGAAATCGAGCTGGTAACCAGTCCCGTGGGAATGCCGGGAAGAGCCGTTGTAAATCAATTGACGGAGAAAATCAAAACCGAGAATATCCCCGTGGAGAAATGCTATAACTGTTTGATTCCCTGCAATCCGAAGACCACCCCGTATTGTATTTCCACCGCATTGATAAAAGCCGTTAAGGGAGATGTGGAGCAAGGGCTGGTATTTGCCGGAAGCAATGCCTACCGAATAACAAAGATGACCACGGTTAGGGAGCTAATGCAGGAGTTAGTTGAGGAAACCAAAGAAGCCATGGGCTTGAACCCGGAGTCCCGGGAGATTCCTTCCCTATAGCGCAGCACAATACAGTAGAATTGTATGAAGAAAAGCATAGACAAAGAGTGGTGAAAACCGACTTTTTGTCTATGCTTTTTTGCTGTATCAAGATGCTTTTATAATGAAAAAAGGGGCATCCGTTGCTGTTTAAATCATGGAAAATAACGGAGGTTTTGTGGTATGATATTGATAAGAATCGAAGGAGGGATTTTATGGAACGTAAATTTCAAGAAGATTTAGAATTTGCAAAGGCCATGGACCGTCGGGACCCCTTAAAGGACTTTCGTGCAAGGTTTCATGTAAAGGAAGATGAAATTTATATGGACGGCAACTCCCTAGGTCTCAGCTCCCGGGATGCTCAGCAGTCCATAGAACGGGTAGCAAGGGATTGGAAGAATGAAGGGATTAAAATGTGGGGGATGGAACAGGGAAGGTATTTTAATTATCCCAAACTGGTGGGGGAAAAAATGCGGGGGATGATCGGGGCAGAGCCGAATGAAATCATTCTTAACGGCAGCATTACCACGAACTTACACCAAGCTCTGGCCACTTTTTACAAGCCGGATAAGAACCGGTATAAAATTTTAGTGGATGAGTTGAATTTTCCCACGGACATCTATGCGGTAAAAAGTCTGATCGAATTGAAAGGGTACGCCCTGGATGACGCCTTAGTAACCGTAAAAAGCAGAGACGGACGAGAGATTCTGGAAGAGGATATCCTAGAGGCCATGAAGGAGGATGTCGCCTTAATTCTGCTGCCTTCGGTGCTGTATCGAAGTGCACAGCTGATCAATATGGAGCAAATCACGGAAGAAGCCCATAATAGAGGGATTATCATCGGCTGGGATCTAGCCCACTCCATCGGCGCCATTCCCCATAATTTCAAAAAAATTGATCCGGACTTTGCCGTATGGTGCACCTACAAATACTTAAACGGGGGACCGGGATCCGTAGCGGGACTTTATATCAATCGAAAGCACTTTGAAAAGGAGGCGGGACTGAAAGGGTGGTTCGGTAACCGGGATGACCGGCAGTTTCTCCTGGAACACCGATTTGAACAGGCCGGGGACGCCGGGGGTTGGCTCCAGGGAAGCCCCCATATGCTCTCCATTGCCCCCCTGGAAGGTTCCCTAACCATTTTTGAAGAAGCGGGGATACAAAAAATTCGGGAAAAATCCCTGATTATAACAGAGTTTTTAATGTTTTTAGCGGAAAAACGACTGTTAAACTTAGGATACGTTATCGGAAATCCCCGGGAAAATCATCGGCGGGGGGGCCATGTATCCTTGGAACACGATGAGGCTTATCGAATCAGTCTTGCCCTGCGGGATCACGGGGTAGTACCGGATTACCGGGAGCCCAATGTAATTCGCCTAGCCCCCGTGGCCCTTTATAATACCTATGAAGAAGTGTATCGATTGGTGGAGACCTTAGAAAAAATCGCAAAAGAGAAGATCTTTGATAAATATTCCTTGGAAAGAGGAACCGTTCTGTAGGCTGTATGAGGAAAGAGGAACCTATAATAACATAAAGGAAGGAGCACCTTATGAAAGTAACCTTACTAGTGGATAATCAAACCTTTGTGGATCAATATTATTACGGTGAACCGGGGATATCCTATTACATTGAGACAGAGGGTAAAAAGGTCCTGTTTGATGTGGGCTACTCCGGAATTTTCCTTGAGAATGCAATGGAAATGGGAATTGATTTAACGGAGGTGGATTATGTGGCATTATCCCATGGCCATGATGACCATACGGGAGGGCTTTTGGAGCTTATAAAACGACAAACGGAAAAACAGAGAAAGGGACATCGAATAAAGCCTCCGATCCTAGTGGCGCATCCCTGGACTTTTTATTATAAAGAGTCGGAAAAGGGGGAGGAAAACGGTTCCATGGTTCAAAAGGATATTTTGGAAAAGCATTTTTCCCTGCATTTATCCCAAGCACCCTACTGGATTACCGACCGGTTAGTGTTTCTTGGAGAAATTGACAGAAGCAACGATTTCGAAAACCTCGGACCCTCTGGACGGATGTTCTATAAGGGCAGTATGGAGCAGGACTATATGAAGGATGACTCCGCCTTAGTGTATAAAGCCAAAGAGGGACTGGTAATTCTAACGGGCTGTGCCCATGCGGGGATCTGCAATACGGTGGAATATGCGAAAAAAGTGACAAAGGAAGAAAAAATCCACCGGGTAATCGGAGGCTTCCATTTGCAAAATGCCGATCGGAAGCTTTTGGACAAAACCTTGAACTACTTAAAAAAACAGGGAATCGGAGAAGTATATGCGGGACATTGTACGGATTTAGAAAGCAAAATTGCCCTGGCCCAAGGGCTGAACATTAAAGAACTGGGTGTAGGACTACAAAAAGACTTCTGTTGAAGTCTTTTTTTTATACTATTTTTTCGATAATAGTTCGTGATTAGGATAAGAAAATGGGTATAGACTGTAAAAGAATGGATTTAGGAGGAATGCTTGTGAATAACAAAGAATATGTATGGTATTTAAGCTATGGGTCAAATTTGAATAAAAATCGATTCAACTGTTATCTGTCCGGGGGGCAGCCCGTGGGTTCTATGGAATCGGAAAAGGGTTGCAGGGATAGGGCGGCGCCGCTAAAGGCACGGGGAAAAACCATTCCCCATGAGATGATTTTCGCCGGCAGTTCCACCCGGTGGAACGACAAAGGGGTAGCGGCCATCGATCCGAAGGAGGATCCCACGGCCCTTACCTACGCCAGAATGTACCTTGTTACGAAAGACCAGTTTTTTGACCTGGTAAAGCAGGAAAACTATATTCCCTTAGATCAAATGCTTCACTGGACCTTACCGAAAGCGGGAGAGAGTAAAGTGATGTTCCCAAATAATTGGTATGGAAAACTGCTTCATATGGGAGAGGAAGAAGGCTATCCGATCTACACATTCACGTTTCCCGGGGATTTTCAGCAGCTGAAAATCAATCCTCCTGATCGAAGCTATATAAAAATCATTCAAAGAGGACTGGAAGAAACCCATATATTTTCCCTGTGGGAAGTGGAAAAATACTTAATACAACTTCGGGGCATTAAAGGATTTTATTCAAGGGAAGAGTTGCAGGAAATCCTAAAAAATCCATAAAGGCTGATTCAATTAAAAATAAAAATATGCTTAGACTACTGAAATAAAGTAGCCATAACATATTAGACGAGGAGGTATGGAATGATACATTGGTTTTTTCGGTTTCTAATTACCTTTGCGGTTTTTATGGTCATTGACTTAATTTGGCTGGGAGTAATCGCAAAAAAACTCTACAGGAAGTATCTGGGGCACTTAATGAAAAAGAAGGTAAACTGGAACGCTGCCATTATTTTTTATTGTATCTTTATTGGGGGACTGATCTTCTTTGTCATCGACCCGGCGCTGGAAAAGGAAAATGTAAGATACGCAGTACTTGCGGGAGGAGCTTTTGGACTGATCACCTATGCAACCTATGATTTAACGAATCTGGCAACCTTACAGGATTGGCCGATTGCGATTGCCGTGATTGACTTGATTTGGGGAACGGTACTGTCCGGGGCTACCGCAGGGGTTTCCTTTGGCATTATTAATTATTTATTATAAGAAAAAGGTGTTCAGCAGTGCTGTAATTTAACGCAAAAAAATCTAAAAAGAAGGTGATGAAAATGAAACAAAACTATCTAAACGGTAAGGATTTTTATAATATTTTTCGCCATGGGGCTATGGAAGTAATCAATAATAAGGACCATTTGAATAAAATTAATGTATTTCCGGTTGCCGACGGGGACACCGGCAGCAATTTGGCAATGACTCTGAACTCTGTAATCGACTATACTCAAGTGGTGGATTCCTTCTATGAAACCAGTAAATCCATGGCAGAGGCTTCCATCTACGGTGCAAGGGGAAATTCCGGAGTGATTTTTGCCCAGTATATTTCCGGTATTGCCACTGCCAGTGAAGGAAAGGACCGAATTTCTTTAAAAGACTTTATTGAGGTCATACGAAAGGCCTCGGAAGGGATTTACGATTCCCTTGTCAATCCCGTGGAAGGAACCATGCTTACGGTTATGAAGCAGTGGTCCCTGTATTTATCCGAGCATAAGGATAAGTATCAGAATGTAGAGGAGATGTTTTTAAGCTCCATCGACGAAGCCAAAAGTCTTCTGGCCAAGACCCCGGATCAATTGGAAGTCTTAAAAAGACATAATGTGGTGGATTCCGGAGCCAAAGGGTTTGTTTATTATTTGGAAGGGATTATCAAGTTTATCCGCGGAGAGACCATTGAAATTTCCCGGGATTTTCAAGGGGCGGGGGTCTTCAATCAAAGCTACGACCGAAAACATGAAAACACGGAGTTCCGCTACTGCACGGAAACCTTGATTAAGGGAAATGTGGATAAGGACCGATTAAAAGAAGCCCTGGGGGCCTATGGAGATTCCATTATTGTGGCGGGAAGTACGACCTTAAAGCATGTGCACCTTCATACCAATAAGGTAGAGGAGGTATTTAAAGAATTGTCAAAGTACGGTGTGATTGATCGACCGAAGATCGAGGATATGAGGATTCAGGAAAAACTCAAGGATAAAATCTCGAAAATTGCTATTTTGACGGATTCCATCGGAGACTTTCCCAAGTCTTATTTGGATGAGTACGACGTGCATTTGCTTCCCGTAAATATTTTTGTGGGAGAAAATCAGTATTTAGACAAGGTTACAGTAGGTGTGGAGGATTTTTATGAAACGATTAAGCACTCTAAGATTTATCCCAACAGCGGACAGCCCAATGATATGCAGGTAAAACAAAAATTAGACTATCTTAAGGAACACTACGAGAGTATTATTTGCATCATGGTATCCGGAAAGCTTAGCGGAACCTATGAAAGCGTGGAAAAATACGGAAAAAAACTAAAAGAAGAGGGCTATCCTATTGAAGTAATCGACTCGAAGCTGAACTCCGGAGGCCAAGGCCTGCTGGTGACCCGTGTGGCAGAGATGGCGGCATCGGGAGCATCAAAGGAAGAGATACTGGAAGCCATTGAAAACATTATTCCCCGAACGGAGATTTACGTAGCCTTAAATACCTTTGCTAATTCCTTGAAAAGTGGCAGGGTCCCTAAGGTAGTTGGAAAAATCGGTGTATTTTTCAAACTCCGCCCAATCATTTCTCTGGACAAAGAGGGTAAGGGTACGGCTTTTTCCATCGCCGTGTCGAAAAAAATGCTGATGAGTAAAATCAAGAAGATGCTGGAGAAGAAAAATAAGGAAACCCCCATTACGGAATACGTGGTGGTTTATTCTAAGGATCGAAAAGGTGCCGAGGATTTTGCCAAGGATATCCAGAGGATTATCGGAAAAGCACCGAAATACATTACGGAAATCTCTTCGGTCACCGCCCTTCATGTGGGCGAAGGAGCCATAGCCGTAGGCTTTATTCGAGAGGGGGCGTAATTTTGCATTCTATAATTATCGAATCCATTATTGTATTATTTGTGTATTTCTTTCTGTTTTTTGTAGTGGGGACCTTGATTAAAAATAACTCCATTGTGGATATCGGCTGGGGAATCGGCTTTGTAATTTTAGCCTGGTTTACCACCCTGCGCTCGGGGAACGTCGGCGGCGCCAATCTGTTAATTACGATCCTGATCAGTATTTGGGGCGTTCGCCTGTTTTATCATATTATGAAAAGAAACCTTGGAAAAGGAGAGGACTTTCGCTATGCCAAATGGCGGGAAGAATGGGGGAAATGGGTAATCCCCCGGGCTTTTTTCCAGGTGTATATGCTCCAGGGAGTATTTATGTTTATCGTGGCCCTTCCGGTGGTTTTGATCAACACCCGGGATGCTCCGGGAGGAATTTCCCTGTTTGCCCTTATCGGTCTGGGGATTTGGATCATCGGCTTTTTCTTTGAGAGTGTAGGGGATTATCAGCTGAAAAAATTCAAGGAAAACCCAAAGAACAAAGGAAAAATCATGAGCTCGGGACTATGGAAATATACCCGGCATCCCAATTACTTCGGCGAGGCCACCATGTGGTGGGGACTGGCGGTAATTTCCGTATCGGCAGGTGGTTCCATCGCCGTCTTTGTCAGTCCGATTGTAATTACCTATCTGCTTTTATTTGTCTCCGGGGTACCGATGCTGGAAAAAAGTTTTGATAAAAGACCGGGGTATCAAGAATATAAGGAGGTAACTCCAAAGTTTTTCCCCTGGTTTCCAAAGAAAAAGTAGATTTAGGAGAAGGGATGCTAAATATGTCTCAAGCACAAAAAAAGCAAGGAGCGGTTAGAAACTGGGTGATTTTTTACACGGTTTCCCTTTTGGTATTTCTAAACTTTTGGGCCAGTGTCACCACCACGCCCCTGTATATTTTAGAATTAGGGGGACGGGAATTTCATTCGGGGCTTCAAGGAACGCTGTTCTTTTTAGGAGCGGTAATTTTTCGGATATATCTCGGGCCCTTATCGGACCGCAGCGGCAGAAAAATCCCTTTATTAATCGGAGCCTTTGTTTTCGGGAGCACGCCGATTCTTTTATACGCTGCCCAATCGGTGTGGACCGTGATATTTATCAGAATCTATCAATCCATCGGCTTAGCGGCGTATTTTGCCAGCGGGCCCGCCTTTGTAGGAGATGTAGCCCCCTTTCACAAGATGGGAACCTATATGGGGCTATACCGGTTAATGAGTGCATCGGGCCTTTTACTCGGTCCTTTAATTGCCATCAGTCTGATCAATCGCTATGATTATAACACCTGGTTTTTGTGGAGTTTCGGCATCGGGATCCTCGGATTTTTGTTAATGCTTTTGATCCACGGTCCGAAGCCGAAGGCATCGGAAAAACTGAAGTTTTTTTATCAGGCGAAAGAGGTGTTGAAGGATCATGAGTTACGGGAAATCTATTTAGGGATCGCGATTTTTTCCTTTGCTTCCGGGATTATTTTCACATTTGCCCCCGTATATCTGGAGCAAATTGCAACCCTGGAAAATTCCGGGATCTTTTTTACCATATACTCCTTTGCAGGAATTATCGCCAGTATTGCCGTGGGAAGACTTCTGGATCATAAGTCTCCACTGCTGATTATTCTTTTATTAGGTTTAAGTTATGGAATCGGACTGATCCTCTTAACCACCGTGGGCTTTTTATCCGAGATAATGATCCTTGCTGCGATTCTACTCGGCATAGGGTATGCAGGGGCTGTCCTGGGACTTACCACAAGACTGATCAAGACAGTTTCCGAAGAGTCTCGAGCCATTGCAATTTCCATTCAGGAAAACACCATCGATGTTTTTATTGCCTCCGGTGCTTTCGTTTTTTCCGGTATGATTCCCTTACTGGGTTATGAGCTAAGCTTTATATTGATCGGCATACTCATTATCGGGGCAATGATTTTACGGTACCGAAAGGGAACTACCGATGGTAATCGGTTTTAAGCTTTCAGGAAAGAAGAATTATCAAAAGAATAACCAACAAAAAAAGACCCTCGAAAAACCTCTTATCATAAAAGGATTTTGGGAGGATCTTTTTTATTGCAGCTTTTTTTATAACTGTTCCGGAGCATCTACGGGGCATACATTGGCACAGGCACCACAGTCGATACAAGCTTCTTCATCAATTACATAAATTTCGTCCCCTTCAGTGATGCAGTCCACCGGACATTCCGGTACACAAGCCCCACAGTTAATACAGGTATCATTAATTCTATAAGCCATAAAATTCGCCTCCTATGTTTTAATTTTATTTCTATTTTATTATATCAATAGAGAAAGGGACTTCTCAATAAGATGAAACCGAAACCCGCTGGAAAACGTCATTATATAATGAGAATCATTATATATTTCGGACAATATTTGAAATTGACAAAAAATATATGGTGGTATAAAATAATTTTCATATGAAGTATTTCTACATACATAAAGGAGGGGCTAGGTTGGAAATGATCCGAGTAGAAAACCTGAAAAAGACCTTTGCATTAAAAAGCAAAGTTTTAGGAATAAAAACGGGAGAAGTACATGCGGTCAACGGTATAAATTTTGGGATTCAACGAGGGAAAACCCTGGGACTGGTAGGAGAATCCGGCAGCGGGAAATCCACCACGGGCAGGCTGATTCTGCGTTTGTTGGAACCCACCGAAGGAAAGGTTTCTTTGGAAGGCCGTGATATCAGTAAAATAAGCAATCGGGAATTTCGTAAAATGCGAAAAAACATTCAAATGGTTTTTCAAAATCCTTACTCTGTACTGGATTATAAAATGACCATAGAGGATATTTTAATACAACCCCTGCATATTCACAAAATCGTGACCCCCTTGGAGTATAAAAAAGAGGTGGAGCGGCTGTTGGGAATCGTCGGCCTGTCAAAAAAAGATCGGAAAAAGTTTCCTCATGAATTTTCCGGGGGACAAAGACAGCGAATCGGCATTGCCCGGGCCCTGGCCACACAACCGAAGTTCATTGTCTGTGATGAACCGGTATCCGCCTTGGATGTGTCCGTACAGTCTCAAATTATTAATTTGTTAAAAGACCTTCAAAAGGAATATCACTTGACCTATCTGTTTATTGCCCACGGACTAAACGTCATTAAGCATGTCAGCGATGAGGTTGCGGTCATGTATCTCGGAAAGATTGTGGAAATCGGCGAGGTGGAAGAAGTCTTTGAGCGGCCGAAGCACCCCTATACCATGGCCTTGATGTCCGCATCTCCGATACCGAATCCGGAAGCAAAACGCAATCGCATTCATCTTAACGATGAAATTCCCAGCGCCCTGAATATTCCCAAGGGATGTTCCTTTCATCCCCGATGCCCAAAGGCCATGGAGGTCTGTAAAGAGATAGAACCTAAATTAAAAGTGGACAAAACCCATGAAGTTGCCTGCCATCTGTTCCACGGAACGGAGGACAACCATGATTAATTTACTCAAAAAAATAAACTTTCCGCTACTGCTAGGGGGAATATTAGTACTGATCATGCTATTTGCATATTTTTTCCCCCAGGTATTAACTGATAAAAATCCGAATGTAGAAGAGGCTGCAAAGTATATTGAAGTTCGACGGGACGGCGAATGGGTAGAGGAGTTTGCAACAAGGCCCTTTCCCCCGAATAGGGAAAATATTATGGGGAGTGATGAAGCGGGCAGGGATATTTACACTCGTATCATATATGGCACCAGAAACACCCTCCATGTCGCTTTATTAGTGGTCTTTCTCCGGATTTTGGTAGCCATGCCCTTGGGCATTATTGCCGGTATGGGGGTGAAATCCGTATCCCTATTCATCAATATGTTTAACACTTTTTTTACTACCATTCCAAAGCTGTTGATAGCTTTTGTGATTTTGAATATCAACTATTTTCGAAACCTGGAGATAGATCGGGCTATTTTGGCCTTTGCCATTGTTTTAACCGTTATAGGCTGGTCCAAGCTTGCATCGATGATAGAAGATCAAACCGCATTAATTATGGAAGAGGATTTCATCGAAGGGGAAGTCGCCGTAGGAAAAAATCCGTTGCAAATCGGCGTGCAAAACCTTCTGCCCCATTTAATTCCCCATGTGATAAGTTTCCTCTTTATAGAAATCGGCATGGTGCTCTTTTTGTTAGCTCAATTAAGCGTGCTGACGGTGTTTATCGGTCCTCGAAGAATGCCTTTAGCCGAGGCTTTTCAAGGAAATTTTGAAATGGCCTTTGAACCGGAATGGGGAAGTATGCTGGCCAGGGCGCCGGAGGTTATCCGTCTCTATCATGATCGAATGTGGTTAACCCTGTTTCCCGCCCTGGCATTCTTTTTCGGCGTAACGGCGTTTAATCTGACCGGAGAAGGGCTTCGCATCGAGTTTCAAAAACGAAATTCTCAGATCGTAAGCTTCATTCGAAAAGGATTTTTTCTCGCTTCACCGAAGATTTACTGGATGCAGTTAAGAAGTTTTAAAATATACTGGAAACCGGTTTTAGGAAAAACCCTAGCGGTGCTTTTGATCCTGGGGTACTTCTCCTATCCTGCCGAGGCCAGTCAGCACTTTTTTGATATTGAACGGGCAAAAACCCACGTAGAAGAGCTGAGTGATGAAAAATATGAAGGGCGTCTGGTGGGGTTTGAAGGCGGCAACAAAAGCGGCGAATATATCATCGACACCCTGAAGTCCTATGGACTTAAACCCTGGGAAGAAAGCTATACCCAGGAGTTTAATACCTTGGATGAGTCCGGAGGATTTTTTGAAAGGCTTATCGTTGAGGAGGCTTACATTGAAGTCTATCAAGGGGAAGACGCTGAGGTTTATCATATCAATGAAGATTTTATCATCCCCGCCCTGCACAAGGCTGAGATGCACCTTGAAGAAGATACAAATGAAGCAGGCTGGATCGACTATCACGGAAAAACCATTACCTACCATGAGGATCATACCTCCGTGAAAATCACCGATGAACAGCAGCATATTCCGTTAATCGATATCGAAGACCATGGGGATATTCATAGTCAGTTGTATGTGAGGGGACAAGGTGTTTGGGCACATTCAGCTACCCATAATTTCCCTACGGTAAGTAATCCTCGAGGAATCTCTTATCACTTGGGAATACTAAATACGGACCTTTATGACCGGGAACTGATTGATACCTACAGCCATAATAGAACACTGATTATCCCCTTTGAGGATCTTCGACAATCCTTGGATGGAGCCGATGTGGAGATGGCTTTGTTTGTGAAGCCGCCCAAACTCCCAAGCTATCCCGGAAGAAATATCACGGCCATAATACCGGGAGAAAACTGGGAGCAGGAAGGTCCAAGGGAACTGATTGTTATCGGAGCTCCTTATGACGGAGCCTACACCGGGGGAAGAGAAGCTTTCGCTCCGGCAATTACCGCAACACCTGCGGCCACAAGCCTGGAAATTGCAAGAGTGCTTTCTGCGATGGAAGAACCATTAGAAAAAACCGTGATGTTCATCTTTTGGGATGGAGAATATAGCTTTTATCCCTTTAGAATTCGAGGGAGCTTTCAATACACAGCCTCCCAGCGAACCTTTCAGCAGGCGGATTTCCCCTATACTTATATCGATGTGGGTTACACCGGTAATGAAAGTGTGGACCAATTGGAGATCAATATTATGCATGGGCAAAAAAGAAGTGATACCAGTTATTTAATTAGAACCAGTCTTAGCCAAAGGCTGCAAGAGCTGGAAATTAATTACCGAATGTTTGACGCATCTCAACGATGGGCCAGAGGCTCAGTCTCCCGTGCCCTATATGGAATGAATATGAACTCCCAGTTCAGCATGGGATTTGGAAGCAATTACTATCCTTATATCAACCGTCTGGAAGACAAGGTGGAAAGCATTAATTATGAAAAAATGGAAGGTACAGGGCAAATTATTGTGGACAGTATAACCATGAATTCCCATTTGAAAGAGCCACAAAACTAGAAGGAGGTCCCTATGAATTTTGAAATGACCATTAACCTAATGAAAAAAGCAATCTATCATATTCTGATTCTTGTCATTGTTTTAGCTGTAGTGATTGTGGCAACCGGATTTCCTATGGATTTTGATGTGGAATATCATCATGGTGAATTTCATTGGAATATGCCCTTAGAAGAGATCCAAAGAAGTATTACTCAAAACTTTGCAAGCTTTTTCAGCGGAGAGGTATTTAATATGGAGATTTTAAGCACCACCCCCTTAACCATGCTGAGGGGAGCCTTTTCCTTAAGTTTTGCGGTGCTGTTTTTCGGAACGCTGTTAGCCCTGTTAATCGGCATCCCGAAAGGGATCATCGACAGTCGGAAAAAAAGGACTGCCGGAACATTTAAGCTGCTCCAGACCTATATTCCATTGTCGATTCCTGATGTGTTAACCATTAGCCTGATACAACTGGGTGCGATTTACTTGTACTATAATGAAATAGCTTTTTTAGGTATCGGCCCGATTCATTTTTTAGGAGATGAACACTGGTATCAAAGCATTTTTCCGATCATTTCCATCAGCGTGTTGCCTGCAGCCTATATTTCCAGAGTTACGGCCAATACCATTGAGGGCTTGCAGGAGAAGGCTTATATTATTACCGCAAGGGGAAAAGGATGCTCTTATTTTCAGATTCTACGAAAACATATGATGAAAAACATTACGTTTGAAATCCTGTCGATTTTCCCCACAATCATGGGAATGATGTTTGCCAGCTTAATAATCGTAGAACGATTATTTTATTATCAGGGAATGGGCTATCACTTGATTTATATTTATACCACCAGTCGTCTAAGCATCGAACAGGCTCAAGTGGTGTTTACACTATTCACCTTAACCCTGGCGCTGTTTTACTATTTGATTTTTCTACTGTTAAAATCCTTGAAGGCGAAAATAATGCCGAAGCTGAAAGAAAACTAGGAGGTTTTTTATGAAATTACTTCAGGTTAAAAACTTAAAAACCTATTTTTACATCGATAAGGAGGAAGTGCCTGCGGTGGACGGCGTGGACTTTGATATTAACCAAGGGGAGGTACTGGCCTTGATCGGTGAATCCGGCAGCGGGAAAAGTGTTACCTCCATGTCGATTATGGGTCTCATAGATGAACCGGGAAAAATCATATCCGGAGAAATTCTATTTAATCGTCAGGATATTTTTGAAGATGATTTATTGCAAAAAAGCGATAAACAAATGCGGTTCTTACGGGGCAAAGAGATCAGTATGATCTATCAGGATCCCTTAAGTTCTCTGCACCCCATGATCAAAGTGGGAGAGCAGGTGGCAGAGGCCTTAATGATTCACGAAAATACCACGAAAGCCGAGGCCAAAGGAAAAGCCATTGAAATGATGAAACGGGTGGGCATCTCCGATGGAGAGAAGCGATACGATGAATTTCCCGGGCAATTCAGCGGAGGTATGCGCCAGCGGATCATGATTGCCATGGCCATTATCTGCAATCCCCGGCTTTTGATAGCCGACGAACCCACCACAGCCCTGGATGTAACCATACAGGCGGAAATTTTAGATTTACTGAGAAGGCTCCAAAGTGAAAACCGGATGTCGATGATGCTCATCACCCACGATTTAGGAGTGGTGGCGGAAATGGCGGACCGGGTATGTGTGATGTACTGCGGTAAAATCATGGAGGAGACTACCAATCAGCGGCTGTTTAAAAATCCGAAAAACCCCTATACCAAGGGACTGATGAAGTGCATTCCTAGGATTGACGATAAACTGGAATACTTAGACACCATTGAAGGTTACGTACCCCATCCCACGGATTTTCCCAAGGGATGCCGGTTTTCCACCCGATGTCCCGAGGTAATGGCGCATTGCAAAGAGGAGCTGCCGGAACTTAGGGAAGTAGAACCCGGTCATAAGGTAAGGTGTTGGCTATATGGGTAAAAACTTTGTTGGAATAATTATGATAGTATCCTTATTGTTACTTGCAGCCTGTAATGGAGATACGGAAGAGGAACAGAGTTTAGAGGATCAAGAAACCATAGAACAAGAGCAGTCCCTAGAGGGGGAACCCCAAGAAGATCCGGATCCGACAGAGGATGATGAGACGATAGAAGAGGGAGAAGAGGGAGAAACTCTAGAGAAAGGACAGGACGAGGAGACCGTTGTCCTTTCTTTAGAGGAAATACAAGAGCGATATCAAGATCAAGAACCGGAAGAGTGGGGAGAGTGGGTGACGGGGGTTAAAACGAGAATTGATACCGAAGACCGGGTAATCGCCCTTACCTTTGATGCCTGCGGCGGCGCCTATGATCGAGCCTTAATCGAGTATTTAAAAGAGAAGGAAATCCCCGCAACCCTCTTTATCAGCGGGGAATGGATTGATAATCATCCCGATACCTTAGTAGCCCTTTGGGAAAATCCAATTTTTGATATTGCCAACCACGGAAAAGACCATAAACCCTTATCCGTACAGGGGAATTCCGCTTACGGAATCCCGGGAACCGCCTCCATTGAAGAGGTGTATGAAGAGGTTTATGGAAATCATTTAAAGATCAAAGAGTTAACGGGTCATGCATCGAAGTTTTTCCGATCAGGCACGGCCTATTATGATGAAGTGGCGGTAAAAATAGTCGAAGACTTAGGGGAAATCGCGGTAAACTATAACGTATTAGGCGATGCCGGGGGCACTTTCACGGCGAACCAGATCTACGAAAGCATGGTACAGGCCGAACCGGGAGCAATCATGCTCTTTCATATGAATCATCCCGACAGTGATATCGCAGAAGGAGTCAAACTGGGAGTAGAGGCTTTGCTGGAGGAAGGCTTTGAGTTTGTACTGTTAAAGGTGTATATGGATAAACTGCAATAACAAAGGGTGCCTCGGCACCTTTTTGTAATAGAATATTCCGACTAAGAAGTGATAATTCTAACCAGCAAAGAGACTTCCCGGAAAGACATCATAAAAGATGACAAATAAGTAAAATTAAAAATTCAGTGATGGCGTGAATACAAAAATGAGCCTCGGGAATTGCTCCCAAGGCTCAAATTCTAACGCTTTTCAATTGGTGGAACTGAGGGGATTCGAACCCCTGACCCCTTGACTGCCAGTCAAGTATTCTCCCACTGAACTACAGTCCCTGATTACTTACAACAAAGTATATTATAATGCAAAGCGACGCAAAAGTAAAGACTGTGGGCAAAAGAAATTTTCGGGGTAATATGATATAATAAGCATATTAATTCAGGATGGTTAGGAGGATAAGCATGGATCAACAGCAAAAGATAATGATCGGGATTGATTTAGGAGGTACAAGCATTAAATTCGGTTTGATTTCGTCAAAGGGGGCAATCCTTCGAAAAAACAAACGTAAAACACCGATTTCTAAAGATTTTCATGAGACTGTGGAGGTTATTACCGAGGAAGTGCATAGGATTTTAGAGCAAGAAGGCTTAAGAATAAGTCATTTAGTTGGAATCGGAATCGGAATTCCAGGGGTTGCCAATGAAAAGGGCGAGGTGGTTTTTGCCAACAACCTTTTTTGGAAGAACAAACCCTTACAAAGAATTTTGGAAGAACAATTGGGCACCCGGGTGAAGGTGGGAAATGATGCCTCCTTAGCGGGATTTGGGGAGTTTCATTTCGGAGCCATGAAAAATACCCGAAATGCTTTACTGCTGACCCTTGGAACGGGACTGGGTGCCGGGGTGATCATCAACGGGAATGTCTTTCATGGCAGTCATTATTTAGGCACGGAAATCGGTCATATGGTCATCGGAGAAAACTTTTATAATTGCAACTGCGGCAATAACGGTTGCCTTGAAACCTTTGCTTCCGCAACGGCCTTGGTGAAATACGCCACGCATCTTATGGATGCGGGAGAAACCTCAAGTTTGAAGACTGTTCATGGAAAAAAGGAAAAGTCCCTCACTACCCAGCAAATTTTTGCTGCCGCCAGAAATAATGATAAAATAGCAATAAAAGCCCTTGACCGTTTTACCCATTATCTCGCCATCGGGATTGCCAACCTGATCAATATATTTGATCCTGAGGTTATAGCCCTTGGAGGCGGCCTTAGTGAAAGCGGAGATTTGTTTTTGGAAGACCTGAGGGTTGTTGTGAAAACCCATACCTATGTGAAAGAGCAAAACCCCACTAAAATTGTTATTGCGGATTTAAAAAATGATGCGGGAATTTTAGGCAGCGGCATGTTCGTACTAAAGGATTAATTTTCTTAATACTCCTTACAAAAGTGGGAAAAGTGTGATATTATATTAAAAAAAATGAAGGCAATCGTTTGCATAAACCAGGTTAAAGTACCATAATAAGGGAAAATGTCAATGAAACTTCCGCAAAGGAGGCAATGCTGTGAAGTCTTATAAACTGAATAACGAAGTCGAAGCATTTGAATTTGGAAGCCCCTTGGATACCGGGGCCCTGTTGGAAAAGGGCGTCCCGGAGAAGATCCACTGTAATGAAGAAATTTCTTTGGGAAAGACTACGAAGTTGCAATTTCCATTACTCCCAAGGGACCGAATCTATGGACTGGGAGAGCATCTTGGAAGCATCAACCGCAGAGGCAGAAGGTTTCGATCCTATTGTCGGGATGAGGCCAATCATACCGAGGATAAAAACGAACTATACGGGGCCCATAATTTTTTTGTTCATGTAAAGGAACAGGGGCTGACGGGATACTTTATAGATTTTCCCGGGGAAGTGGTTTATGACGTGGGATTTCAGGATGATCAGAAATTTACTGTTGAGATCCACGGTAAGGATTTTCGTCTTATTAAAATTCCGGGAAACCGTATGGAAGAGGTTGTATCCCGGTTCCTTCAAGTGGCGGGAAAAGCCTATATTCCTCCGAAGTGGGCCTTCGGTTATTTTCAAAGCCGGTGGGGATATAAGGACTTAGAAGAAATTAAAGGGGTATATGAGAGATTTCAACAAGAACAAATCCCCTTAGAGGGAATTTATCTGGATTTGGATTATATGGAGGATTTTAAAAACTTCACGGTTTCCAAAGAGCGGTTCCCGGAATTTGGAAAATTCGTAAGGAAACTGAAAAATAACGGTGTCTACCTAGTACCGATCATTGATGCCGGGATAAAAATTGAACCGGATTATGATATCTATGAAGAGGGTATTAAAGGAAAACACTTTTGTCTCAATGAAGAGGGAGCCCCTTATGTGGCAGCGGTATGGCCGGGGAAGGTTCATTTTCCCGACTTCCTGCAAAGGGAAACCAGACAGTGGTTCGGAGAGAAGTATAAATTTCTTACAGACCTTGGCATTGAAGGGGTTTGGAATGATATGAACGAGCCGGCGATCTTTTATGACGAAAAGAATCTTGAAGAGGCTATAGACTTAGCCTCGGCTTGCCGGGGGAAAAATCTGAATGTTCATAAATTTTTTGAACTGAAGGATACCTTTGCCAACCTCTTAAACGATGAAGATTATCATCAACGATTTTACCATAGGGTCCAAGGAAAAAAGCAGCGCCACAAAGATGTACATAATCTATATGGAGATTATATGACCCGTGCCGCTAATTACGGATTATCGAAACATTTGGACAAACGGTTTTTACTGATCTCCAGGGCTTCAAGCATCGGGATGCATCGATACGGGGGGATCTGGACGGGAGATAATGCCTCCTGGTGGACCCATTTGGAAGAAAATATTCGGATGATGCCCTCCATTAATATGTGCGGATTTTACTACATCGGAGCCGATACCGGGGGCTTCGGCGGTCAGTGTTCCGGGGAACTTCTTACCCGGTGGCTGCAGTTCAGTGCGTTTACCCCCCTGCTTCGAAATCATTCCGCACTGGATACAAGGCCTCAGGAGCCCTACGCTTTTTCCGAAGCGGTATTGGAAAACTCCCGAAGCATTATTAAAGGGCGCTATCGATTGATTCCTTATTTATATTCCACGTATATGAAGGCCGTGGAGAATTATCAATTATTCTTTAAACCCTTGGCCTTTGAATACGGCGGCGGATACGAAGAGATTGAAGACCAGCTGCTGATCGGAGAGGAAATTATGCTGGCTCCGATCCATAAAAAACATCAATCCCAAAGATTGGTGGATCTTCCGGAAAGAATGGCGCTGATTACGGTATCCGAGAAGGCTACGAAAATAACCCTGGCTCCTGCAGGCCCTCAGCGATTATCCTATGATTTGGACCATTTACGGTTTTTTCTACGGGAAAACAAAATGATTCCTCTGGGAAAATCCGCAGCGAATGTGTCGAAGTTATCGGTACAAGAACTGGAGGTACTGGCCTATGTAACCGATAAGGCGGAACATACCTTTTATGATGATGACGGCATCAGTCTGGAAAACAGGGAGAAGAATTTGATGAAAATCATCGTTGAATTCCAACAAGATAGTTACCATATAGAGGTTGAAAAGCCTCATAAAGAACTGGAAGTCATCAGATTTACCATTATAGATAACAGCGGCAGGATTCATAGAAAAAGTCATGAAATTAAACGGAAAAAAAGCAGAAATGAACCCATGGAATGACAAGGAGGACCCTTATATGTTTAAACGTTCAAATGGAATTTTGCTGCACATATCTTCCTTACCGGGAGAGTATGGCATTGGAGATTTCGGGAAAGAAGCCTATAAATTCGTAGAATTTCTAGATAAATCCGGAGTAAAGTATTGGCAAATTCTCCCCCTGGGAATCACCGGTTACGGAGACTCTCCCTACCAAAGCTTTTCTGCCTTTGCGGGCAATCCCTATTTTATTGATTTCGAAGAACTGATCAATGAAGGGTTTTTAACCGGGGAGGAAGTCGCAGGGATTAATCTTAATAAAAACTCTGAAAAGGTGGATTACCTTCATTTGTATGAAGGGAAAATGGAATTGCTGAGAAAAGCCTATGAAAGAGGAAAAGGGGTTCTGAGAAGCCGTCTGGAAGAATACTATCAGGAAAACTTCAGCTGGTTACAGGAGTTTTCATTGTATATGGCGATTAAAAAATCCCACGGAGAAAAATCCTGGCTGGAGTGGGAGAAGGACTACCGAAATTGGCGTTCCCAAACTGTGAGAAGATTTGTGGCAAATCATCAGGAAGAAATTTTCTTTTGGATTTTCACCCAGTATTATTTTGACCGACATTGGCATCGATTGAAAAAGTATGCTAATGATAAAGGCATAGAAATCATAGGAGACTTACCGATTTATGTTTCCGAAGACAGTGCCGACGTATGGAAAAATCCGGGACTTTTTCAACTGGATGAAAATCTAAAACCCATCACCGTTGCCGGATGTCCTCCCGATGCTTTTTCCAGTACCGGTCAGTTGTGGGGAAACCCCATTTACGACTGGGAAGCGATGAAAGATAGCGGATATAAGTGGTGGATCAAGAGGATTGCCCATAGCTTTACACTGTATGATGTACTTAGAATTGATCATTTCAGAGGATTTGAAGCTTACTGGGAAGTGCCCTTCGGGGAAGATACCGCAATCTTCGGGGAATGGACCAAGGGTCCGGGAATGGAGCTTTTCCGGGCGATCAAAGAGGAACTGGGCGAACTGAAAATTATTGCCGAGGATTTAGGCTACCTCACACCTGAAGTAGAAAAGTTAATCAAGGACTCCGGTTTTCCGGGAATGAAAGTATTGCAGTTTGCCTTTGATCCCCGGGAAGAAAGCGATTACTTGCCTCATAACTACACCCAAAACTCCGTGGTATATACGGGGACCCATGATAATCATACCGCCGTGGGGTGGATGGAAAACATTCCTGAAGAACAGCTGGACTTTGCAAAAAAATATTTAAAGCTCGACGACAGGGAAGGATACCCCTGGGGACTGATCCGGGGAGCCTGGAGTTCCGTATCCAATATTGCGGTGGCGCCGATGCAGGACTTTCTGGGCCTGGGGGATGAAGCCCGAATGAATATCCCCTCTACCCTTGGAGGAAACTGGGATTGGCGGATGGAGCACCATCAATTATCCGAAGACTTGGCAAGAAGAATATACGACTTAAATAAGACCTATGGGAGGTTATAATATGGACAGACAAACGCTGGTAGAAAAAATGGAATCCCGTTTATTAACGGAGGCTAAGAAAAGAATGGACAAGGCATCGGAAAAGGAAAAATACCACGCCTTGGCAAAGGTGTTGATGGAGGAAATCACACCCTATTGGATTAACAGCGAGGAACGGTTTACTCATTCGAAAAAAGCTTACTATCTTTCCTCCGAGTATCTGATGGGGAGGGCTCTTACCAACAACCTGATCAATATGCAATTGAAGGATGAAATAGAGGAGATCTTAAAGCAGGAAGACATCGATATTAATGTTTTAGAGGAACAGGAAGAAGATGCAGCTCTTGGAAATGGAGGTCTTGGTAGACTGGCCGCCTGCTTTTTGGACTCCGCCGCAACAAAGGACTACCCCTTAATGGGCTATGGGATACGGTATCAATACGGAATTTTCAAACAGGAGTTTAATAACGGATTTCAAGTGGAAAGGGGAGATGACTGGACTCGGGACGGAGATCCCTGGTCGATCAAAAGACGGGAAAAGGCGGTTATCGTAAAATTCCATGATGAGGAAGTAGTGGCAGTTCCCTTTGACATGCCCATTGTGGGTTACGGGAAAAAAACCATCAACACCCTAAGACTATGGGAAGCCCACGGGAAAAAAGCTTTTGATTTGGAAACCTTCAATCGCCAGGATTATCAGGGAGCCCTGGAAGAGGAGATCAAAGCCAGTGCAATTTCCAAAGTGCTATACCCCGATGATTCCACGGAAGAGGGAAAAATTTTGCGTTTAAAGCAACAGTATTTCTTTGTTTCCGCTTCGCTACAGGACATGATTCATAAGTACAAGGAAACCCATGAGGATTTCCGAGAGTTTCATCTTTTCCATGCCATTCAACTCAATGATACCCACCCTGCCGTGGCCGTACCGGAACTGATGAGAATACTTACCGCAGAGGAAGACCTCAGCTGGGAGGATGCTTGGGAGGTTACCACCAAAACCCTGGCCTATACCAACCATACTTTAATGGCAGAGGCCTTGGAGCAGTGGCCCGTAGACTTTTATAAAAAGTTGTTGCCGGAGATTTATGAGATTATTCATCGAATAAATAATCAGTTGTTGGTAGAACTCAGGGATCGTGGGATTTCCAATGAAAGTGATTTTGAAATTATTCATAACAACAGCATTAAAATGGCGTGGCTATCAATTTACGGAACCCATTCCACCAACGGCGTGGCAGAACTTCATACCAACTTGCTGAAAAACGTGGAGCTGAAACACTGGTACGATTTATACCCTGAACGATTCAACAACAAGACCAACGGCATTACCCAACGGAGATGGTTGTTAAAGAGTAATCCAGAGCTTTCGGAACTGATTACGGAACTTTTAGGGTCCAAGGACTGGGTCGTGGATCTTGAAAAACTCAGGGGACTGAGCAAGTACGGGGGGGATGAAAAGGTATTAGAAAGATTTGAAAGCATAAAACGGCAGAAAAAGCGGGAGTTGGCAGATTTTATTCAAATCCATGAGGACATTTCCATTGACCCTGAGTCGATTTATGATATTCAGATCAAACGTCTTCATGAATATAAGCGGCAGCTGCTTCTGGCTTTTTATATTCTGGATCGCTACTATCGTATTAAAGAAAATCCTTCAGAGGACTTGCATCCAAGAACCTTTATCTTCGGCGCAAAGGCTGCACCGGGATACTTTAGAGCCAAGGGAATCATTAAATTTATCAACGAAATAAAGAACCTGGTAAATGAAGATCTCGATATGAGAGGAAAAATGAAAGTGGTATTTGTGGAAAATTACCGGGTTTCCTATGCGGAAAAGCTGTTTCCTGCAGCTGACCTGTCAGAGCAGATTTCCACCGCAGGGAAAGAAGCTTCAGGCACGGGGAATATGAAATTCATGCTAAACGGGGCACCTACCATCGGGACCTATGACGGAGCGAATGTTGAAATCGTTGAAGAGGCCGGGGCGGAGAACAACTTTATCTTTGGTCTTCGGGTAGAGGATATTGAAAAGATCAAGGACAGCTACGATCCCTCCATGCCTTATGAAAATACTCCGGGTCTAAAGAAAGTGGTGGATACCCTAATTGACGGAACCTTTGACGATGAAAACACCGGAATGTTCCAAGACCTTTATGATGCATTGCTTAACGGCGCCCACTGGCATTATCCGGACCACTACTTTATTTTAGAAGACTTTGCGGCTTATCGCAGAACCCAGCAGGAAGTGGAGCCCGCGTATAAAGATCGGAAAAATTGGTTGAAAAAATCCTGGGCAAATGTTTCGGGAGCGGGAAAATTCAGTTCCGACCGGACAATCGAGCAGTATGCCAAGGAAATTTGGGGACTTGAAAAAGGTTGATGCATCAAAGTGAGTAATTGAGCAGGAAAATGTAAAGGACAGGGCCGGGACCCTTTCTCGGTCCTGTTTTTTAAAAACATTGGAATACTTATAAAAATTTTCAAATAATTGTTGTAACTTATCGACGGAGAAGGTATAATAAATTTATACACATAAACATTTTTTTTTACTCAATCATGCAATCGATTGCACCCGCAATCAGGGCGGCAATCCGGAAAACAAATTAAGGGAGGATGTACAATGAAAAAAGGATTAGGCTTATTGTTAATCTTAGTTTTAGGTTTTGCTTTAATGGCTTGCGGAGGAGACGACAACGGAGATAACGGCGAGACGGATCTTGATGAAGCGGAAGGTCTTACCGCGGAGATTTCCGTACAGGTTGAAGAAGACTGGCTGCCGCTTTATGAAGCGGCAAGAGACAGAGTTTTAGAAGACAATCCCGATGCTACCATTAATTTTATTGAAACACCGTCATTTGACCATCTAGATGTACTGGATTCAACGGATCCCACCAATGAAGACGTAGCGGATCTTTACGCGATCCCTGCAGACCGAATCTTCGGCCTGTATCAAAATGACGCCTTAGCAGCACTAAATGCTTTAGAATTAGCAGATCGGGTTGGAGGATTTGATGATTACGAAGCAGGACTTGGCGGAAACTTTATTATTAACGACGAATATATGGCCTTTCCCATGAACATCGAAACACTGATCAACTTTGCAAACACAGCCAATGCCGCAGACTTAGGGATTGACCTTGGTTCTGACATTGAATTTACGGATTTAGATCCTGAAGATATGTTAATCCCAGTATTTGATGCCTGGTTTGGAGTAGCTTTTACCAACAGTGCAGAAGTTGAATTTTTAGGACATGATGAAGATGGAGAATTATACTCCGACTTAACCCAGGATTTTGACGAATTGGATCCGGAAAAACAAGCGGTATTCGAAGCTTTGTTTAACTACTGGCAAGCTCATCATGAAGCGGGCACCGACCTTTGGGACGAAGAAGCGGCATGGGGTTATATGGACGCTGAGTTCACCACAGGCGGGAACACTGCCCTTCGAATTGAAGGACCCTGGTCTACCGGAAACCTTTCAAACCAAGCGGGCGACGGAGAGGACCTGGATATTTTACCACTAAGTCAGGTAACTATTAACGGAAATCCCATGGCTCACTGGCAAGGAGGTTGGGGACTGGTTCTTAATGCAAGAATTGAAATGGATGAAGACCAAATGCTACTTGGTCACTTGATGATTGAAGAAATCATGAACACCGACTATGCAGTAGAGTTCTTTGAAGCCAGCGGAAAAATCATGGAAAATGTAGACGCTTCGGTGTATACCGATTCCGACCAACTTTCCGATACGGATAAAGAAGTTATTGCAGCGGTTATCGAATCCTATAACGAAGCTCCTGCAAGACCACTGTTTACCGAATGGGGTCAAGTTTGGGATACCTGGAAAAACGGAATGCTTTCCTGGTCATCAGTAAACCCTGCTAACGCAGAAGAAGCTTACCAGGAAATCAAAGCTTCCTTTGAAGCCATGATGCTAAACTTCTAAAAGCAGTATTGCAACAAAATTGAATATCCATTAAACTAATGAAGGTGCAGGGAAAAGGGCTAAGCCTTTCTCCCTGCACCTTTTGAAAAGGTGAAAATGATGTCTCGAAATTACCGAATAACTCAAAAAAAACTCTATATCCTGTTAATCACAATCAGTATTTTGATTCTGGTCCTTTCCTTGGAAGCTTTAATGGAAGTCAAGGATCAGGGTAGATTCTTACAATGGTTTGAAGGAATTCAGGCCGAGGAAAGCTTTAGTATTTCTGAAGCAGAAGCTTTTGATACCTACGTTTCAGGTCATATCCTTTTGTATATGCTGAACTTAGTCATTCCTCTAGGGTTTGCCCTTCATACTTTTTTCGCTTATCAAAAGGCAAAGATCAACAGCCTGTTTATTTATCTCTGGTTTATCATGCTGTTGGGAGGTATGGCATTTACCCTCATCAGCTGGAACCTTGATTCATTGTTTTACTACATCAGATTGATGGCTTACCTGGTATTAATCGGCACCACATTGTCTCTAAGTAAGGAAATCACAGTCAGTAAAAATTGGTAAAGGTGGGAGTACCTTGAGAAAGTATAATCGATACTTAGTTGATGAAATAGGAAACACCTATGAACGTAAAAATCAATATCTATTAGAGATTGCGTTACTGCAGGAAGAAATGGAAAAGGTCGGCGGGCAAGAGAGAAAAGCACTGAAAGAAAAAGTGCAGGAACTGCTGAAAAACAAAGGCAAGCACCCTTATCATCAAGCCTACAAAGCCTATGAAGAGGAGAAATCTCTTTTTTGGAAAGGGTTGAAAAAAGAAAGCAAAGCCTATGAAAGTACTTTGGAGAAAGACTTATCAAGAAACGTGAGAATTTTCAAAGTGCAGGATTTTAAAGCCAGGAAAAAAGAAATATTTTTTAAGAACTATATAGAATTAGGCTACGAAGCCACCTATTATTATGAAGAAGCAAAGCTGGAACAGAAGTATTATCCGGAGATTATCTCCACATATACGGAATATCAAAAGCATTTAAAAGAAGCGAAAGAACAACGTCAAAAGCTTAGCGCAGAAGAGGAAGCGCAGGCAAAAGAGCGTTTTAAAGAATACAAACAGGAAAAGAAAGAAGAATTGAAAAACAGCATTGAATCCTTGAAAAAAAAGCGAAAAGAAAAACTGATTTCCGATAAAGCATTAAAAAATGGGAAAAAAGAGTTGAAACATCGATATAAAAAAGCCTTGACCCTAAAAGCGTTGGAGGCTCCTAAAAAAGCAAATCAAGAGCTGATCCAAAACTTGAAGCATGAACTGAAGGAAAAGCCTAAGCAGCTGAAAAAAACCCTGAATGCGGATATCGCCGATAAAAGACGAAAAATCCCCATCGAAGTGGAAAAAACAAAACCGGTCATTGCATACAGCACTATTTTTCTACCGGGTCTGGGACAATTGTTAAACAAACAGTTTGTCAAAGCAGGACTGTTTTTATTAGCTTCTTTTTTCATTTATTTTGCGGCCATACCCTATGCCCTTGGTTACGGAAATTATCAGGGGGACGGAATTTCAGGTCTTATTACCTTGGCAGAGGGGGCCCCTAGAGTTTATACTTCCATGATGTTTTTGATTGAAGGAATCTTAGCGATTTTTCTGGTATTGATCGCCATCGGATTTTTAGGGATTTCTTTGAAGGATATTAAGGGTGTGGAAGAAAAATCCATCCGGGGGATACGACCGAAAAATTGGTTTGAAACCCTGGAAAATATAAAACAGGAAGGCTTTCCCTATGTGGTATCCTTTCCCGCATTGTTTGTGATTATTTTTATTGTGGTAGTACCGGTTATTACCACCTTGATGCTGTCTTTTACCAATATGGATCCCCAGCATCAGTCGAAATTTTCCTGGATCGGTATTGATAACTATCGAACCCTGATCTTAGGTGAAGGACTGGCGGGTTCCGTGTTCTGGCAGATTCTTGGTTGGACGTTGATCTGGACCTTTGTGGCAACCACTTTTGCCATTCTGATCGGTTTTCTCCTGGCCCTGATCACCAATCATGAACGGATCCTGGGGAAAAAAATCTTTCGAACAATTTATCTCCTGCCCTGGGCGGTACCGGCCTTTATCACAATTTTATTCTTTAGCATCATGTTTTCTCCCAACGGAGCCTTAACCGACATTATCAGCAACGTTTTCGGAGAGCGAATTATCGTTAAACACAGTACGAATTTAACAAGACTGACCTTAATCGGCCTGCAAGGCTGGCTGGGAAGTGCCTATATCTTCCTGTTGACCACGGGAGTTCTGCAGGCCATCCCCTCGGATTTATACGAGGCCGCGGAAATCGACGGAGCAACGATCTGGCAAAAGACCCGACGAATCACGATGCCGATTGTACTCTTTCAAACCGCACCCTTGTTAATTACTCAGTATACCTTTAATTTCAATAACTTCTCCATTATTTATCTGTTCCATGGAGGAGGTCCTTTTAACCCCACTAGATACGGAAATCTTGCGGGAGGCACGGATATTTTAGTCTCCTATATTTACAAACTTACCATGGTCAATCAATACCAGGCCATCAGTGCGGCGATTATTTTGTTCGTATCCCTGGGAGTCATGTTCTTTGCTTATCTGGGATTTAGAAACTCGAAGGCCTTTAAGGAGGAGAGATTATAATGGATAGACCCAACAACGGCCACAGAAAAACCTTTTTGGAAAAAATGGGAGAAAAATTTCCCTTCTTCCAAAGAAAAAACAAAAGCAAACTGTATCTCTCGGACCGGCAACCCTTAACCCTGCAAGGAAAAATCGGGTTGGTGATCGCGCATCTGGTTTTAATCATTTGGTCCGTGATCATTATCTGGCCCTTATATCAAATGGTGGTTTCCGCTTTTAACGGACTACAGGATGGATATTTAGTGCTTAATCGGAATTTTGAGTTTTCCTTAAAGCATTTCGAATACCTTTTTAACGAGACTTTGTACCTGGCCTGGGTGAGAAATACCATTTTTATTTCTGTTTCCACAGCGCTGCTAACCCTGTTGTTCGTATCTTTTACGGGGTATGCCTATTCCAGGTATCGCTTTAAAGGACGAAAAGCTTCCTTAATGGCGATTTTATTAATACAGACCATTCCGGTTTTTGCAGGAATTACGGCCTTCTTTACGATGCATTCGATCCTATCTTCCGTACTTCCCTATTTTACCCGGCAAATGATGCTGATTCTGATTTACTCCGGTGGAGCAATTGCGGCGAACACTTTTATTTTAAAAGGGTATATCGACTCCATTTCCACGGAGCTGGATGATGCTGCAAAAATTGACGGTTGCAGCAATATGCAGATTTACCGTTTGATCATTATGCCCGTGGCCAAACCCATGCTGATGATCATCGGCCTATGGTCTTTTATCGGACCCTTTATGGACTTTTTAATGCCCCGGGTGCTGCTTACCAGTCCGCGGTCTTATACCTTAGCCGCGGGACTCTTTACCCTGGTTAACGATTTTCGAACCATGAATCAGCCGGCCTTTGCCGCTGGCGGATTATTAACGGCGATTCCTATTGTGCTGCTGTTTGTAAGTCTGCAAGGACAGCTGGTATCCGGTCTTTCCAAAGGATCGGTAAAAGGTTAGAAGTACGGGAGTCACATAATTTAGCGAGGAGGAAATATAATGAAGGTCGTTTTGAAAAATATCGGTAAAAAATACGAGGGTAGAGAAGAATTCACCTTGAAAGATATTAATTTAGAGGTTGAAGATCAGGAATTCTGTGTGATTTTAGGGCCCTCCGGCTGCGGAAAGACCACCATGCTTCGAATGATCGCGGGACTGAACTCCATCACGGAAGGGGATTTGCTGTTTAATGATAAGCGGATGAATAAAGTCGCCCCGAAGGACCGGGATATTGCCATGGTATTTCAGTCCTACGCTCTTTATCCTCATATGACAGTTTATGAGAATATGGCCTTTTCCCTGACTATGCGAAAAGAACGAAAAAGCCTTATTGATGAACGGGTACAGGAAGCGGCAAAGGTTCTTCAAATGGAAGAAAATCTTTACGTCAAGCCTTCGGACATCTCCGGTGGTCAGCGTCAGCGGGTAGCCCTTGGAAGAGCCATGGTTCGAAATCCCAAAGTGTTTTTAATGGATGAGCCCCTATCGAATCTGGATGCAAAACTTCGAGAGCATATGCGGGTAGAGTTGATCCGGCTTCACAAACAGTTAGGGACCACAACCATTTATGTAACCCATGATCAAACCGAAGCCATGACCATGGCCAGTAAGATTGTACTCATGGACGACGGAATTATACAGCAGGTGGGAAAACCGGATGATCTTTATATGCGGCCGAAAAATCTATTTGTGGCGGCTTTTATCGGTTCCCCTTCCATGAATATCATCAAAGGAAAAATTGAGCAGGGCCGGTTTGTTTCCGATAATCGCCTGATGCAGATCACCCCGACGGAAACTCATAAGGAAGGACTTAAAGCCTATGAGGGAAAAGCGGTTTCTGCCGGGATACGACCCGAGCGGTTTGAATCCGGCGGAGAGTACGGAGATACCTTCAACGTGAATGTGGAAGTAGTAGAAATGCTGGGGAAGGAAAAGATTCTTTACGGAAAACTCGATGACGGTCATGAGCTGATTATCTCCACCCCGGGACATTATAAATACGAAGGGGGAGAACGCTATTCCTTCGGATATGAACTGGAGGCCATCCATTATTTTGATCAGGAGACGGGAGAGCGCATTAATTAATTTCCTCGGAATAATAGAGAATCCCTGGATGAATTTTGCTATGCAAGCTAAATGAATAACGAGGGGTGAAGATGTTGAATAAGAAAAAATCCATAACCATTAAAGATGTGGCAAAAAAAGCGGGGGTTTCCTCATCAACGGTTTCCAGGGTGATCTCAAAAAATCAGAAAATAAGCCCTGAAACCACGAAAAAAGTTCTGAAATGTATGGATGAGTTAGGTTATCATCCCAATGCCATAGCCAGATCCCTAGTAAGTCGTAAAGCCGGTACCCTGGGAGTGATTATGCCCTCCACTTCAAAGGATGCCTTGCTCAATCCCTTCTTTCCCGAAGCCCTTAGGGGTATTACCCATTGGGCCTCAAAGGCAGGCTACGATATTTTACTTTCCACTAATGACAGTAAAAATGAGGAACTGGCCGTAATAAAGAAGTATATCAATAGTTCGAAGGTGGACGGGATTGTGCTGATGTCCAGTGAAATTCGGGATATTTGCGTGGAGTACTTATCCTCCGTAGACTTTCCCTTTTCCATTATCGGATCCCCAGCTGAAAATGGAGATCGAATTAATCACGTAGACAACGATAACTACATGGCCACCTATGAGTTGACCCGGTATTTGACGATGAAAGGGAGAAAAAACATTGCCATGATTGCGGGAGATTTGTCACTGATGGTAACGAAAAAACGGATTGAAGGATATAAAAAGGCCTTGGAGGAAAGCAACTTAATCTTTGAGCAGAATCAAGTGTATACCGGAAGTTTTGATGAAAAAACCGGATACGAATACGCTTCCATTATTGCAGATTTAAATCCGATTCCCGATGCGGTAATAGTCACCGACGACTTAGTGGCCTTTGCGGCGGTACGGCTGTTTAAACAGTTAAAGCTGGAAATTCCAAAGGATATTGCGGTGGCAAGCTTTAATAACAGCGTCTTATCCAGATATTCCAATCCCCCCATTACTTCCGTGGATGTAAATGCTTCGGAGTTGGGAGAAGAAGCGATAAAATTATTGGTCCGTGCCATTGAAAAAGGGGAACGGGGCAATAAAATAATTACTCCCCATATCATTTATAAAAGAAAATCCACGGAAATGGATGAACAGTAAAACCTGCGCAGGCAGGTTTTTTTTATTGGTGAAATAAAGTGTCATGGATAATTTCACCGGGCTTGGGTATAATTAAAACAGTAACTATGTTGACAGGAGGGGATTACTTGAAAAACAATCATTCAGTCATTGATCCAAAGGATGTTTTTTATTTTCACGAGGGCACCCATCAACGGGCCTTTCAGTTTATGGGAGCCCATCTTACAGAGGAAGAGGGAAAGCGGGGCGTGCGTTTTACCCTATGGTCGCCCCACGGAAAAGAAATACGGGTGATCGGAAACTTTAATCATTGGCATGGACACCACTCTAAAATGGAACCGGTGAAGGCTTCAAATCTCTGGTCGCTTTTTATTGAGGGGGTACAGGAAGGGGATTTGTATAAATACGAAATTGTTACTCCGGAGGGGAAAACCATTCGAAAAGCCGACCCCTTTGGTTTTTATACGGAACATCGTCCCGGGACCGCCTCCATTGTCCAGGGACTCAGTCACCACCGGTGGCAGGACGAACAATGGGAAAGGGAAAAGCCTCGAAAAACCTTATACAATAAGCCCCTTTCCATTTATGAGGTTCATTTAGGTTCCTGGAAGAAAAATTATGAGGGGAAAGTTCTGACCTACCGGGAACTGGCAGAGGAACTCGTAAACTATGTAGATGCCATGGGCTATACGCATATTGAGCTCTTGCCTATTATGGAGCACCCTTTGGATGAATCCTGGGGATATCAGACCACGGGGTTTTATTCTGTTACCAGCAGATACGGGACCCCTACGGATCTAATGTATTTGATTGATGCCTGTCACCAAAAAGAGATCGGGGTAATCCTGGACTGGGTTCCGGGACATTTTTGCAAGGATGAACAGGGACTGGCCTATTTTGACGGGAAAGCCCTTTTTGAGTACGATGACTTTTCCCGGGCCAATAATAAAGGCTGGGGCACCTTGAATTTTAATTTGGGAAGACTGGAAGTGCAAAGCTACTTAATCTCCAATGCCATGTTTTGGCTGGAGGTCTTTCATGTGGACGGTATTCGGGTGGATGCGGTATCCAATATGATCTACCGGGACTTTGGAAAAGATCCGGGAGAGTGGTCCGTAAATCATCTTGGGGGGCGGGAAAACCTGGAAGGCATTAGCTTTTTACAAAAGCTAAATGAAACCGTGTTTCAAAATTTCCCCGGTGCCCTAATGATGGCGGAGGAATCCACGGCTTTTCCCAAAGTAACCCATCCCACTAATCGTGGCGGCCTGGGGTTCAATTTCAAATGGAACATGGGCTGGATGAATGATACGTTAAAATACATGAAAAAAGACCCCGTCTATCGAAAAGCCCATCACCATAAAATGACCTTTACCATGACCTATACTTATACGGAAAATTTCATTTTACCCTTATCCCATGATGAAGTGGTGCATTTAAAGAAGCCCCTGCTTGAGAAAATGCCCGGAGATCATTGGCAAAAGTTCGCAAATCTAAGGGCCTATTTCGGTTTTATGTTTGGGCACCCGGGCAAGAAGCTGAACTTTATGGGCTCGGATATCGCAGAACTTCGGGAGTGGGATCCGAAGCGGTCCCTGGACTGGGGATTATTGCAAAGAAGAGAACACCAAACCTATCATCGGTATAAAAAGAGCCTGCTGCACTTTTATAAAGGGGAGCCCGCTTTATGGGAGCAGGATCATCATCCGGTGGGATTTCAGTGGATTGATGCCGATGATGTGGATCACAGCATCTATAGCTTTATTCGAAGAAGCAAAGAAGAAGAACTCATTGTAATATGCAATTTCACCCCGGTGGTGCGAAGGGGATACACCGTAAAACTTCCGAAACAGGGAGTTTATGAAGAAGTTTTCAACAGCGACAGGGAAGAATTTGGGGGGTCCGGAGTAAAAAACGAAGGGATCTATCCTACCGAAACATTAACCGGAGAGGCCTTCTGGGAAGGAAAAATTCAGATTACCCTGCCTCCTTTAGGCACCATATTTTTAAAAAGGGTGAACCATTCCCATTAACAAAGAAGATAAGGCAAAAAAATATTATGGAGGTGTTTGTATGGAAAGAGAAGTAGTCGCAATGCTATTGGCCGGCGGAAGGGGAACACGACTGGGTCTGTTAACCGATGATATTGCCAAACCGGCGCTACCCTTCGGCGGAAAGTATCGAATTATTGATTTCACCCTAAGCAACTGTGCAAATTCAGGGATTCATACCGTGGGGGTATTAACTCAGTATCGGCCCATGACCTTAACCAGCTACATTGGTATCGGCAGCGCCTGGGACTTGGATAAAACCATGGACGAAGCCGGCGGCGGGGTGACCATTCTTCCCCCCTACATCAACAAGGATGGGGGACAGTGGTATTCCGGAACCGCCAACTCGATTTATCAAAACATTGAATACATCGATCAGCATAATCCGGAACACGTATTAATCCTTTCGGGGGATCATATCTACCGGATGAATTATCAAGGTCTGATTGAGCATCACAAAGAAAACCAGGCGGATGTGACCATTTCAGTCCTTCGGGTGCCCTGGGATGAGGCCAGTCGCTTTGGAATCATGGATACTGATGAAAAAGGGAGAATTGTGGAATTTCAGGAAAAACCGGAAAAACCGAAAAGCAATCAGGCTTCCATGGGCATTTATGTATTTGATTGGCAGGTACTTCGTCAGCAATTAATTGAAGATGAGGCCAAGGAGGATTCCTCCCATGATTTCGGGAAAGACATTATCCCCCAGCTCCTTGAGAAAAAGAAGAAACTGTACGCTTATAATTTCAGCGGATATTGGAAAGATGTGGGGACGGTTAAGAGTTACTGGGAAGCGAACATGGATCTGTTAGTCAAAGATTTTATTTTTGATCTCTTTGACCGAAAGTGGATTTTTCGTTCGGAGAACTATAAAGTTGCCCCGAAGTACGTGGGAGAAAGTGCGGAGATTAGCAGCGGATTAATCAGTGACGGATGTAAAATCTTAGGAGAAGTAAATACCACCGTGATTTTCCCGAAAGT
>PWEO01000225.1 GCA_003553525.1 Clostridiaceae bacterium
AGATAATGCTATAGAAACCAACAACGGTGAGAGTCAGAGTTTTGTCGAAGCATAGTAGTAAGGGAAATGGATAATTACTTAAACGATAGTGTGATCTATTGCACTTTAATATTCAGGAGGCATGAGAATGAGTAAACTTTTAGAAAAGCATGAACAACTTCTGCTGGAAGCTAAAAAATTTGAGCGGATTAATCCTAAAGAGGGAGCCCTTATGGCAGAGCAGGTTCGAAGTTTTGCCAAGGAACACAATCATGAAATTTTAGAGGCAGAGGCCCTGCTTCGAATCGGACGCTGCAGTTACTTAAAGGGAGACCTGGAGCTGGCATCCGGCCATTTAAATGAGGGACTGATGCTGGTGGAGGGCCTGGGGGCCAAAGAAGTGGAATGCGAAATGAATCTATCCATGGGAAACACCTACTATTTTATGGAGATTCTTGATCAGGCAGTGACCTATTATACAAAAGCCCTTGAAATTTCAAAGAAAGGGAATCTAATCCATTTGGAAGCGGGGATATTGAACAATATTGCAGCAATATTTTACAGTCTGGAGGCTACCGAGGATTCCCTGGAATATTTAAAAAACGCGATGAACCGACAAATAGCTCATAATGATTCTTTTTTGGAAGTTTCTTTTTCTTATAATCTTGCAGAACTTTATTATAGGAATTCTCAAATGAAAGAGGCCAGAAGTCAGATCGATCGAACCATGGAGATTATTGATGGTAACGAAGATCGATTATTGTATGCAAAGGCCCTACATATTTTAGGTTTGATTGAATACGATGAAGGCAAAAAATCAAACGGGTTCTCCCATCTGGAAGAAGCCCTGGAATTAACAACGGAAACGAAAGAGTTATTAATGGAAATGGAAATCCGATTGGATTTAGCGGAATGTCGAATGAAGGAAGAAGAAGCGGAAAAAGGCATAAGTATTTTATTGGACGTAGTGAAAAGAAACAGCCAGAATGATTTTGGTTCCGGGATGCTGAAAATTTACAGTAAACTTGGAGAATACTATGATCTAATCGACGAACAGGAGCTAGCCAACCTTTACTATCGAAAGCATCTCTCTGCTTTACGAGTAATTGAAGAGGAAAAGAAGCGGGAAAGGGTCCGCGGAATTAAACTGCATCTAAAATTAAAGCAGTATCAGGATGAAACCGAGCTATATAAGAAACTTACTTCGAGACTTCATGAAAAAACCCGGCTTCTTTCAGACTCCTATGAGCAGATGCAAATTGTCAGTGAGATCGGACAGAAGATCACAGCAAAGCTGGATATTGAAAGTATTTTTGATGATCTTTACAAGGATATGACTCGATTGATGAAGATTAACACATTGGGGATCGGAATTTATGATAAGGTTACCCGCTCTATTAAGTACAGTCTTTCTATTGAAGATGGAGAAAAAATGCCGGTTTATCGTATCAATTTGGATAACCCTAACAGTTTAGCAGCCTATTCCGTCAATCAGGATCGAGAACTGATTATTAATAACATGGAAACGGAGTATATTAAATACATCAACGAAAGAAGTCACACTGTTGGCAAACCTACAAAATCCGCAGTATTTATCCCCTTAAAAGTAGAGGAAAAGCTTATCGGTGTTTTAACCGTGCAGTCCAGAGAAGAAAACTCCTACACGGATAAAAGTTTGCTGGCTTTAAACACTCTGGCTTCCTATTTGGCCATCGCTATTAATAATGCCCAGAAATCCCAAGATTTAAAGGAAGAAATCCATAACCGGGAAATGGTGCAAAAGAGCTTAGTGGTTTTAAACAGGAAATTACAGACATTATCGGATCAGGATGGTCTAACTAAGGTAGCCAACCGAAGGCATTTAGACTATCAACTGGAAATAGACTGGGAAAAGGCCCTGAGGGATCAACAGGAGATTTCCCTTATGTTGTTGGATGTAGACTATTTTAAGGAATACAATGATTTTTATGGACATTTAAAAGGGGACGAAGTACTAAAAAAAATTGCGGAGGTTTTGACCCGGGCCTTGGAAGAGGATACCATAGAGGCTACCTTAGCTCGATATGGAGGAGACGAGTTTATCGTTGTATTGCCCGGAGGAGATTTAGAGAAAGGAAAGAAAATTGCGGAGAGAATCATGAAAGATATAGATAAGGAAGATAGCGAACATGAACGGAGCCCGATCCTCAACAAAGTGACCCTCTCCATCGGTATAGCAACAGAAATTCCAAAAGAAAATGATTACACCGTATTGGTAAACAAGGCGGATCAAGCCCTGTACAAAGCTAAAAGAAACGGAAGAAACCGTATAGGATTTATTTCGTAAGGGAAGGTACCTGACCGATCCGATTTTTACTTTTTAGTTGTTTAGCGTCATCCATCTGGGTGCAGTTGTGAGACCTACTCGTTTGGCTGGAACTATCTGGTCACGGCTATCTAGTTATATAGGTATTGTTGCATCTGCCTTAGATAACCTGGCGAAGACAAAAAGCAGATAAAAGGGAAAGTGAAAGAATAACCTAGGATATCATTGCGTAGACCATTAAGTACAATTAAAAATCATGGAAATCGGCTTTTATAAAGTCTATAGAATGGAGAAGTTCACCCAATGGCTAGTAAAAATTGTAAAAAAAACAGAGATACTTACATAAAATTCTTTGACGATGCGGTAATCGGTATTTTTCACAGTACTGTAGACGGAAGATTTCTTTATGTCAATAATGCCTTTTCCAAGATATTAAAATATGATTCACCGGAGGAAATCATATCCTCTATAGAAAACATAGAAAAACAGATGTTTGTGAAAAAAAACATTCGTAGAGAGCTTTTGGAAAAGATCCAAAGAGACGGGAACCTTTCTAATTATGAACTTCAATATTACTGCAAAGATGGAAGTATTATAACTGCGTTGTTAAATATGCAGATGAAAAGGGATGATCAAGGAAATGAACTGTACCTTGAAGGTTTTATAAATGATATTACCGTAATAAAAGAGAAGGAAGGGTCCTTGCGGAAACGTGAGGAACGTTGGAATTTTGCTTTGGAAGGCAGTGCTTACGGAGTATGGGATTGGGATGTTAAGTCCAATATTTTTTATCATTCAAAGCAGTATAATGCCATAAGAGGATACAGCGAAAACGGACTCGCTAACTCTTATAAAGATTGGATTAATTTCATTCATCCCGAAGATAAGGAAAGGGTAATTGAACAACTTAATAAACATGTGGATGGAAAAACTACTATGTATACAGCGGAGTATAGACTGCAACAAAAAGAGGGCACTTATATCTGGGTCCATGAGAGAGCCAAAGCAACGGAACGGGGGATAGATGGAAAAGCCCATAGAATTGTGGGGACACAAAGAGATGTAACGAAGGAAAGAAACGGCCAGGATGCCCTGCTATATCGTAAAAAATCCTTTGAATGTCTTTTTGACAATTCTCCGGAAGCCATTGCCTATTTTGATGAAAATGAATGTGTTATAGCGGTGAATCCTTCGTTTACCGCTTTATTCGGTTATACCTATGAAGAAGTGAAAGGTCGACATATAAATGAACTGATTGATCCTTTAAACAAAATTGAAACCTATCTTACCTTTGCCCAGTTTGAAAAGCAGGATTTGAAATTTAGAGATACGATACGTTATGATAAATATGGGAACCCCATAAAGGTACTTGCCAAGGGGGTGCCGATTGAAATCAACGGAAATATGGTTGCAGGATACTCTATTTATACTGATGTTAGTTTCATGAAGCATGCTGAGGAACAAATTAAAAAGCAGAAAAAAATACTGGAATCTTATTTCAGGTATTCTCCGGATGGGATTGTCCATGTTGATCTGAATTATCGGGTACAACAGATTAATAATAAATTTACGGAGTTATTCGGCTATACTGAAAAAGAAGCGATTGGAAAAACCATTGATGAATTAGTAACCCCGGAAAATTTCATCCAAGAAGGTGTGAGTATTAACGATCTAGCCTATCGGAACCAAAAAATAGAAGTCGATACCATAAGAAAAAACAAAGAGGGCGGGTTCATTGATGTTTGTATTCGTGGGGGATCAACCATTGTCGATGATAAAATCATTGGATATCATGTGATTTACACAGATATTCGTAAGAGAAAAGAAGCAGAGGCAAAAATCCGGTATTTAAGCTATTATGATAGGTTGACGGGCCTATATAACCGAGCCTTTTTCGAGGAAGAATTAAAACGCCTTGATACAAAAAGACAACAATCCCTTGCAATTATTATCGGGGATGTTAACGGATTAAAGCTGACGAATGATGTTTTTGGGCACTTGGAGGGGGATCAACTTTTAATTCAAACGGCAAATATTCTTACTAATGCATGCCGAGATGAAGATATTATCTGCAGATGGGGAGGCGACGAGTTTGCAATACTGCTACCCCGCACAAATAGGAAAACCGTCGAGGAAATTTGCGGAAGAATATACAACTCATGTGAAAAATCCAAGGATGCACCGATAAATATCAGTATTTCTCTGGGGTATGATGTCAAGGAAAACAGCACACAGTCCATGACCGAGGTCATTAAGCAAGCAGAAGAGCAAATGTATCGAAATAAATTACTTGAAGGGAAAAGTACCCGAAGCCATATTATTAATTCTCTGCAAAAGTCCATGTATGAGCGGAGTCACGAGACTGAGGCCCATGCCGAGCGGATGAAACATCGCAGTATTACTCTGGGTAAGGGTTTAAATCTTGACAATGATAAACTTAACGAGTTGGGACTGTTGGCGATTCTACATGATATTGGTAAGATGGCGATATCCGATGCTATCCTTGAAAAACCCGGAAAGTTGACGGAGGGAGAATGGGAAAAAATGAAACGGCATTCGGAGATCGGTTATCGAATTGCGGAAACTTCTCCAGAATTGATCCATATATCCAAATATATTTTATTCCATCATGAACGATGGGACGGTACAGGGTATCCCCATGGGTTAAAAAGAGATGAAATCCCTCTACTATCCCGTGTTATTGCGGTGATCGATGTTTACGACGTTATGACTCATGACCGTGTGTATAAAAAAGCCGTTTCACATGAAGCAGCCATAAATGAGCTGATAAAATGTTCCGGCACTCAATTTGATCCTGTGATCGTTAACAAATTCGTGGAACTTTTCCGGTGAAACATCTTGCATATAAAAAATATAGAGGACCGAGAGGACAGAGGGACGGAGTAATTGTCCTCCTCGTCCTTTTATTTATTTCAAATTAAGATAGGCTCCATAGATTAAGGTCACTTCCCACTTGAGCCATCGGCTTCATAGGTTAATGATAATAAGTATAAATAATAAAGGGATTTTAGATTTTTTATCGAATAATATATAGAGAGTAAACAATCGAGTGAAGGACACCGGCTTGGGTATATTTTGTAATAATGTTTATCCATGAAAAAGCTAAGCTTAATAAGTCACCGGTGATTTCTGTGTAATAGATGTAAGAAGATCACATTACTAAACAAAAGCGAAGAAAATATATTTAGGAGGTGAGATGAAAATGAACTGTGCTTTTTGTCAATTGGAAGAAGACCGAATCATCTTAGAAAACGAATTAGCCTACGGAGTGATGGATAAATATCCAATCAATAAAGGCCACATGCTCTTTATTCCAAAAAGGCACTTTAAAATTTTTTTTGATGCCACGAAAGAGGAAATTGAAGCCCTTTATCGACTGCTTCATGAGGGAAAAAAGTACCTGGATGAGAAATACGATCCAGACGGCTATAATTTAGGGGTGAATATCGGTGAGGATGCAGGGCAATCCATTATGCATCTTCATATTCACTTGATCCCTCGTTATAAAGGGGATGTGGCGGATCCCACTGGAGGAGTTCGTTGTTTAAAAGGGTCCTTGGCACCCTATAAAGGGTAGCGGTAAAAGAGGAAAAGCAAACTGCTGTTTACGAGGAGAATCAATAGAGAGGATCGGTGCATTTATGAAAATTTATATATCGGCGGACATCGAAGGAATTTGGGGTGTAGTATCGAAAAAACAGTTAGGAGGAGAGAGTTCTGATTATCAAAGGGCACGGAAGCTTATGACGAAGGAAGTCAATCTTCTCTGTAAATGTTTATGGGAAAATGGTGCAACAGAAATTCTGGTAAATGATTCCCACGGGCCCATGGACAATATTTTAATTGAGGAACTGGATCCGAGAGCGGGATTGATCAGTGGATATCCCAAGACCCACAGTATGATGGAGGGGCTTGACGAAAGCTTTGCCGGTGCAGTTTTAATCGGCTATCATCCCAAAATGGGAACAGAAAAAGGGATGTTTGACCATACCTACTCCGGACGTGTAGTGGGATCAATTAAAATTGATCAGAATGAAGTCGGAGAAGTGGGGTTGAACGCCAGACTTGCAGGGCATTACGGTGTACCGGTGATTTTGGTTTCCGGTGACCGAAAGGTCTGTGAAGATGTGAAAGAAGAAATTGGAGAAATTGAAACCGTTTCGGTGAAAACCGCTTTATCCCGATACTGTGCAAACAATTTGCCTTATGATAACTTAATAAAAAACTATAAAACATCGGTTAAAAAAGCGATGGAATCCATCGGATCAGCTGAACCTTTACCGAAGTTGGAAAATCCCACTATCACGATTGATTTTCAGCAAAGTATTATGGCGGAGATAGTAGAGAATATTCCCGGTGTAGTGAAAACAGGAGAACAAACCGTCAGTTATGAAGGGGCGGATATATCGGATTTGTACCGTGTGATGCGAAGCGCTATAACTTTAGCATCCACCATACTTTAGAAAAAACAATTAGCGTTTTGCAAGAGATATACTAGAATAGAGATTCACATCAAAATAGAAATAGCCCCTATGAAAAAAAGAAGAGTTTTTATGTGAATAAAAGAGGCTTTTATGACAAAAGAGGAGGTCACTATGACAAAAGAAAAGACCACTATACCAAAAGATTTGAAGTGGTTGCAAGAAAGTTACATTACCCATAGAGGTTACCATTGTCCCAAGAAAGCACCGGAAAATTCCATGGGGGCTTTTGTCCGAGCTCTGGAAGAGGGATTTGCCATTGAACTGGATATTCATTTAACAAAAGACCAACGAGTTGTGGTATTTCATGATGACGATTTAGAACGAATGACAGGATATGCTAAAAAAATAACTCAGTGTACCTGGGATGAAATTCGGAGTTTGACCCTTTTGGGGACTCAAGAGAAAATCCCCCTGTTAAAAGAAGTATTAAGACTCATCGACGGAAAAGTTCCCCTATTGATCGAAATTAAAAACCGTGGAAAAGTGGGAAAGTTGGAGAAAAAAACTGATGATTTGCTAAGGCATTACGATGGAGTATTTGCCATACAATCCTTCAACCCCTATTCCGTAGGATGGTTTAAAGAGAAATCTCCAAAGATCATTAGAGGACAATTATCCGGTATGTTTAAAAATGAAAAATTACCATTTTATAAGAAATTTTTGTTGAAAAATTTACTGATGAATCATGTCAGCAAACCTCATTTCATCAATTATGATATCAAATATTTATCAAAGTTTCCTGTTAGAATACACAGGGTTAAAGGAAGCATTATATTAGGATATACGGCAACAAATCCCGGAGCCTATCGACGGGCTTTGGAAGATACAGTAAACGTAGTTTTTGAAGGGTTTAACCCTAAAGAACTGAGTATGAGTAAAAGTGTAAAAGAGTGAAGTTAAAAATATTGAAATGATGAAACATCTGCGCTGATTCTACATCAGCAAGTAGGCTCCAATTCCTTAAATAAGGTAACAATTACCTTGATATACGGGTACTCGATTTTTTATTGGAATTCAAATTCATTCATTAATCCAAAGATCGCTTTTACAAAATCAGTTGGACTATTAAAGATGCTGGGAGAATATTTTGTAAGAAGTGATTTTTCAGAATGTTACCACTTTCACAAAAGTGGTATAATAGAACTAAACATAGATTGAGAATCCCGGGGGGACATAAATATGTATATTGCAAGACAGCCAATTTTTAATACGGAAAAAAAGGTGTATGGATATGAACTGCTTTTTCGAGGAGAGAGGGAGTCCCAGAGGTTTGATGGAAGTTCCGGTGTCCATTCTACAGCCAGTGTGATTGCAGGTCTTTTTGAGTCAGGGATAGAACAAATTGTTGAGAACAAAAAAGCGTTTATCAACTTTGATCATGAACTCATGAAAATGGACTTTATTGAGCTGATTCCACCTCATCGACTGGTCGTGGAAATTCTGGAAGATGTGGTGGTGAGTCAAGGACTGCAGGATCGTATTCAGTATCTGTCGAAACTGGGATATCAAATTGCCCTGGACGATTTCTCGGAAGATTACGGGTCTTATCCTTTAATTAAGCATGCGGATATTATCAAATATGATTTGATAGCCACACCTCTGGACACACTGAAAGAAGCGGTTGAAAAAGCTTTGAAAGGAAAAAAAGTGCTGTTGGCGGAAAAAATTGAAAGGGAAGAGGATTTTCAGAAGGCCAAGACCATGGGATTTACTCTGTTTCAAGGTTTTTTCTTTAGCAAGCCCTCTATCATCGGTGGTGAGAACCGAACAAAAACCACAAGCAAAACCCAATATATGAGGTTGATCCAAGAGTTGCAACGGGAGGAGCCTTCTTTTGATCATTTGGCGGAGGTGATCGGGCAGGATGTAAACCTGGCTTATCGCTTTATCAGGGTAATAAGTGGTCGGACAAAGAAAAACTCTGTAGACTCCATTAAAAAAGCCCTTACTTACATAGGTTTAAAAGAACTGGAACGGTGGATCCATGTACTCATGATTCAAGAGTTGGGGAGTGATAAACCCAGGGAGCTAGTGCAACTTTCTCTGGTCCGCTCGAAATTTTCCGAAGGTCTTGCCCGATGCAGTGGATTGAAAAACAAGCGGCATGAAGCTGCTTTAATGGGTTTGTTCAGTACGATTGATGCTTTGATGGACATGAAAATGGAAGAGGCTCTAAAAGGGGTTTCATTATCTGAAACCGTTCGAAGCGCACTGCTTGAAGAAAAGCAGGGAGATCTAGCGGAAATTGTTCAGATGATTAAATCCTATGAAAAAGGACAGTGGAGCAATATTGATCGCTTGGCAAAGACGTTGAATCTAAAGCCTGAGGATATTTCCAATCAATATTTACAATCTGTTGAGTGGGCCAAAAGGACCATGGCAGACATGGTGTAGCTAGGAACTGGATTTTAAAAAAATGAAAGAGTAAAAAACCGCTAAGAACTTGAAATAAAATCCTCAGAGATAGAATTAAAATGGTAAAGACTTAATAAAAGGAGAAAATTCATGAAAAACACTCACAAAGATCAGCTTTTGGTAGAAGCTATTGAAATTGCTGCGAAAGTCCATGAACACCAAAAACGAAAATCCACGGACCTTCCCTATATTGTCCATCCCTTTGAAATCGCAATGATTTTGCAACGTAACGGGGTGGAGGATCTGGAAATTCTTGCAGCGGGGATTCTTCATGATACCTTGGAAGATGGAAATCTTCAGGGTTCAAATCTGGAAAATAAATTTACTCCCCGCGTTAAGGAGTTGGTGCTTTTCGCCTCGGAAGAGATTGAAGGAAGAGATGACCGGCCCTGGAAAGAACGGAAGACCCATACCATTGAAGGGATCAAAACCTTACCTTTCGATGCAAAAATGATCGTATGCGCGGATAAACTCAGCAACGCAAGAAGTATGCTTCGGGCCTATGAAAAAATCGGAGATCAACTCTGGGAACGTTTTAATGCAGGTGTTGAGGATCAAAAATGGTACTACGACGGACTGGTTGAGTCATTGAAAGATTTGCAGTCCTATGAGATGTATCAGGAACTTCAAGAAGTTGTGCAACAGATTTTTTACAGAAAGGAAAAGTAGCTATGAAAACCATAGGAATACTGGGAGGAATGGGTCCCGAGGCGACATTGTTACTGTACGAATTAGTAATCAAACATACAATTGCAGCCTCTGATCAGGAACATATCCCGACCCTTATCTACTCCAATACGCAAATTCCTGATCGAACGGCAGCAATCCTTCATCAAGGTAAAGATCCGCTTCCTTATCTTGTGAAATCCGCAAAAATTCTTAAACGGGGAGGGGCGGATCTGATTGGAATCCCATGCAATACAGCCCACTATTATATTGAAAGGTTGAATAAGGAAGTGGCTGTGGATATTGTCAACATGGTGGATCTGACTTATGATAAGATTATAAAAGGACCTTCCAAAAAGAAGTTTATGATCTTTGCCACGGAGGGAACCATAGAAACTGGAATTTATAATTTTTCTCGAAAGAAAGAATCCATTGAAGTGATCTCACCGGGTCCTAAGGATCAAAAAGTGTTAAGAGATATGATTTACGGACAGATAAAAGCCGGAAAGCGTCCCGTGGATTTAGTGCCCTATCAGGCATTGCTTTACCGGGTGGAGGAGGAGGGTATCCAAGGGATTATTTTAGGATGTACCGAGCTTTCCTATCTTCACAGTATGTTTAAGTTTCCTAACAATATAGAGTTTATCAATTCCCTGGATTTACTGGCACAGGAGTTGGTAAAAAGAGCAAAAGAGGAGGAAGTGGGATGAATCAAAAGATCATTTATATAACAAAAACCGGCCATTCAAGAAAAATTGCCAATAAGATCGGAGAAGAACTGGGATTGGAAGTCTTGGATATAAAAGAAAGTCCGAAGCTTCAGAATGTGGATCTGCTCTTCGTGGTAGGAGGAATTTATGGCGGGAAAAGCGACCCGAAACTACTGGAATATATTGATACCTTGCCTCAAAATGCTGTAAAAAAAGCGCTGATAATGACTTCCTGCACCAGTATGAAAAGCACCCAGGATGAGGTGCGGGAACGACTAAAAGCAAAAGGAACAGAAGTAGACGACGACGAGTTTATCTGCAAAGGAAATTTTCTGTTTTTCGGATGGGGGCATCCTAACAATGAAGATGTTGAAAATGCAGTAAACTTTGCGAAAAAGCATTTGGAAAAATAAAGGAGGAGTAGTATGATTCAATGTTTTGGAGACAGTATCACAAAAGGGTCCCCCGGGGTATCTTACCTTAAATATTTGCCTAAGGGAAAATATAAAAACCAGGGTAGCGGAGGAGAAACCGTGGAAGGCCTGATTTCCCCCTTGGCTCACAGTATTAAACATGGGGACCATAAAGATTACATCATTCAAATCGGGACCAACGATATATTACTACCATACCTTGAGAAATCCTCACCGAAGTGGAAAAAAAGGCTTAGAAAAATTGACAAGATAAAAAAGGAGGGGGCAAGGCCCAGTCGAACGGAGCTTCAGTTTCAAAAAAACTACCAGGATATAGTGAATTTAATGAAAGAGCATCATAAAGAAATGATTCTGATTAATATTCCGGTAATCGGAGAGGATTTACGCCATGAACGAAATATAAAGGTGGAAAAATTCAATAAGATTATTAGGCGTATTTCTGAAAAAGAGGGATTGCCCCTGGTGGACTTTCATGAATGGCAGAAGAATGAATTGGAAGAGCATCAGAGTAAAAAACATTATTTTATTAAGGACGATCCTAAGAAGGTGGTCCTTGACGGCTTCAAAAGCTTTACAAAAGCGGGAAGAATCAGTTTATCCAGAAAGCGAAAGCTGGTACTGACCGTGGACGGCGTGCATTTAAATGATAACGGAGCCCAAGGGCTTGCCCGTTTGATCCGAGAAAAAACCGGAAAGTAGCAAAATCATAAATAAGTAATCGATGCATTTCTCCTCTTGGGGCAGAAGGATACAGAAATTGATATCCCTGCCTGAAGGGGATTTTTTGATTGAATCTTGTTGCCACCTATGGTATATTTGACTTGTTAGGTGACAAGACACCAAGAGGAGAAAGGAATGAATTCATGGATAAACTTATATTGATCGAAGAGATCAAGCGTCTTAAAAAAGAAAAAAATGCGGTTGTTCTGGCTCATCATTACCAGGTGGAAGAAGTAAAGGAAGTAGCGGATATCATCGGAGATTCTCTGGAACTCAGTCGAAAAGCTACGGAAGTTCAGGAACAAACCATCGTGCTAAGTGGCGTTCACTTTATGGCGGAGAGTGTAAAGATTCTTTCTCCGAATAAAAAAGTACTGCTTCCTGTAAAGGATGCGGGATGTCCCATGGCGGATATGATTGATGAAGAGAAGTTGGAAGCCTTTAAAGCCCGTCATCCAACGGGGAAAGTAGTCTGCTATGTTAATACTTCCGCCGAGGTAAAAGCGAAAAGTGATATCTGTTGCACTTCCTCCAATGCCTTAAAGGTAGTGAACAGTCTCGGAGAGGATCCGGTGCTCTTTATACCGGACCAGAACCTTGGAAACTATGTAAAAAAATATTCCGGAAACAAAAACGTAATTCCCTACAACGGATATTGCATCACCCACCACCGAGCAAGGAAAGAAGATGCACTAAAGGCGAAGGCTAAGCATCCCGAAGGTTTACTGCTCGCCCATCCCGAATGCCAAGAGGAAGTACTGGAGGAAGCGGACTTTATCGGTAGCACAACGGCCATAATCAATTACGCTGAAAACTCAGAAAATCAAACCTTCATTATCGGAACGGAAATGGGGGTTGTGGAGTCCCTTAAGAAGCAGCTGCCGAACAAAACTTTCTATCTGCTGGCCCAAAGCTTTATCTGCAGCAATATGAAAAAGACACGCCTGGAGGATGTATATCGGGCTTTGAAAAAGGATACCTATGAAATTCAAATAGATGAACAAACCTTACAAGAAGCAAAAAGTACACTTGTTAATATGCTGGCTCTATAGGTCTCAGTTCTGGAGCCGGTAAAAAAAGGAGAGAAAGAATGGAAAAATCTATCAAAGGCATCCTCCATACACCCGAGCACTTCGATGTAATCATTATTGGAACCGGCATTGCCGGAATGTTTACTGCTTTGAGTATTCAAAAGAAGTTAAAGATCCTGATGATCACAAAGGAGACCCTAAAACGAAGCACCAGTCATTTAGCCCAGGGAGGCATCGCCTCACCGATTTTCGGTGACCACCTGTACGAGGACACCTTACGAGCAGGAGGTTATGTTAATGATCCGAAACGGGTACGCATCCTTGTGGAGGAAGGTCAAAGACAAATCGGAAAGCTGATTCACTGGGGGGTTCCCTTTGAACGTGATCAGGAGGGAAATCTTCTGGCAACTCGGGAAGGGGGGCACTCTGAAAAAAATATTCTCCACTGTAAGGATGAAACCGGTAAAAAGATTATGACTGTGTTGGAAAAGGAGTTGAGAAAAAATGATCGGATTACCATCCTAGAAGAAACCTATGTGTACCGTTTGAAAAGCTTTGCTGACAAAAAGGGCAGCGGAGGCGGTAAGGTCTTTTCCATGCTCTGTGATGGGGAAAGCAAGGAATTTTGCAGTCCGAATATTGTTCTTGCCACCGGGGGCATCGGCGGAATTTTTGAATACACATCTAACCCAGAAGGCAATACAGGTGACGGCATAGCTCTTGGTAATTCCCTAGGTGCTGCAACGAAAAACATGGATTTTAATCAGTTTCATCCCACTTATTTTCATGGTAATGGAGGAGACGGATTTTTAGTAACGGAGGCGCTGCGGGGAGAAGGGGCGGTCCTTCGAAATGTTGATGGAAAAGCCTTTATGAATGAAAAACACCCCATGGGAGATTTAGCTCCCAGGGATGTGGTGGCTCGGGGAATCGTCGAAGAACTTCAAAGAAGTGGCAAGGGGGATGTTTCGCTAGATAGTTCCCACATGGAAAAAGAATTTATCAAACAGCGTTTTCCGAAGATTTACCGAAAAGCATTACAAAGAGGGTTTGACATTACGAAAGCGCCCTTGCCGGTAAGACCGGTCAGTCATTATATGATGGGTGGGATTGCCGTGGATGAAATCGGAGAGACCTCGATCCCCGGAGTATATGCAGTTGGAGAATGCGCCTGCACCGATGTTCACGGAGCCAATCGCCTAGCCAGTAACTCCTTATTGGAAGCCATTGTATTCGGAGGTAGGGCAGCAAAGAACATTTCCGAAACATTCCTCGAAAAAAACAGGAACGATAGTGAACAAAGGTTACTTTTAGACTGTAACCGATCCGCAAAGCCTAAGGAGGGCAATGATTTTTCATGGTCAGTTAAAGAGTTGAAAGATTTTCAAAAAGCATTAAAAAAGGAAACGCAAAAGGTATTGGGCATCATCAAAGAAGACGGTCTGCTACGGGAGTTTTACTCGGATCAGGAGCTGGCCTTAAGAATGTTCGACGGAGCATCGCCGCCTAAAAACTGGACCGTTGAAGAAAAAAGAGTTTTTTATGAAGTGAATAACCAATTAATTGTTACCTGTATGATGACAAAAGCGGCACTGGAGCGAAATCAGAATATCGGAGCCCATTACAAAGTGCAGGGGAAGGACAATTCGCCTAAAAGGAGAGTTGCTGTACCGCTTCAAAATGAAAAAAAATAAATTCTATAAATAAGATAACAAAGAGTTTCAGCATCTGGAAGATAAAAATAACAAGCAAAAATTTACTGTAAAGGAGCATGAATCGATGAAGAATTACGGTTTGGAAGCACTGCTCAGTAGAGCATTTGAAGAAGATATTCCCTATGGCGACTTGACAACGGACGCACTGGTTTCCCACAAGCAGTCGGGGAAAGGCAGTGTAACTGCAAAAGAAGAAGGGATATTTGCGGGAGGATTTGTTTTTCAGGAAGTCTTCAGAATGCTTAACGAGGACATAAGGGTCACTCTGTTAGCGGAGGAAGGGGAAATGGTTCAGCGTGGGCAGGAAGTTATCGCCATCGAAGGCTCCTTAAACAGCATCTTAAAAGGGGAACGGATCGCGCTAAACCTGCTACAGCGGCTTTCGGGGATTGCCAGCACCACAGCTAAATATGTTGAGAAAGTCAAACGAACAAAATCAAAAATTACCGATACCCGAAAAACCACGCCGGGACTTCGGGCCATAGAAAAAAAGGCAGTACAGCTTGGTGGTGGAATTAATCATCGATTGAGCCTAAGTGACCATGTGCTGATTAAGGATAATCATATTATCGCCGCCGGCGGTGTAAAACAGGCGATTAGAGGATGTCGCAAGGGACTTTCCCACACTGTAAAAGTACAAGTGGAAGTGAAAAATTCTGTAGAGCTTTCCCAGGCTATTGAAGAAAATGCGGACATGATTTTACTGGACAATATGACGAATCAGCAAATGAAGGATGCGGTGGAATTTGTAGCCGGTCGTGCTATCTTAGAGGCTTCAGGAAATGTAACTCTGGACCGGATAGAAGAGATAGCAAATACCGGAGTGGATATTATATCTATCGGTGCGTTGACCCACTCGGTAAAGGCTATGGATTTCAGTTTAAATCTGAAACAGGAAAAGAGTCTGAAAAATATTGAAGTTGAATAAAAGTACCAGTCATATCAAATCACTAAATTGATAACAAAGGATTTGTTGGTTCAAGTCATAAATAATGATCTTGCTTTACTTGATTCACAATAACTAAAATTACA
>PWEO01000134.1 GCA_003553525.1 Clostridiaceae bacterium
ATATGTCAACTACCCCATACCTAAAGGTAGGGGCTTGCAAGAAGCCCTAAGTTGACCAGACTAAGTTCTTAGAGAACTACGATATACCGGTTATGACACCTACAAATGCCCTCTCAGTTTGTAGCAACTGTCGAATAACATTAAACAATCCTGCGGGTAAGGGATCGTGTGTTATTCTGAAAAAGCCGGTATATCATTGTCGAGAGAGGTTACGAATAAGTAACGTTACCAGTGTGCTTGCTACATTGAGAAAAGGAGAAATCCAAATGGTATTTGTATTAAACAAAAACAAGAAACCCTTAAGCCCCTGTCATATGGCAAGGGCAAGAAAGTTATTAAGTCGTGGAAAAGCCGTTGTGCATAAGAAATACCCCTTTACCATACGACTAAAGGAGCTAAAAGAGGCGCCGCTTTCGAAAGCAACCTACCGGCTAAAGGTGGACTATGGGTCAAGATATACGGGCCTGTCGATCTTGTCCGGGAATAAGGTGTTATGGTTGGCAGAGCTTCATCACAAAACCGATATCAAGAACAAGCTTGATAGAAGAAGGGGCCATCGACGATTTCGAAGAAATAAACTTCGGTATCGACAGCCTCGGTTCTTAAACCGAAAGAAAAACAAAGGATGGATCCCGCCATCACTTCAAAGCCGAGTGGATAATATTGCTTCGTGGACAAAGAAATTGCAAAAGAGCCTTCCGCTCACCGATATTTCTTATGAAAACTGCAAGTTTGACACCCAGCTAATGGCGAACCCTGAAATATCCGGTGTTGAGTATCAGCAAGGAACCTTGACGGGCTATAACGTTCGGGAGTATCTCTTAGAGAAGTTCAACCGAACCTGTATCTACTGTGGGGCGAAAAATCTGCCCTTAGAAGTTGAGCACCTCATCCCGAGGTCACGGGGCGGTAGCAATCGCATCAATAATTTGGGGATTGCCTGCCATGATTGCAATCAAAAGAAGGGCAACCAAACCCCGGAAGAGTTTGGCTATCCGAAAATTTACAGCAAAATCAACCAGTCATTAAGGGATAGCGCATTAATTAACGCCACTCGTTGGAAGGTATTCGATGTCCTAAAAAACACGGGGCTGCCGGTTGAGTGTGGCTCCGGTGCACGAACTAAGATGAATAGAATTCGCTTAGGGCTAGCGAAAACCCATTACTACGATGCTGCTTGTATTGGTAAATCCACGCCAGACCATTTGCACGTTACAACGAACGAGGTGTTACTCATTAAAGCATTGGGGCGAGGAAGTTATCAGCGGACCCGATCAGATAAATATGGATTTCCAAAAGCCTATTTACCAAGACAAAAACAGTTCTTTGGGTTTCAAAGTGGGGATATGATCAAAGCCACCGTACCCAAAGGGAAATACAAAGGCGTCTGGCATGGCAGCGTAGCCTGTCGAAGTACCGGAAGTTTTAACATTAACCTGCTAAAAGGCAGGGTTCAGGGCATCGATCATAAGTACTGCCAACGAACTCAAAGAGCCGATGGCTATAAGTATGTAGCAGAAAAAAAGAACCGGGAATTCCTCCCCATAGCTAAAGCGAGGGGCTTCCTGCTCGTAAGGTAGGTAAGTTGATCAAAATCACTGCAAAGGAATTACCGGAACCGAAACCGAAAAAGAAGAAGAATAAGTATTAATATGATGAAGTGTGCTGATTCTCGAAGATAATAGCGGGTCTAAACACATCGAAATTTTTAGAAGTTGAATCTGGTTAAGGAGGCTGGTATAAGAATGGTTGAGGAAAAATTACTGAATAATTTAATGGATCAAATGGTGGATGACAAAAACATTTATAGTGCCGTACTTTGCGTTGAAAACAGCGACCGAAGTTTCTCCTGGACCGGAGCAGCAGGGGAAATGGAAGAAAATAACCGGTACTTTATTGCCAGTGTTACAAAGCTGTATGTAACAGCCGTTGTGCTGCAACTAGTTGAGGAAGGTCGTTTGGCACTAAATGACAAAATCTCAAAACATCTTTCGGAGGATTTTTGTAAAAGTCTTCATGTTCTAAAAGGTACGGATTACTCCGATGAGCTTACCATAACCCATTTAATTTCCAACACCTCGGGAATACCGGACTATTTCTTTCATAAACAGGAGGATGGCAGAACGGCTGCAGATGAATTGATGGAAGGGAAGGACGAAGCCTGGCCCTTGGATAAGACCATTGGACTGATAAAAAACCTTCAGCCGAAGTTTAAGCCCGGTGCCAAAGGAAAAGCCGCCTATTCCGATTCGAACTACCAGCTTCTGGGAAGAATCATCGAAAATATAACGGAGAAGAACATCGGTGAAGTTTTTGATCAGTATATTTTTACTAAACTGAATTTATCCAACACCTACACATATGGGGACCTTAAGGATCATACCCCGGTGCCTTTTTACTATAAATCCCAAAAATTATGGTTACCCAACTATATGGCGTCTATCGGAGTGGAAGGGGGCATTGTTTCCACGGCAGAAGAGGTAATGATCTTTTTAAAAGCATTTTTTGATGGACATTTTTTCCCGAAGGAAAAAATTGATGAGTTAAAGCAGTGGAATCTGATTCTGCCTCCTCCGGGAATGTTCCAATTCGGCATAGGATTAGAAAAATTATGGATACCACGAATCGTATCACCCAGGAAACCGATCAAAGAAATTCTGGGCTTTTGGGGACAAACCGGATCTTTTGCCTTTTATAATCCACAGACGGATCTATATTTTACCGGCACCACCAATCAGATAGACGGAAAAGGTCACCGTTTGGCGACTAGCGCCATGGTAAAGATTATCAAATCGGTGTTATAAAATCCTATTGTAAAATACTATTGTAAAATACTATTGTAAAATGCTGTTGTCCGTTTCTGTCCTAATAGGACTTTATACTAGGGTTAAGTACAAATGATTATTCTATATCGGGGGAGAGGAAATGAAGAGAAAAACTTTGACGAACTGGCTGTGTCTTTCAGGCATCATAAGTCTAATCGTTTATATTTTGCATACGGTTATCGGGGGAATGCATTATCCCGGTTACGATTGGAAAAGCCAGGCGGTAAGTGATTTGACGGCCACTAACGCTCCGTCCTTTTTGATCGCAAACGGACTATCCTCCGTGCATCATTTATTTGCAGGGCTTTGCGTGGTCATGGTTTGCCTTGTTATGCAGCGGAAAGGAAATAAAATGTTACGCCTGGGTATTTATATTTTTGCTGTAATGATCTGGGTATCTGCCATAGGATATACGCTTTTTCCCCTGTCCGATGCCGGTTATGCCGGAACCTTTCAAGACATCATGCATGTATACGTAGTCACCATAACCGTTGTTCTTTTATCAATTGTTTCCATAACCTTAATAATACTTGGAGGAATGAAGGATCAACGAGCATATCAATCACTGTCTCTATGGGCGGGGATTACATTGCTGTTCATGGTGGCGGGACCTATTGGTATGGCTTTCGTGCCGATAGAATATTTTGGAGTAGTGGAACGTTTTAGTGTTTACAGTGTAGTGGTGTTCACTGCAATTTTAGGTTTGTACGGCTTTGCATTTTTTGATGGAATGGAAGAAAACTCACAGCGGTCAGCGGAAGCACTCTAGAA
>PWEO01000144.1 GCA_003553525.1 Clostridiaceae bacterium
AAAACAAGACGGATAATAGAAATCGGAACCTGATGATAGAAAGGAAGTTAACTATGTTTGATTATATACTCCGAATTGCCGTGATTTTATGGATCGGTAGCATGACAGGATATGTTTTTATTGTGTTGAAAGAAAAGATTTACTTAAAAAACAATATGATATACCTGGATTATAAAAATGTGGATCCGGAGCAGATTAAAGAAGTGGAAATAAAGCATTTTAAACTCGGAACCCATGAGTTGATGGCGGGGGATGAGATAAAGGTTAAACTTAAAGGTGCGAAATCTATAAAAGGAACGGTCTTAGGGCTGGCAAAGGATAAAAAAACCATTTTATTGATGGGTTCTAAGGGAGTTCGAAATCTAGAGATCCATGCTATTAAAGAATTAAAAGTGGCCAGCAAATATGGCAAATTTTTCTAATTTCTCAGAAAAGCCGTCTAAATATTAAAAAAACACGGTTTTTTTGAAAAAAAACCCTTATTTTCAAAAAAAAAATCAGAAATAAGCAGGAATTTTAAAATTAATGGAGAATAGAGTTAGATAAGGATTCTAAGAAGAGGGGAGGTTCCCTTCGTTGAAATCGGATAATAGAACGAAAAACCTTTCATTATCTAAAAAAAGAAGAAAAAGAAAGTTTAATAAGGCATTTATACTATTAATTGTTTTGGTATATATTGTTTCAAGAACCACACCGATCCTAACCGAGAATTCTAATCGATTTCATACAATAACCCATGGAACACTAGAAGATACTTTAGCCTTCGAAGGAATCATCCTTCGAGATGAGAAAGTATTATCATACAATTCCCGGGGAATGATGGTGGAATCGGGGCAACGGGTAGCCAAAGGACAAGGAATCACCAATAGTTTAAACAGCCCCAGTCCAGGGGTTATTACCAAAAACCGTGACGGTTTTGAAGAAAATTTAGATATTCAAAAGATACTGCTTGATTCCGAACCTTACTTGGAAACCATAGAGGAACTTCTAAATAAGGGGAGCATCGATACCCAGGATGGGATTCGTCTTGTTAAAGGTTATCACTGGGGAGCGGTGGGAGCCGTTACTTCGGAAACCGCAGAGGAAATTCAAACGGGCCGAGGAGTATGGATAGAAGTCCAAGGCCAAAGGGTTCGAGGGGAAATCTCATGGATTCATGAAAGCGAGAGTATCAACGGCTCTTTCATCTTAGTTCAGAGCAGTGAATTCCTGGAAGGTGTTTATGATAATCGGAAACTGAATTTCACTTTGATTAAAAGAGAAGTACAAGGCCTAAGTGTACCGATTGATGCAATATACTATCAAGATGGAAAAACCTATGTAACCCAAAGAAAAGCGGGGAACAATTTAGAGGTACCGGTAAATATCATTCTAGCCGATGAACAACTGGCGATTCTTTCTGCCGATCAGTTTACGGATACCGAGGGAGAATTCCGCAAGACGGTCTCTTTATACGATGAAATTTTATTAAACCAAGGAAACGATAGGGGAAAGGAAGGACTCAATGAATAGGACAATCAAAAAAAATTGGCTGGACACACAAAAAAGAATTGAAAAAGCCAACCCCGATGGGAAGGAAATTTCAGTCATTGCTGTAACAAAGACCCATAGTACAGAGGTCATCGAAAAAGCGCTATCCTTAGGACTTCGGGAAATCGGTGAAAACAAGGCCCAGGAATTTATAGAAAAATATGAACTGCTGGAAAATCAAAATAAGGATATACACTGGCATATGATTGGTCACCTCCAACGGAATAAAGTAAAATACGTAGTTGGAAAGACCAAACTGATTCACTCTCTGGATTCTATGCGTTTAGCGAAAGAAATTGAAAAACGGGCAGAAAAAGAAGCGCTTTCCGTGGATACACTATTACAGGTTAATGTAGCAAAGGAAGATGCAAAATACGGTATATTTTTGGAAGATGTCCAATCTTTCTTGAAAAATATAGAAGGTTTTCAACATCTTAAGATCCGGGGGCTGATGACCATGGCTCCTTACTACGAAGATCCTGAGAAAACCAGAGAATGTTTTAAAAAATTGAAAAGTCTGTTTGAAAAGCTAAAAAAAGAGGAATACAACAATGTAAGCATGGAGTATCTATCCATGGGGATGTCTAACGATTTTGAGGTGGCTATCGAAGAAGGTTCCAATATGGTTCGACTGGGAAGGACTTTATTTGGTGAAAGACCGAAAATAAAAAAATAAAAACAGGAGGTTATAACAATGGCAGAAAAACTAATTGAAAAAATGAAGTACTTTGTCGGGATGGATGATGAACTGGAAAATGAAGAATATGAAGGGGAAGCAGAAGAGGAGCAGACTATGCAAACTTCAAAAACAAATAAAGTGTACAACCTTCACAAAAATGAGCAGGTAAATGTAGTGATTTTTGAACCTAAGGATTTCGAAGAAGCCTCTGTAATCGTGGACAACTTGAAAACCCGAAAACCGGTCGTAGTTAATTTAGAAGAAGTGGAAACAGAACTGGCAAAAAAATTCTTTGACTTTTTATCCGGGGCGGTTTATGCTTTAGATGGTAACATTCAAAAAGTTTCTGCTTCGATTTTCATTCTAGCTCCAAGCAATGTAGAGTTAACAGGGGCCGGAACAAGAGAAGATTTTAAAGCAAAGGGACCTTTTCCCTGGCAGAAATAGAATGTTAACTGACATACATTAAGGAGTTGTTCGACATTGTTTGATGCATACACCGTAAGCCAAGCCCTATTTCAACTGGGAAGAATTATAAATTTTTTAATCCTGGCAAGAATTATCATGTCATGGGTAAACCCCAACCCCACAAGTCCCATTGCCTCAATTCTGTACAGTGTTACAGAACCTATACTGGGACCGGTCCGGAATTTAATTTACAATGTGTTCAAATATCAAGGGATGCTGGATTTTTCACCGATTGTTGCTATCCTTTTGATCAATTGGCTAATCATTCCCATACTGAGAAATTTAGTCTTCATGGTACTGTAATGGAGGGATGTTTTGATTGATAAAGAAAAATATACCAATCATATACAGGATCAAGAGGCAAAGGAACGGGTTGTAAAAGCTTTAGGGAAAGTGGAAGGGGTACTGAGAAACCATGATATACGATGGACGGAATTTTTAACCCCCTATGAACAACAGCAGGTAATCGGAATTATAAACAGTTTTCAAGATATTACGTATAAAATAGAAGGTGGTTATCAAGGGGCAGAACGTCAGGTGATAACCATTTTTCACGACTATTTACCTCGGGACACGGTGACTTCAGCGATTGCCCTGGTAAAGGTCAAAAACAAAAACCGCTTTAAAACCTTGAGTCATCGGGATTATTTAGGAAGTGTAATGAATTTAGGATTAAAACGGGAAAAGATCGGAGATATCATCGTTCATGAGGATTATTGTCATCTGATTGTGGACCGGGAGATTAATGAGTATATTTTGTTCCAACTGCAAAAAGTGGGGAACGCTCCCGTGGAAGTGGAAATTGATGAATTTGAGAACATTGAGAACTCCGAAGAAGCGGTAAAAGAAATATCCGGCAGTGTATCTTCCCTGAGATTGGATGCGGTTTTAGGTTTAGGTTGTAAGCTCTCCCGGAAGGATGCCCAAAACCTTATTAAAAAAGGGGATGTAAAAGTGAATTTTCAGGAGGCGCAAAAAATCGCTCAGGAACTACAGGAAGGGGATCAAATTTCTGCAAAAGGATTCGGGCGAATCAAACTGCGGGCTCTTGGGAAGGAAACGAAATCCGGAAGGACTAAAATTACGTTGGAAAAATTGCTATGATAAGGAGGGATATAGGATGATTACTCCATTGGATATTGAAAAAAAAGAATTTAGTAAAGGGGTAAGGGGTTATAAGGAACGGGAAGTTGAAGATTTTTTAAATGAAATCCTGACAGACTTTGAATCCCTATACAAAGAAAATACTCGCCTGAAGGAAGAGGTTCAACGGGTAAGGGAAGAAATGGATAAATATCAAAACATTGAAGAAACCCTAAAAAACACTTTAGTGGTGGCCCAGACTACAGCGGATGAAGTTAGACGAAATGCCAATAAAGAAGCTCAACTGATCGTAGAAAAGGCGGAAAACGAAGGAAAACTCATGGTTGAAAAAGCTAAACGTGAGACGCAAAAGATTGAAGATCAGCATGAGGAAGCGAAAAAACAGATGAATATTTTCAAAGTACGATGTAAAACCTTATTGGAATCCCAGTTAAGTGCGATTCTTGATACAGACTTTAATCAAGATGATGAAATCGACTAATAAAGAAACTCGCTCTAAGAGATGAGAGCGAGATTTTTTTTGGAATATATGAATTGAAAGGATTGATTATCATGATTCAATATGGAATAATTGGAGCTATGGATGAAGAAGTGGAAATATTGCTAAAGGAAATGGAAGTGCATATGGAAAAAGAGATTGCGGGCCTTCATTTCTATCAAGGCGTATTGGAAAAAAAATCCGTCCTGCTGGTCAAAAGCGGGATCGGTAAAGTAAATGCAGCCATTTGCACGCAAATATTGATCAGTGAATTTAACGTTGAAAAAATTATCAATACCGGTGTGGCCGGTGCTCTAGGTCAGGATTTGGACATATTAGATATTGTTGTATCTACGGAACTGCAACAATATGATGTGGATGCCCGGGAATTCGGATACAAACTGGGAGAGATTCCGAGAATGGCGACGTCAATTTTTCCGGCAGAACCTTCCTTAGTGCAAAAAGCATATGAACAGGGGATTAAAAGGTTTGGCAAGGATGGGATCAAAATGGGTAAGATCGTGTCAGGAGACACTTTTGTCAGCAGTATGGAAATGAAACGGCATCTGGAAATAGAATTTGAAGCACTGTGTACGGAAATGGAAGGGGCAAGCATTGCCCAGGCCTGCTATATGAACCGGATTCCCTTTGTGGTGATTCGCACGATGTCGGATAAAGCCGATGGATCCGCCAACGATAATTACAAAGCCTTTGTGGATAAAGCAGCCTTTCGTTCAAAGGAATTAGTCAAAGACATTTTAAAAGAAGAGGATTTTTAGACCCCAGGAAGGGAGTTTTAATTTTGATTATTTGGATGTTTATTATCATACTCGCCATGGATATGGCAACGAAATACTGGGCCTATAATTATCTTAGGGAAGTTGGAAGTATTCCTGTTATTGAAAATGTATTTCATTTAACCTATGTGGAAAATCGAGGAGCCGCCTTTGGTATATTACAGGATCAGCGTTGGATTTTTATCGTGGCAACCATTGCAACCCTAATATTCATACTGTGGTATGTACGTCAGATGGAGCCGGAGATTAAACTACTGAAAATTGGATTAAATCTTATTTTTGTCGGAGCCATCGGTAATTTAATTGACCGGATATACTTAGGTTTTGTGATTGACTTTATAGACTTTCGAGTTTGGCCTGTGTGGAATGTGGCAGATATGGCAATTGTGGTCGGTACCGCCATTACCATCGGGATTATTATATTTTACGAGAAAGTCATAGAAAAGGGGCTGTAAAAATGGAAAAACACGAGTTTATTCTTGATTCGGAAGACGAAGGAAAACGGCTGGATGTATTTTTAGCCGATAATTTAGAAAAATACAGCCGTAGTTACCTGCAAAAATTGATCAAAGAAAATCGGGCATATGTTAATAAAGAACCGGGAAAAAATCGGAGCATTTTAAAAGAAGGGGACGAAATTATTATTGATATTCCGGAACCGAAACCTTTGGAAATTAAGGAGGAAAATATTCCTATCGAAATCATCTACGAGGATGAGGATCTATTAGTGGTAAACAAACCTCAGGGAATGGTGGTACATCCCGGAGCGGGGAATTATGAAGGCACCCTGGTCAATGCATTGATGTATCATTGTAAGGGAAAACTTTCTTCCATAAACGGGGTTATTCGACCGGGTATTGTTCATCGTATTGATAAAGATACTTCGGGCCTTTTGATGGTGGCAAAGACCGATCAAGCCCACCGGGATTTACAAAAACAGCTGCAGGACCGAAAAGTTTCAAGGCACTATTTACTTCTGGTTCACGGTGTTATTGAGGAAGAAAAAGCCGTAATCGATGCACCCCTGGGAAGATCTCCTAAAAACCCATTGAAAATGACGGTTTTGGACGGCGGAAGATATGCAAAAACCCATTTAAAAGTACTGGAACGCTTTGAGAAGTATACATTACTCGAGGCACGGTTGGAAACCGGAAGAACCCATCAAATCCGGGTGCACCTTCAGTATATCGGGCACTCCCTGGTGGGAGATCCGGTATATGGTCCGATAAAGCCCCATTTCTCCAGAGAGGGACAAATGCTTCATGCAAAGACTTTAGGGTTTATTCACCCAAGCACCAAAGAGTACATGGAATTTGATTCACCGGTGCCGGATTATTTTCACAAGGTGATTTTGGAGTTAAAAACCCATAAAGCGGACAAGTAAGCAAAAAGCAAAGAAAGGGGAGAGGCTGATTGAAAAATATTCTGGATGAAAATGCCATTAAACGATCCATCACTCGAATTTCCTATGAAATTATTGAAAAGAACAAAGGGACGGAAAATTTAGTACTTGTGGGAATTAAGACCCGGGGGGTTCCTCTGGCCCGACGTATAGCAAAGAGGCTCCTTGAAATTGAAGGAAAAGAGGTTCCCGTAGGAAAACTGGATATTACCTTATATCGCGATGATCTAACTGAAAAAAACAGGGATCCTGTTATTAACAGCAGTGAAGTATCCGAAGATATTGAAAATAAAATTGTGATTTTGGTTGATGACGTACTATATACCGGCAGGACCACCCGCGCCGCATTGGATGCGGTTACGGATATCGGGCGGCCCCAGGTCATACAGTTAGCGGTACTCATCGACCGGGGACACCGGGAACTGCCCATACGTGCGGATTATGTAGGGAAAAATGTGCCGACTTCAAAAAAAGAAATTGTGAAAGTTGAACTTACCGAGGTGGATGGGAAAGATCAGGTATCCATCATTAAATAACGGATAGGGAACTTATAAAGAAAAAAGTGGTCACTCCTAGGGGTGAGCCACTTTTTTAATGGAACTAATATTCTCTTCCAAGGCATCTACCAAAATTGTAGAGAAGTGTTCGTAGATTACCATTCCCGGCTTTGCGCCCTTCGGGCTTTTTACGTGTTTTCGCTGGGTATAGTCCACGGAAACCTTTGTAGCATTTTGCCCTTTGCTGTAGTAGGCTGCCAGGGTAGCAGCCTCTAGAATACTTTCATCGGAAGGCTCTTGACCATTCAAAAGCATAACCGTATGAGAACCCGGCTGATCTTTAACATGAAACCATAAATCCTCTTTGCCAGCAATTTTAAAAGTAATTCTGTCATTTTGCTTATTATTTTTCCCCACCAGGACGGTAAAGCCCTCGGAGGTCTCAAAGGCAAGGGGCTTTGTGGGAGCCGGCTGTTTCTTCTTGCTTTTTTTCTTGGATTTAACAATCTTTTGTTCTTCAAGTTCTTCCCGGATTTCCTCAAAATCATTTAGGTCCTGGGCATGATCGATACTGGAAAGGATACCTTGTAAATACTCGATTTCCTTTTTTGTCCGGATCATTTGTTTGCGTATTTCTATCTGCGCATTCTTTGCCTTGTTGTATTTTTTATAAAATTTCTGAGCATTTTCAGAAGGAGTCATTCGGATATTCAAAGGGATTTTTATGGTTTTTTGTTCCGGATCATAGAAGTTTTGCACTTCGATTTCCTTATCGCCCTTTTTCATACGATGAAGATTCGCCGTTACCAGATCGCCTTTAAGTTTATGAGCCTCGGCGTTCTCCGCGGTTTTATAGTCCTTTTCCAATTTCCCGTATTTATTGACTAACCGTTGAAGTTTAAGGCTTACGGTTTTTCGAAGGTCTTGGGATTTTTGCTTTAAACGTTCTTTATGATCCTTGGTATAGTAATAGTACTCTAAAACTTCACTAATTCTTTCGAAATCCATACGCTCATAAACAGAAAGATGGGTTAAGGGGTAGATGCCAAAAGCTTTGGGCTTGCCCTTCTCTAAATATACTGCGGGGAAGATAGTGTGGCTTTTCAAGGCTTCCAACAGTTTTTTGTACTCCTGATACAACTCATAAAAGCCCTCATCCTTAATGTAATTCACGGATAGATCCTCATCCAGTCCTGCCCGCTCAATAAGTTCCCGGGAAATCAACGGAGAAAACCCGATGATATTCCCAAACAGCCCTTTGATTAAAGAATCCTGAGGAGAGCGGGAGATGACTTCAATGAAGGTTGATAAAGAGTCAATGTCAAAGGGGGATTTTTTATCTAAGGGAGGGTGCTCATAGGTTAGTCCGGGAAGGACCTGCCGCAGACTGCTGACCTCCATGCCCACTCTTTTAATACTGTCAATGATTTTTCCTGTTTCTCCGTCCACTAATAAAATGTTACTGTGCTTGCCCATCATTTCGATGATCAATTCCTTGGGTTGTAAAATATTCAACTCATCATAGGAATCGATGGTGATTTTGATTACCCGGTCAAAATAAGGCTGCTCGATGCTTCGAATCCTTCCGTTTTGCAAAGTTTTTCGAAGGAGCATACAAAAGCTGGGGGCTTTTTTGGGATTGGTTTTCTGGATGGTGGAAAGATGTATGCGTGGATAATTACTGTGGGCGGATAAAAGCAATCGATAATTTGTTTTATTATTCCGAATCAGTAAATGGATTTCATCTTTTTCCGGTTGGTGAATTTTATCCACCTTTCCATCGATCAAGAGATTTTCCAGTTCGGTTTTCAGACTGTAAAGCAGGGTGCCGTCTAGTGCCATATCTTTTCCTCCTTGGTTTGGTTATTGCTTAAATATAGCATAAAATCCCAGGCAAGGCAAAATCCTGTTACAAATTCCCCGGTACTTTAAAAGAATTCCAAAAGAATCTTTCTCCCTTAGTGGTTAAAAAACGAAAGATTTGTTATAATAATTGAAAGCTTACTGTTATAAATACAAGAAAATGAGAGGAAAATCATGAAAATCGATTTTATGAAAATTCATGGAATAGGAAATGATTTTATTATTACTGAAGAGCATCTTAAAATCCTGGACTATGCCACCACGGCGAAAAATATCTGCAACCGACGTTTCGGTGTGGGTGCTGACGGTTTTATGGTCGTGGAGCAGAGTGAAAAAGCCGATATAAAAATGGTGTACTATAATGGGGACGGCACCCTTGCAAAAATGTGCGGTAACGGCCTGCGCTCTTTTTGCAAATACGTTTTTGATAAGAACATCGTGAAAAGACGGAACTTTACAGTGGAAACCCTGGATGGCATAAAACAGGTGGAAATCATAATGGTGGATGACCAGGGCTTTGCTAAAAGTATTAAGGCTGAAATGGGCTGGTACCAATTGGATTTCTTAAGTCAAACTTTAAAAGTGGAGGAGGAAAACCTTACCATTGGAAGCTTGACCCTGGGAGTTCCCCATGTGGTAATTTTTGAAGAAACGCTTTCGGAAAACAGACTGAAAATTTTAGGGCCGGCTTTGGAAAAACATCAAAGGTTTTATGAGGGTACCAACGTCAATTTTGCCAAGGTACTCAATAAAGAAAATGTAGAAATCAAAACCTGGGAAAGGGGCTGCGGATATACTTTGGGATGCGGCACAGGCATGACTTCCGTAGTGGTACTTGGAAATCTTTTAGGAAAGCTTTCAACAAAGGTTCAGGCCCATTCTCCGGGAGGAAGCTTAGAGATTGAAATTTTCAACGAAAGAAAGATGATTACCATGACAGGTCCTGCACAGAGCATCTGTGAAGGGGTCTATGAGCTAAAATCGAACTAAAATCTACGAAATAGGAGGTCCGCTTATGTTAGTCAGTATGACCGGATTTGGAAGAGGAGAAGCTCAGGTTGGAACTAAAACATTTTCCATAGAAGTAAAGTCCGTAAATCATCGCTATTTGGATATGAATATTCGAATGCCCAAACAGTTTTTAAACTTTGAGGAATCTATGCGAAAATTGATTAAGGAACAGGTTAGACGAGGTAAAATTGATGTTTTTGTGAATTATGAAACCCTTGAAGGCGCCCACGGAGAAGTACGGGTGGACTTGGAGCTTGCCAAAGGCTATTATGAAGGCCTTAACGCCATCGGAGAACATCTTTCCATAACCCATGATGTGAACACGCTGGCCATCGGTCGGTTCCCCGATGTAATCTCTCTTGAAACAAAGGAGGAAGATGAAAAGGTCATTGAAGAAGGCATAAACTCCGCTTTAAATCAAGCCTTGAGTCAGCTGTCCTCCATGCGGAAAAATGAAGGGGCGAAGACAGAAACTGATTTAATCGACCAGTTAAAGGAGATCGAGGGATCCTTGGAAATCATCGAAAACCTTGCCCCTACCCAGGTAGAACATTATCGGGAGAAGTTAATGGAACGGATCGGAGAACTTATTCAAAATCAGCTGGATGTTGATGAAGAACGGATTAAAACAGAAGTGGTGTTTTTTGCGGATAAAAGCAATATTAATGAAGAAATCGTAAGGCTGAAAAGTCATGGAGAACAATTTAAAAAAGCTTTGGGTCTCCAGGAACCCATGGGAAGAAAACTGGATTTTATCATTCAGGAAATGAACCGGGAGATCAATACCATCGCATCAAAATCCCACAGCATTGAAATTTCCAATGAAGTGGTACTGGTCAAAAGCGCCTTGGAAAAAATGCGGGAGCAGGTACAAAATATCGAATAGTCTATGGGATAACGAACTTAATATCCATAGTTATAGTAATCCTTATGAGTTGAATGAAATAGGAGGGGAAATATGAGCGGCGGATTAATTAATATCGGATTCGGAAATATTGTGGCGGTCAATAGAATAGTGGCAATTGTCAGCCCTGAGTCGGCACCGATTAAAAGAATGATTCAGGAGGCAAGAGAAAGAAGTATGCTGGTGGACGCCACCTACGGGAGGCGGACCCGTGCGGTCATTGTTACGGACAGCGAACACGTTATCCTATCAGCAGTCCAACCGGAAACCGTGGCCCAGCGACTGGAGAATCGGGAAAAGGAAGAGATGGAAGCCGCAGTAGAGATTGATTTGGAAGAGGAAGATGATTAGGAATTATCCTATAATATCAAAAAAGCAGATCAAAATAAATGCATGCAGAATGAATCAGAAAGAGGGATGATATGGAAAACAGCGGACTGTTAATTGTGATATCCGGCCCTTCGGGAGCAGGAAAAGGGACGATTTGCAAAGCCTTACTTAAAAAAGATCCGAGCATTCACGTGTCGGTTTCTGCCACCACAAGATCTCCCCGGATAGGAGAAATAGACGGTGAAAACTACTATTTTCTTACCATGGAGGAGTTTAAAGAACGCTTGGAGGATGACCAGTTTTTAGAGTACGCCAAGGTCTATGATAATTTTTATGGAACCCCGAAAGAAAACGTAATGCAGCAACTCCAACAAGGGAAAGACGTACTTTTGGAAATCGATACCGAGGGAGCTTTGAAGGTAAAGGAGAAATTTCCCGAAGGGGTATTCATCTTTATTCTGCCTCCGAAAATCGAAGATTTAAAAAGTCGAATTGTAGGCAGAGGAACGGAAAGTGAGATGGACATGGAAAAACGTCTGAATTCCGCAAAGGAAGAGATTCAAAAGATTCACGAATACAATTATGGCGTAATCAATGATGATGTGGACCGTGCCACCGGTGACATACAAAGCATATTATTAGCGGAGAAATTAAAAACCGAAAGAAATTATCAAGAGTTGATTAAAAAATATATCTAGAGGAGTGTTGTCCATGTTAAACCCATCAGTGAATGATTTAGTAGAAATTGTAGGAAGTAAGTATACCTTAGTGGTGCTTGCGGCAAAAAGAGCAAGAGAAATTAATCTAGGGGCCATCCCCTTGGTAGATATGCCGAATTCTAATAAAGCGGTGTCCATTGCCACCCAGGAAATCTATGAAGGCAAAGTACTCTATACAACCATTGAAGAAGAGTAGGTGATTGAATGTTACGAGGAAAAAATGTAGTACTTGGAGTAACGGGAGGAATTGCAGCCTACAAAGCCTGCGAGATTATCAGCGGTCTGAAAAAAATCGGAGCGAATATTGACGTGATTATGACGAAATCCGCTGCGGAATTCATTACCCCCTATACCTTTCAGTCTTTAACGGGAAATCCCGCTATTTTGAATATGTTTGAAAGCCCGAAGTACTGGGATATGGAACACATTTCCTTAGCTCAAAAATCGGATATTCTACTAATTGCTCCCGCAACGGCGAATATTATGGGTAAAGTAGCAAACGGGATTGCCGATGATATGCTCACCACCACGATTATGGCCTCAAATAAACCCGTAGTGTTTGCCCCCGCCATGAATACAAAGATGTATGAAAATCCCGTGGTGCAAAAAAATATGGAAACCCTCATTGCCCGGGGATATCATATTATCCCTCCAAAGGGCGGAATGCTCGCCTGTGGAGATGAAGGACAGGGGAAGCTTCAGGATGTAACGATAATTCTTGAAGAATTACAAAAGATCTATCAAAAAGAACTGAAAACCGAGAAAAAAGATTTAGAAGGACTGAAGTTTCTCGTAACCGCCGGACCCACCCGGGAGATCATTGATCCCGTTCGTTTTTTAAGCAATCACTCCACGGGAAAAATGGGTTATGAGATTGCAAAAGCCATTGTAAAACGTGGTGGAAGGGTAACACTGATTTCCGGACCGACGAGTTTAAGGGCGCCGGAAGGGGTGGACCTGGTTTTGGTTGAAACTGCCGAGGAAATGTTTGAAGCCGTTAAAAAAGCCTATCCCCAGTGTGATATATTAATAAAATCCGCTGCGGTATCGGATTACCGACCGAAAATCCGAGAGGCTCAGAAAGTTAAAAAAGAGTCTCAGGAAGAGGAAATGCAACTGACCCTGGTTCGAAACCCGGATATCCTTCTGGAACTGGGAAAAATGAAAAAGCCCGGGAACATTCATGTGGGCTTTGCCGCAGAGACGGAAAATATTGTGGAACACGGACAGGAAAAAATCCAAAAGAAAAACCTGGACTTTATTGTGGCCAATGATGTAACGGAGGAAGGGGCAGGTTTTGCCCATAATACCAACATTGTCCATTTTATTGATAAAAACGGAGATCACAGTAAAACTGAAAAAGTGGAAAAGTCTGCCATCGCCCATGAAATACTGGATAAGGTATTGCTGTTAAAATGATTGCAAAAGGAGGGGTTTTATGGAAGTTGCCAAGGTCATAATCGATCAAAATTCTCATCACACCGACCGACCCTTCGACTATAAAATCCCCGGGGAGTTAACCGAAGCAGTGAAAGTCGGAAGCCGAGTGCAGTTGACCTTCGGGAAGGGACATAAGAAAATGGAGGGGTACGTCCTTGGAATCAAGGATATTGAAAAGCCCCGGTATACCATAAAAAATCTTCAAGGGGTGGTACAAAACGTACCACCCTTGTCTGAGCTGCAAATCGACATGATTCTTTGGATGAAAAAAACCTATTTATGTACCTATATGGAAGCAATTTCAGCAGTGGCTCCTCCGAAAGCCTATGGAAACATCAAGGAGAAAAAGGATGTTTATTTAAGAAGAAAAATCTCCTCGGAGGAATTGGAAAGCCAACTGGAGAAAACTCCAAACAATGCCAAACGGCAAAGAGAAATTCTACAGTATTTAGTAGAGGAAGATGAACTATTACTAAAATCCCTGCCGGGCATTAAAAGCCTATATAAAAATGCAGTTAACGCTCTGGAAAAGAAAGGGATTCTTGAGGTCATCGAAAAAGAAAAGGCTTCAAAGCTCTTAAGTATGAAAGCCCCGTCCAATCCTCCCAGGGTGCCTTTAACAAAGGAACAAAAGAAGGCCTTGGAAACCATGAAAGAGCGTTTTCAGCAAACCCAGCAAAATGGAGTAAAGGGAAAGACTTTCCTGCTTCATGGAGTTACGGGAAGCGGAAAGACGGAAATTTACCTGGGACTTATTGAAGAAGCCTTGGAAATGGGGAAAACCGCCATTGTTCTGGTGCCGGAAATTTCTCTCACCCCTCAAACCATGGAACGCTTTACCGCAAGGTTCGGGGAAGCCATCGCCCTTATTCATAGCTCCCTGACCTTGAAGGAACGCTACCGTGAGTGGGAAAAAATTCAACAGGGGAAAGCAAAAATCGTAATCGGTGCCCGTTCCGCAATTTTTGCCAAGCTTGAAAACCTGGGAATGATTGTGGTGGATGAGGAACATGAATACACCTATAAATCCGAGCAAAATCCGAAATACCATGCCATAGAAATAGCCCGTTATCGCAGTGAAAAAGAAGGAGCCCAGGTAATATTGGGCTCTGCCACCCCTTCCGTGGAGAGTTATTACCGGGGAGAACAGGGAATATACGAGTTGATTTCCTTGGATCGGCGGGTAACGAAGCATCAGCTCCCCCAAGTGGAAATGGTGGATATGCGGGAGGAACTGGATGTAGGAAATTTAAGCATGATCTCGGGAAGTTTAAAGAATCAAATCGAAGAGAATTTGAAAAACCGGGGACAGACCATACTTTTTTTAAACCGTCGAGGTTTTTCAACCTTTCTTTCCTGTAAGAAATGCGGATACGTGGAAAAATGCCAAGACTGCGATATTACCATGACCTATCATCTCCCCTCCGATGAACTGGTCTGTCATTACTGCGGCAAGAAGAAAAAGCCTATTACGGAATGTCCGGACTGCGGCAGCACAACCATTAAACATTTCGGGTACGGCACTCAGAAACTGGAAAAAAATATTGAAAACCTTTTTCCCCATGCTCGAATTCTTCGAATGGATGTGGATACCACCACGGAAAAAGGTGCCCATGAAAAGGTATTAAATGCTTTTAAGAATCGTGAGGCGGATATCCTGATCGGAACCCAGATGATTTCCAAGGGTCTGGATTTCCCCGGAGTTACCCTGGTGGGAATTATTGCCGCGGACTCCATTTTAAATCTTCCCGACTTTCGGGCGTCGGAGCGGACCTTTCAGCTGCTGACCCAAGTGGCGGGACGTGCGGGAAGGGGAGAGGACTTAGGTTCCGTTGTACTCCAAACCTATAAACCGGAACATTATAGTATTGAAGAAGCCATAAAGCAGGATTATGTAGGCTTTTACAAAAGAGAAATCGGCCTTCGGGAAGCTTTTGAATATCCGCCCTTTAATGCTCTTTATTTAGTAAACCTTATGGGTGAGGATGAAGATAAGGTCTATAACACCGCGATGAAAGTTTCCAAGGGCATTCGATATATTCTGAAGAATGAAGGTCATAGTGATTGTTTGGAAGAGTGTATTTTAGGGCCGAACCCTTCGGTAATTACAAAGATTAATAAAAACTATCGGTACAGAATTTTATTGAAAAACATTAATATTGACAAACAGCTATTGAAAAAAGTTCTCAAATATGTTTGTATTAATAAAAGAAAACAATTTGTTCCCGATGAGGTAAACTTAAGTATCGATTTTAATCCCTATAG
>PWEO01000171.1 GCA_003553525.1 Clostridiaceae bacterium
GGCTTGTATCGCTCATCGACCTTTGCGATGGTTACCGCCTCTACCCGGTCCTTCCCTTCGACGTCCACCACCGTATGCTGCAGATACAGAGGAATATCAAAGTCCTCCAAGCACTGTACGATGTTTCGGTTCAGCCCGCCGGAAAAGGGCATCAGTTCCGCAACTCCCAGGACCTCGGCACCTTCTAAGGTCAGTCGTCTTGCCATAATCAGACCGATATCTCCGGATCCGAGAATCACTACCCGCTTTCCCGTCATATAGCCTTCCATATTCACAAATCGCTGGGCCGTCCCCGCCGTCATCACCCCTGCAGGTCTGGTTCCGGGAATTCGAATGGCGCCTCTTGTTCGCTCCCGGCATCCCATGGCAAGTACTACCGCCTTGGCCTGAATGTTTAAAATCCCCTCGTCCCGGTTCATGGCCGTAATTTGTTTTTTATCCGATACCTCCAGAACCATGGTATCCAACTTATATTCAATGCCCATATCCTTCAGTTCCCGGATAAATCGCTCCGCATATTCCGGCCCGGTCAGCTCCTCTTTAAATACATGGAGGCCGAAACCGTTATGGATACACTGCTGCAAAATTCCTCCCAGTTCCATATCCCGCTCTAACACCAGGATCTCCTTCGCTCCGCTCTTTTTCGCTTCAATGGCCGCCGCAAGCCCTGCCGGGCCCCCGCCGATGACCACAATCTCATATTTCAACACTGTCATTCCTCCTTTGTTTCCGCTATGCTTTTTTATGTTTTATCGATTTAACTTCTGTACTATCTGTTTTATCTTTTTTGCAGCATTACTTTGTTTGCTCCGTAAGGATATAGGAACCCTTCCCGTCCTTTAAAACGTCCTTCATATCCACATCCAGCTCTCTTGCTAAAATCTCCATGACTCTGGGGGCGCAAAAGCCTCCCTGACAACGTCCCGAGCCCGGTCGTGCCCGTCGCTTTACGCCGTCTAAGGTGGTAGCTCCCGCTTTCCTTTTGATCACGTCCACAATTTCCCCTTCGGTGATGTATTCGCATCGGCAAATAATCCGTCCGAAGCTTGGATCTTTTTCAATCAATTGCTTTTGCTCTTTGGGACTGAGTTCCATGAAGTGGATGGAGGGAGTGCGCTTAGGATTAAAATCCTCTTTTTCGTTGAATGTGAGCCCTAGAGCGTCGCCGGATTCCTTCACCATTTCCACCACATACTCCGCAATGGCCGGTGCCGCCGTAAGTCCCGGAGAGTCGATTCCCGCCACATTGATAAAATCCTCTTTTCCCTTCGGCTTTTCAATAATAAAATCCTGGGTTGCCACCTTCGCCCGAATCCCGCTAAAGGAAGTGATCACGTTGTGAAATCCGATTTCTCTCAGGGTATTCTTGGCATGGTCGTTAATCGAGGTTAATCCTGCAAAGGTGGTGCGGGTGTCTTCTCTATTATCTATGGGATCCGCAGAAGGCCCCAGTAGCAAGTTTCCGTGCACCGTCGGCAGAATCACCGTACCCTTCCCTGCAGAGGATGGACAGCCGAATACCACCGTGTTTACCATATCTCCCACGGATTTATCAAAGAGATTGTATTCTCCCCGGTTAGGCATGATTTCAAAGGACTTTTCATTGACCATTTGGTCGATCCTATCCCCATAGACCCCGGCGCAGTTGATCACTAATTTCGTTTGATAGATTTGATTTCCTGCGGTTACTTCGTAGCCTACCGCTCCTTTTTCAATGGCGGTAACAGCACTGTTCAGTTCCAGTTTTACACCGTTTTCCACAGCGTTTTCCGCAAGGGCGATAGCCAGCTCCCAGGGACCGACAATCCCTCCGGTTTTTGCATAAAGCGCCCCTTGAATACTTTCTTTTAAGTTTGCTTCCATTTCCAGGACTTCCTCTTTTTCTAAAATCCTCATATCGGGCACCCCGTTGTTCAGTCCCCGTTGATACAGCCCCCGAATGGTTTCCATTTCCTCATCGTTAAAGGCGGTAACCAAAGAGCCGATCCGTTTAAAAGGCACATCCAGGTCCCTGCATATTTGATCAAACATATCATTTCCCCGTACGTTGAACTTCGCCTTCAAGGTTCCTTCCACGGCATCATAGCCCGCATGGACAATGGCACTGTTGGCCTTGGTGGTTCCGTTAGATACGTCGTTTTCCTTATCCAGCAGTAAAATACTGAGATCATATTTTGAAAGCTCCCTTGCAATAAAGGTTCCGGTGATTCCGGCTCCGATTACGGTTATATCGTACATTTTAATTCCTCCTTGAATTCCATGTTATTTTGATAATTCAGATTACGTCCTTCGATAATTTATGAGATACCGGTAACATCCCCGGCATTTTCTCCATTAAAAAAACCATGCAACAAAAACCTATGTTTTGCATAGATTTTGTACACGGCTCTCCAATTCTCGCCTGCTATATTTATTTTTAGATGATCCCGGTTCTTCCCCGTCCAAGGGGTCCCTTTTGGGATCGATTCTTCGAAATTAATGTTCTTACGTTATATATACCCCGCTTCTGCGGTTTATAACTTCCATTACAGCTCCCAGAGATATTTTTTTCCTGTGGATGCGGCAATGGCACCGGCTTCCAGAGCCTCCATGATGTCCTGCTTGGTACTGATCAGACCTCCGGCAATTACCGGAATGGACAGATCCTTCGTGATCCGCTTGATGACCGTGGGCATCACTCCGGGCATAATTTCAATCATATCCGGTTTATTTGCCTTTACACTGGCAAGGGCCGTTTCATAGGATTTGTTATCGATCAGAAAAAAACGCTGAACCGCAAAGATCCCGCACTGCTTGGCGTGTTTGATGTGGCTGTTTCGGGTACTGATGATCCCGTCGGGGCGAAGCACAGTAGCTACGTATTCCACCGCTTTCTGGTCCCTGCCGATTCCCTCCAGAAAATCCATATGTATGATAACCAGTTTCCCGGAATTTCGGATTTTTTCCACCATTTCCCCGGCGTTCATGATGTTGGCACACATTAAGATAATCATGCCCACCTCCGAGCCTACGGCGGTGTCCACATCCTCGATGTTTTGCACCGCGGCGATCACCGGGTTGCTTTCGATGTGATTGAAGATGTTCTCCTTCATTAAATCATCCCTTCACGACTTTTGATTCCCCCATTTTTCATCCTTCCATAGATGTAAATGTAAAGAACCGATTATTTCTATTATAGCCCTTTTGTCCGAAAAAACAAGTGGCGGGCCGGGAGATTTAAATCTCGTCAATCATCTCTTTTACGGAAGGATAGGCGAAGGTTGCCCGAATGGAGCTTTGTTCATAGTCTTCTTTTTTCGTTTCTCCCGAGAAAACAATTACCGAGGCAATCCCTGCGTTGTTACCCGTTTGAACATCGGTATACAAGCGGTCGCCCACCATGGCCATATCACCCTTATCCAGTCCGTATTTCAGTGCGATGCTTTCCACCACCTGTTTGTTGGGCTTACCCATTACCTTCGGGGTTTTTCCCGTAGCGGCTTCAATCATCGCCGCCATGGCTCCCGCATCGGGCATAAA
>PWEO01000119.1 GCA_003553525.1 Clostridiaceae bacterium
ATCTTATAAGCAAAATCAATGGGTGTAGATCCTATGGGTAAATTTATTACTCTTCCCTTCGGAGTAAAAGTATATACCTCATTGGTAAACAAATCTACTTTAAGGGCTTCCATAAATTCTTGAGGATCTTTTGTTTCTTTTTCCCATTCCAACATTTGCCCAAGCCAGGTAAGCTTATTTTCAATATCTTCGCTTGTTTCTTTTGATTCCTTATACTTCCAGTGAGCTGCAATACCGTATTCTGCAATCCTGTGCATATCCCATGTTCGAATCTGTATTTCCAAAGGCTCACCAGTGTCACATATCACCGTAGTATGAAGAGACTGATACATATTTGGTTTAGGCATGGCAATATAATCCTTAAACCTACCGGGAATCGGCTTCCACATTGTATGAATTACTCCAAGAACCCCATAACAATCCTTAACATTATCGACGATTACCCGTACAGCAAGGAAATCAAAAATTTCTTCAAAACTTTTATTCTGATTCATCATTTTTTTATAAATACTATAAAAGTGCTTTGGACGGCCGCTGATCTCACTGTTGATATCAAAGTCCTCTAATTTTTCGTCAATACTTTTAATAACATTATTGATTAAAACTTCCCGATCCTTTCGCTTAATCGAGACCTTTTCGACTAAATCATAATAACCTTTCTCATCAATGTAGCGAAGGCAAATATCCTCTAGTTCCCATTTGATTCTGGAGATCCCTAACCGATGGGCAATGGGAGCATATATTTCTAAGGTTTCAATGGCTTTTTCCGTCTTTTTATTTTCACTTTGGTATTTCAAAGTTCTCATATTATGGAGTCTATCCGCCAACTTGATTAAAATAACCCGAATATCCTTTGCCATGGCTATAAACATTTTTCGAAGATTTTCCGCTTGGCGCTCTTCACGGGAATTAAAAGAAAAACGGGTTAATTTTGTAACCCCTTCCACGAGCATTGCAACTTCTTCGCCAAACTTTCCGCTGATATATTCATAAGTATAGTCCGTATCTTCAATAACATCATGTAAAAGTCCTGCGGCAATAGTGCTGCTGTCCATCTTTAGTTCAATCAAAATTTTTGCCACTTCTACGGGATGAATAAAGTATTTCTCTCCGGATTTTCGATATTGTCCCTCATGAGCACTTTCTGCAAAATTATAAGCCTCAATGATTAGTTCCACATCACATTGAGGGTTGGATTCTTCAATTATCGAGATAAGATTTTCTAACATTATAATCACCCTTTAAGTAGCAAAATTCATTTCCTATTGGTCACTAATACTCAACTAAGCTTTCAACTTTATAGCTCTTCAGGATTTCTTTCCCTTCCAAGAAAGAAAGGATCATTAAAAAATTAATTGATACTACTTCTCCACCGAGTTCTTCGATCAGTTTTGTAGTAGCAAGAACCGTCCCCCCTGTGGCTAGTAAATCGTCTACGATCGCAACCCGCTGACCTTTTTCAATAGCGTCTTTATGTATTTCAATAATATCAGTCCCATACTCCAGGTCATATTCATAAGATAAGGTTTCAGCCGGTAATTTATTGGGTTTACGAACCGGGACAAATCCTGCTCCGATTTTATAAGCAATAGGAGTACCCATAATAAAACCTCTTGCTTCCGGTCCGACAATAATATCAATGTCTAAATCCTCTAATTGCTTTGCCATTTCATCCACAACATATTTAAATGCATCTTTATCCTTTAGCAACGTAGTAATATCTTTAAAATTAATTCCTTCTTTTGGAAAGTCTTGAATCTCGCGTATTTTACTTTTAATATCCAACATAATCGCTCCTTTAAATGAATTTCATTTATAATAGAATAGTACCATTATATCTTCTCTACTAGTTTTTATCAACATCTAGCTAGTCATTCATGAAAATTTGTTTAAAGACATATAAACCAATTAATAGGAACCCTAACCAGCTCAGAAGTGGAACAGAAAACAGGGTTCTACCATAGTCCGCGATTAAGATCATTGTTGCAGCGATTATTAGGGATGCGACTATAATACTGTTTCCCGTTTTTTTCGTTTGTTTTAGTATTTCTCTTGAGATCTCCTTAGATTCTTCGTCGCGCACATGAACCGTGAATTTTTCGTCCTCCATTTTTTGCAGAATGCTTTTTACCTGTCTTGGCATATATTTAAGACTGAAAAGTACATCCTGTGAGTAACTAAGATATTCCTTTGTGAGATTTTCAGGATGATACTTTCGCTTATAAATCTCTTTCATAAAATCCTTAATTACCATCGCAATGCTAAACCTCGGTGATAGTTGATTTACTGTGGATTCTAAAGAAATTAAGGCCTTCAGTAATAAAATATATTGACTTGGAAATTTCACACCATTGTTATAAGCAATATCCATAAATTGTCGTAACGCAGTTCCCAACTTTAGCTCCTTCAGTGGCTTGTCATAATACTCAGTAATAAAAAAAGAAATATCCTCTTTCAATCGTCGAGTATTGGTTTCGTAACTGATGGCGTCAATTTCTCGAATAATGTTGAAAATTCGATCTACATCTTTTTTTCCAACGGCGATAAATAAATTGGTAATAAAGTTAATACTATCCTTATCTAAAAATCCAACCACCCCAAAATCAATATAAGCAATCTTTCCTTCGGGAGTGATGAAAATATTTCCGGGATGTGGGTCACCATGAAATAGACCGTAAATAAAAACCTGTTCCAAGAAAAGATTTGTGTTATCTAAGGCTAATTGGTGATGATCCAGCTTGGGATTTTCCAAAGTTACTTTATGTATAAGTTTGTGTCCTTTGATTTTTTCCATCGTTAGTACTCTTTTATTACTTAGTTCCCAATAAATTTTCGGAATATATAATTCATTATTCTGTTCAAAATTATTACCAAAACGTTCCGCGTTTTTCCCTTCCAGGGTATAATCCAGTTCCCGTTGAATGCGAAAACGAAACTCTTCTACGATATCTTGAAAGCTGTAGGCTTTATTTTTATAGAAATGTTCGTCGGTAATTTTTGCCAGAGTGTTTAGTATTTCTAAATCATCTTTAATTAGGCTTTCGATTTTCGGTCGTTGAATTTTCACAACCACTTCTTCTCCTGAGGTTAATACAGCTTCATATACTTGACCAATAGATCCCGAAGCAATGGGTTTTTCGTTGAAAGAATGAAATGTGCCTTCAATAGATTGCTTAGAGTTGCGCTCAAACACTTCCCTAGCTTCATCAAAGGAAAATTCTTCAACTTGATCCTGGAGTTTTTCCAGTTCTTCAATAATTTCCGCTGACAATATATCCCGACGTGTCCCCATAATTTGTCCGAGCTTAACAAAGGTCGGTCCTAATTCTTCACAAGCCTTTCGAATTCTAACTCCCCAGTTATCATATGAAGGATTTTTCCGTACTTTTAAAACTCTTTTAGGAATATAACCCTTCTTTCGCATGCTATCGGCTAAAAATGTGAATCCATATTTAACCAATACTTCGCCGATTTTTTTGTATCGCCGAAGAGTTCCATACTTTCGATTAATGATCAAATATACCACCCCAGTTATTATAGTTTTCTCTAACTAAGAAAAAAAAGGGAATAATACTTATTATGTATTATTACCCTTATATATCTAAGCTTAACTTTAAAATTCAACCCTTAAGAGGATTTCGCCCCTTGATAGGATTTTTTAGCCACCTGCTTTTCTTTAATCATTACCCAAACTGGAGTAGCAATGAAAATCGATGAATACGTACCGCTGATAATACCGGCAATTAAGGGTAGAGCAAAGGTTCGAATCTGCTCAACACCTAAAATATACAAAGCAACAATGGTCATTAATGTCGTAATCGAAGTGATAATCGATCGTTTAAGAGTTTGTGATATACTTTTATTTCCAAGTTCAACGTAATTATTCTTCTTTAAAAAAGGAATGTTTTCCCGCACACGATCAAATACCACAATACTATCATTAATAGAATAACCGAGGATTGTCAATACTGCTGCAATAAAAGGGTTGTTAATAGGAATATTTAAAATCGCATAAACGGATAAAACAATTAAAATATCATGTAATAACGCGGTTAATGAAGCAATTCCATAGGATAGCTCAAAACGAAAGGTAATGTAAATGAGCATTCCAATGGCAGAAATCAGAATTGAAAGCAGGGCTCTTTGCTGAATTTCTTGACCGATGGAAGGTCCGAATTGATCGACTCTAAGTGGTTGATCCGAAGAAAGATTATACTCTGCTTGTAAGTCGTTAAACAATTCTCGTCGCTGTTCACTACTAAGATCCTCCGAAGTTCTAATCACGATATTATTCTGATCTCCTCCAATATGATTGATGCTTGCTGCAGGGTCGTAATCATCCAGAACCTCACGAATTTCCGATGCTTCAATGTATTGTTCCATATCAATTTCTATTTCTGTACCTCCGGTAAAATCAATACCCAATTCCACCCCCTGTATTAAGGTAAAAATCCCACCGGTTAAAATAATCAAGGCAGAAATAATAAAAAAGTATTTTTTGTTCTCAACAATTTTCATAATTAGCCTCCTTACTTTAACCCGAATAGAGTTTTGCTTTTTCGAGTATTAATTTTAACGACCAGTCGAAGTAATAATCGGGTAATAATAATCGCCGTAAACATGCTACAAAGTATTCCAATAATTAGAAGTATCGCAAAACCTCGTATCGGGCCAGTACCGAATTGATAAAGCACTACACCAGCAATTAACGTGGTTACATTCGCATCCAGTATAGTCTTAAAAGCACGTTTAAAGCCTGACTCAATAGCTACCCGAACAGTCTTTCCGGTACCAATGTCCTCTTTTATCCGTTCAAAAATGATTACATTTGCATCCACGGCCATACCTATAGATAGTATTAACGCAGCTATCCCCGGTAGGGTTACTGTAGCATTCAGTAAAACGATAACCCCGAATACTAGCAAAATATAGATGGTTAGTGCAATATCCGCAACCAAACCTGGAATTCTATAAATAAACAACATAAAAAGCATTAATAAAGAAATTCCTATAATTGCCGCTTGTACACTTCTTTCCAACGCATACTCGCCTAAGGTTGCGGTAATTGTTGATGTTCGTATTTCTTCAAGTTCCACCGGAAGGGCTCCTGCTCGAATAAGAGCTGCAAGCTCTGAGGCTGACTCTATGGTAAAATTACCGGAAATTGTAGGTCTTCCGTCACCTATTCGATCCTCTACAGTCGGTGCGGAGATGACTTCTCCATCAAGAATGATTTCTATGATCCGGTCTTCCTCAGGAAACTGTGGCAATTGAGCTAATCGTCCCGTAGCTTCGGCAAAGGCCTCTCTGGCACCGGAATCTAGCTCTAAGCTTACATAAGGGCGGTTCCCATCCACCATGACTCGAGCATCATTTACATCATTTCCTGAAATCACCACATTCCCATCGGGATCCACAAATTCCAGCCGAGCAGTGGTCCCAATCATTGCTATAGCTTCTTCTGCTTCTTCAACCCCAGGAAGTTCAACCCGAACCCGATCATCTCCTTCTCGAACAATAACCGGCTCCGTAAGCCCCATGCTGTCTACCCTTAAACGAAAGATTTCTATAACCTGTTCCATTTCCCTGTCCAATTGTGCTCCAGTAGAATCTGTATCCGCTTCATAAACAAGGTATACCCCCCCCTGTAAATCAAGTCCTTGATTTATAGATTCTGTTAACGGAACAATGTTAACTCCAGCTAGGTTAATACCAAAAAAAGCTGTAAAAGCTGTTGTAACTACTAGTAAAATGATAAAAATGAAGGCTACTAAACTTTTTTTATTCATCGATGGACCTCCTTATTTCCTTTATGTTCCAGCCCGTATTCGGCATACTTCAAAGCAGAATCTTTAATCCCTTCAATTTCTTCATCACTTAACTTACGAACTACCTTACCGGGAGATCCCAGAACTAATACCCCTGAAGGGATTTCCTTCCCCGAGGTTACCATAGCACCGGCACCGATAATCGTATTGTCTCCTATTTTTGCTCCATCAAGAATAATAGATCCCATACCAATTAAACAATTGTCACCAACGGTACAAGCATGGACGATAGCATTATGTCCTACAGTAATGTAATCCCCTAGAATTGTCGGATACAAATGACTGATATGCAGTATACTGTTATCTTGAATGTTTGTATATCTTCCGATTTCAATCCTGTTATAATCTCCACGAAGCACCACATTATACCAGATACTTGCCTTCTCTTTTATCGTTACTTTCCCGATAATGGTTGCGTTCGGAGCAACATATGCATCATCATGAATATTTGGCACTTCATTAAGATGTTTTATAATCATGATTAATCACTCTCCAATTTTTTTTTAGCTTCTATAATAATTGAGCTTTGAATGCGTTTCTTTTCCATTTCACAGCCTAAGTCATAAGGTTCTAATAAACTACCGTTTTCATGATAAGCATTAGCATGGCAGCCGCCACTGCAGTAATATTTGGCCCAGCAGTTCCTGCATTCCTTTTTATTCTCTACACTGGCATTTCTAAAATTGTTCCTAATTTCTGAATCCAGATTTTGTTTATCCCAGATACTCCCCATCTTAAAATCCTGATTTCCGGCAAATTGATGACATGGATAAATTTCCCCCTCCGGTGTTATAGAAACGTATTCTACTCCGGCACCACAGCCTAACGCTCGTTTCTCCTGGCAAGGATTTTTTTTCAGATTCATTTTAAAATGAAAGAACTCAAATTCTTCTTTTGTACCTATTTTCTTAAAATACTCTTTTTCCAGAATATCGTACTGTTCGTTGATTTCTGCTAAATCTTCAACACCTAATGCGTAATCTTCGTCCTTTGGTGCTACCACAGGTTCCACCGAAATATTGCTAAAACCCTGTTCCGCAAGATGAATTACATCCTTGGCAAAATCTTTATTAAAATTCGTAAAGGTACCTCTTACGTAATAAGGTTTATTTCCACGCTTTTCAACCATCCGTTTGATTTTTGGAAGGATAAGGTCGTAAGTCCCTTTATTGTTTACCGTATAGCGCATGCGATCATTGGTTTCTTTGTTTCCATCGATACTTAGTACTATATTTTCCATATTTTCATTGATATAATCCATCTTTTCCTCATCTAACAAGGTTCCGTTAGTAGTTATGGTAAAGCGAATATTTTTATTCCATTCCATAGCTTTGTTTTTCCCATAATCCACTAAATCCTTTACTACTTGGAAGTTTAATAGGGGTTCTCCTCCAAAAAAGTCCACTTCCAAATTCCGTCTGTTCCCGCTATTCTCTATTAAATAATCCAAAGCTTTTGCTCCGGTATCGAAATTCATTAACAGATTCTCCCCTTTGAAATTCCCTTGGGAAGCAAAACAGTATTTGCATCTAATATTGCAATCGTGGGCAATGTGAAGACACAGAGCCTTAATTACATGTTCAAAATTCCCACCACGTTTGACAGCCTTTGTAAATAGCTGTTCTTCTTCAATCAGTTGATCTAACTCTTCCAGCGCAGCGTTTAAATCCTCTATAGGGTACTGTTCCTTTAAAGCTTCTAATATTGAATCTTTATGAACCTTGGCATCTCTCATACCTTGCGGATAATACTCTAAAATATCGTAAATTATTTTATCTACTATATGAACCGCTCCGCTGTTCACGTCTAATACAACTGGTATACCATCTTTTTCAAACTGAAAAATCATTATTTCACCCTTCTTTCTGATTCTCTCATTAAAAAACAGCAGTAAGAATCGACTGCTGTTTACTATGATGATGTTTACCGATTGGGATTCTCACAATCCTGATTTCCCACGGTGCATGAAGTTTTGCATGCGGATTGGCAAGATGTTTGACATTCTCCACATCCGGCGATGTTTTCATCCTTTGTTGTGGTTCCTCGTACAAGCGTTGTAATAAAAGTCATTTTCTTACTCCTTTCCTTATAATTTCTTATCAATTATATCACAAAAAAAGTCTTTAGAAAAACATTAAAGATTCTATCGATCTAGAGTCCATCATATTTTTCAAAAAATTCCTTTTTGTACATTAAAAAACGATCCTCTGCCAAGGCTTTCCGAATATTATTCATAGTATCAATTAAAAAATGAACATTGTGATAAGTCATTAGTCGGAGACCAAGAATTTCGCTTGCTTTGAATAAATGTCTTAAGTAGGCCTTTGTGTAGTTTTTGCAAGTATAACAACTACATTCAGGATCCAGGGCTTCGAAATCCTCTTTATATTTTGCATTTTTTATATTTACTGTACCGGAAGTCGTCATTGCGGTACCATTTCGTCCAATTCTTGTAGGGTGGACACAATCAAACATGTCAATACCTTTTTCCACTCCTTCAAACAGAGCATCAGGGCTACCAACCCCCATTAAATACCGTGGTTTATCTTTCGGTAATAAGGGCGTGGTATATTCCAAGACTTCATACATCAATTCCTTAGGCTCACCAACACTTAATCCACCAATGGCATAACCGGGAAAGTCCAGTTCCAAAAGTTCCTTTGCACTTTCTTCTCTTAGGTCCTGATACATTCCCCCTTGTACAATCCCGAATAAGCTCTGATTTGGATTTTTATTGGATTCAATACACCGCTTTGCCCAACGGGTTGTTCTTTGTAGGGAATTCTGTACATATTCTCTTGAAGCCGGGTATGGAGGACACTCATCTAAAACCATGGCAATATCCGAATCTAATGCATTTTGGATTTCAATAGCCTTCTCTGGTGTAAGTTCTTGCTTGCTGCCGTCAATATGAGAGTTAAAGGTTGCCCCTTCCTCTGAGAGTTTACGTAGTTTTCCTAAACTGAATACTTGAAACCCTCCACTGTCGGTTAATATCGGTCGATCCCAGTTCATGAATTTATGAAGACCACCGGCCTTTTCAATTAAATCATGGCCCGGTCGTAAAAATAAATGATAAGTGTTACTTAGTATAATCTCCGCATTCAGATCTTTTAATTCTTCAGGTGTCATAGTCTTTACCGTAGCCTGGGTTCCAACGGGCATGAAAATTGGAGTGTTGATTACCCCTCGATTGGTATGAAGCTTACCTAAACGCGCTTTGGTATCGCTACATTCCTTCAATAATTCATATTTTACTAACATATTGGCCTCCTAAATAAGTGTTATTTAATAAACATTGCGTCCCCAAAACTATAAAATCGGTATTCCTGTTCAATTGCTTCTCTATAAGCATTCATGGTATTTTCTCTCCCAGCAAAAGCGCTCACCAGCATAATCAAAGTTGATTTTGGTAAATGAAAGTTGGTAATTAATCCATCGATCCCTTTGAATCGGTAGCCGGGATAAATAAATATGTCGGTCCAGCCACTTCCCTCTTTCATTTTACCATCTTCACCAGCGATGGATTCCAGGGTTCTACAACTCGTTGTGCCTACCGCAATAACTTGGTTTCCATTAATTTTTGTTTGATTAATAATATCAGCAACCTCAGCACTGATATGATAAAACTCCGAATGCATTTTATGGTCCAGGATGTTTTCCGCCTCTACCGGTTTAAAGGTTCCAAGTCCCACATGCAGAGTTATATATACAATGTTGATTTCTTTATCTTTTAGTGCCTGCATAACCTCTTCAGTAAAATGAAGGCCGGCGGTTGGTGCTGCCACGGACCCTCTGTTTTTTGAGTAAATTGTTTGGTATCGATCGGGGTTTAGTAAAGTTTCACCAATGTAAGGGGGTAAAGGCATTTCCCCTAATTGATCCAATACTTCGTAAAAGTCTCCTGTATATATAAACTCAATTAATCGAAGTCCTTCCGCCCGTTCTTCTATAACGCGTCCTTCTAAGAGTCCCTCTTTAAAAATAATTTTTGTCCCTATTTTTAATTTTTTAGCAGGTCTGGCCATAACCAACCAAGTCTTGTCCTGCTCTTCTACTACAAGAAGCACCTCGACCTTTCCTCCGGTTTCTTTCTTCTTACCATATAATCGGGCAGGAATCACCTTTGTATCGTTTAATACTAATGTATCACCCGGTTCTAAATTTTCGCTGATCTCATAAAACTTTTTATGATCAATTTCTCCAGTGCTGCGATTTAACAGAAGCATTTTCGAGTTGTCCCGCTTTTCAATAGGGTGCTGAGCAATTAAATCTTCCGGAAGATTAAAGTTGAATTCATCTGTTTTCATATTTGTTCTTTCACCTCTGTTTTATTAATACCGATGTAAGTAGTACGCGTAGTAACTTCGGTTCTTATTTTTTATTATTTTAGTTGGATAGTTCTTTTTTTTTATTACCGATTCTTCAAAAGTCTAACATCTTAGATTTTCTCTTCGCTAGCATTTGGTGAAACCAAAGTGATCATATGCCTTAACCGATGCGATCCTTCCCCTTGGCGTACGACTAAGGAATCCTTTCTGTAGTAAAAATGGTTCATAGACATCTTCAATAGTATTCTTTTCTTCTCCTGTGGAAGCGGCTAAGGTGTCAATTCCGACAGGGCCCCCTCCAAAATTTTGTATAATCACTTCAATAATTTTCTGATCTACTTTGTCCAGTCCAAGTTTGTCTATTTCCAGTAGCTCCAGGGCCTTATAGGCAATTTTTAAGGTAATCTCTCCATTTCCCTTTACCTCCGCATAATCCCGGATTCGTTTTAACAAGCGATTGGCAATTCTAGGCGTTCCACGAGAGCGTAGTGCAATTTCTTCTGCTCCCTGATCATCGATGGGAATGTTTAAAATTCCTGCTGATCGAAGAACAATTAACTTTAACTCTTCCATGGAATAATGCTCAAGTTTATTGATGATACCAAAACGATCCCTTAGAGGAGAGGTTAATAAACCGGCTCGAGTGGTGGCTCCAATCAATGTGAACTTCGTTAAATCCAATCGAATGCTTCTTGCACTGGGGCCTTTCCCAACAATAATATCAATAGCGTAATCCTCCATTGCCGGATACAGTATTTCTTCAACTGCACGATTCAGTCTGTGGATCTCATCAATAAAAAGGACATCTCCATTTTTTAAGTTTGTAAGGATCGCTGCTAAATCACCAGGGCGTTCTATGGCAGGCCCGGAAGTAATTCGGATGTTCGCAGACATTTCTGTAGCAATGATACTGGCCAAAGTGGTTTTACCCAACCCCGGGGGGCCGTATAAAAGCACGTGATCCAAAGATTCCTGTCGAAGCTGAGAAGCTTTTAAAAAAATCTCCAGTTTTTCTTTCACCTTTGTTTGTCCTATATAATCTTGTAAAAGTTTAGGCCTCAGTCCTCGATCCATTTCCTGATCTTCTTCTTTTTTTAAGGATGAAACCAACCGGTCTTCTAACTCAAATTCCAAATCATTATTAAATTCCATATTATTGACTCCTTTACGATTTCATAAGAAGTTTTAATGATTCTTTTATCATTTCATCAAGGGATAAATTCTTATCATCTAAAGACTTCACCGCCTTTTGACCTTCTTGTTTAGTATATCCTAAAGACATTAATGCATCAACGGTTTCCTGGTGAACAATATCCTCTTTATGATCCGCTGGCAAGGGTAGGTCTGAGGAAAAATCCATAACCGAAAGCTTATCTTTCAACTCTACAATCATACGTTCAGCGGTTTTTTTACCTACTCCTGGTGCTTTAGAAATATTGCCGATGGAACCTTCATAAATATTTTTCGTGAGTTCATTCGGCGTGAAATACGAAAGTATCCCACAGGCAACTTTGGACCCGATTTTTGAAACCGATCGTAGTTGATGAAACATCCTTAGTTCTTCTTTTGTATTAAAACCAAATAGGACCATCTCATCTTCTCGAAGAGCCAAATGGGTATAAATTGTAGTTTGCTCTCCCACCTGCACTTGATTTATAGTGTTTTCAGTGGTGTTTACTTTATATCCTATCCCATTTACTTCTAGTACGATGAATCCAAGATCTTTACTGTGTATTTTTCCATCAATAAATTCAAACATATTTATTCCTACCTTCTTTCATTATTGTGTAATCCCAATATTTAAATATGGAACTCTACATTAATCCATAAATTGCCTAAACAAACAAAGTAGGGCTATTAATCCCTACTTTTACGTGTGCAGCTTTGACAATATCCTAAAATCTCCAATTTATGCTCTATTGGTGTAAAACCGGTTTTGTTGATTAGCGTTTTTTCAATATGTGCTACCGGACAATCTTTAAAAATTTCACTTCTACCGCAGGAAACACAAACAATATGATGATGATGTTCATTTGTTACGCTTAGTTTATATTGATCTGCGTGATTATCCAAGGATATTTTTTTTAAAACACCAATATTCATCATGATTTCTATATTTCTATAAATTGTTGATAGATCAATGCTTTTTTCATGTTCATTAATCCATTCATAGACCTTTTCTGCAGATAAAAGATGGTTTTTAGCCTTTGCAAAGGCTTTAATGATGGTTTTGCTCTGTGCTGTAATCTTGTAACCTTCTGCTTTCAGTTTATATTCAATAGAATCTTGCATAGTTCTATCTCCTCACTTAATCTTATAATCCCGTCTCGGATTCTATTACTTTGAAATCTATTTTCTTGCTTCTATCCATCATTTTATTTAATGATATCTATACAATGATAAAACACCCATTCCCATCTGTCAAGTAAGGATAATTTTAAAGTTTAATCCCCATTTCTCTCCTTCTAAGAGTAAAACCGGCGATTCCATAAAACCGAAGAATTCTATCAAGAACATCTTCTTCAAGTAACGTCTTAGGGAATCCAAATTTATATAATTTTTCTTTTAACTTATCTACGGACTTCCCAGAAGCTTTTCCAAGATTTCCAATTCCCTCGGAAAAGGAGTTATTGTCGAATCCTAAAATATACATAATCCACATTTGATAGAGTTTATATTTATCTTCAAGTTCTGCAGGCCTTAAAACTTCTTCGTACAGTAAAACATGTGTAAAATACCCAATATATAATAATTCTTTGAACAGCTTTTCTAATTCGAATATTTCATCCCTGTAAAGATAATTGATATTCCTGCGATAATACCCACCAAAACGAGGAGGATGGTCGGTGACTCGACCAACACCTCGAAGCCCGGAACTCTGTAAATTCATTTCAGACTTTATGAATTTATCAAAACAGTACTCCGAAACTGCAAAGCCGTGACTTTTCTTAAGATTGTTTACTTTTGTATCTACCACTTCCGCTTCCTCTTTAGAAATCAAAGGCTTAATTCTTTCGATACTATTGTTCAAAATTAATGGATCCATACTTACCCTCCTTTATAATTTAGACTGAGCCTTATGTAAAGAAAGATTATAGATGCTATTATTTTATTATGTAATCAAAATACTTACAACTTTTTTCTTAAAATACTATGACTCCATAACAAAATTCATGTAAAAAGAAAAAACTCTGCAAAAAAATCTACAGAGTTTTTATATGAATTTTACAATTATATTTCTGGATGTAATTGTATTCTTCGTATTACTTCTTCTACAGGAAATTTTACATTTTCCTTTTTGTTATTGAAAACTTCATGACCATCAACAGAAACCGTAAATATCCCTCCACTGCTCTTAATAAGTTCCACGCTGGCTCCATGAATTTCCTTATTGATCTTAGCCTCTAAACTAGAGGCTTTATCTTGGTAGCCTCAGGAACCACAATAAGTGATATTAATTTCCTTTGTCATTTTAACTCCCCCTACAGTATAATTTTATATGATTCACTTTAACTATTATATATCCAAATAATAAAAAAACAAACAATAGAATTTTTATGGATTGGTTTAAAAACTTTACGACTAGGTATAAATAATAGAAGTGCTTTATCATCAATTAAAAATGAAAAGGGGGGTTTGTTTTGTCTGGTAAAATTAGAAAAGTATCGAAATTTAATTTTCGTGAAAACCCTGAAGATCCGTATTTAGCTAGAATGCATCATTTAGATTTATATCCTAAGGGCAATGGAAACATGGGTGTTCCTAAGGAACTACTTAAAGATCGAAACCTGGGAGAAGATTTTGATTTCAGCAAGGACTGGAAAATGTACTACGGAAAAGAAATTCCGGGATTTCCGGCCCATCCTCATCGAGGATTCGAGACCGTAACCATTGTTCTCCAAGGATTTGTTGACCATGCAGACTCCGCAGGACAATCAGGGAAGTATGGATCCGGTGATGTACAGTGGATGACTGCGGGAAAAGGAATGCAGCACTCGGAAATGTTTCCTCTTGTTCACGAGGATCAAAACAATACCTTAGAGTTGTTTCAAGTATGGCTGAACCTTCCGGCAAAAGATAAATTTGTAGAACCGAGTTATAAGATGTTATGGAATGAGGAGATTCCTAAAGTGATTATTGAAAATAAACAAAATCAAAAGGCAACTATTAATGTTATTTCAGGATGTATTAACGGTACGAAAGGTTTAAAACCAAATCCTGACTCCTGGGCAAATAATGGAGAAAATCATGTAGGGATCTATACTGTGACAATGGAACCTGGTTCAAGTTTTACCCTCCCGAAGGTATCCTCAACCTTAAATCGGAATTTGTATTTTTATCGTGGGGAAAGCATATATATTGATAATGAAGAAGTGGGTGTAAAAAGCAGTTTGAAACTGGTTGGTGACGAAGCCATCACCGTCACTAACGGTAATACAGAAAGTTATTTGTTGGTATTGGAAGGGGAACCGATTAATGAGCCCGTAGTAAACTATGGTCCCTTCGTAATGAACACCTTTGAGGAAATACAACAGGCATATCGGGATTACAAAGAAACCCAATTTGGAGGATGGCCTTGGGATGTTAATTATCATGTAACACCTATCGAAGTTGGGCGATTCGCAAAACATGAGGAAAAAGATGATCGCCCCCCTGAAAAATTCTTTTAATTCCCCCCCCCGGACTCTATACTAGCATAAAGTCCGGGGATAATTTGATATAAATTTTTTTACAGAAAACTTCGCCTTGGACATTTGATTTGCTCAAAAAGGATTCGCAATCCTTTCATCATTCTTTATTAGTTTGCATTTGCTTTCTAACAATCTCATAAGGGGGAACAACCATCCCTTTATAATTTTTCATTCTTCCTGTTAGATTTTGAATTTGTTCCGTGACATAAGGCCAGATATGAAAATTCAGTTGATCCCTTAGGTCAGTATCTGAAAGCTCCAGCTCTTCTAATCCTTGAAAATAAATAAAAGAATTTAGTAATGCTGTGATTTCAAAGTGTCCCTGTACTATAAAATTAACTTGGGTTATATATTTTATTTCTGAGGACTTGTCTTTATTTCTCAGGATATTACTGCTGATACGAATTGTCTGCTTTAATTTTTTTTTCGTATCTCCCTCAGTGACATCCCCTTTTTTAGAAGCATAAACATCCTTTTTCAAAGAAACTTCTTCTAAAAATACACCTTTTACAATAATCTCATAATCCATTACTCCCATCCTTTCTATAAGTTTTATACATAAAACTTTGACTATGCAATTACCTTAAGAATTTATCTCGCATCCTATTTCTCAATTTGATATATTTATAATATAATTTTACCGCAAATTATTCAACCATTCCATATTCTTTTTAGTTAAGTTAAATTTTGCCTATGGTACCGGCTGGAATGAACATGTTTACTCAAAATCCCAAGCTTTAGCTCTTTTTAAGAGAGACATTGAAAACGCCTCTAATCCAATGTGCTATCCTTTTCTTGAAAAAGCTTTTCGCCCATTAAATGATTTTACTGCAATTTTTCAAGGGGAGCTGAAAACTGAAACAAAAATTCTTGGAGAATATTTTTCCTTCAAACACTTACGGCTAACTTTGGTTTTCCACCAAGACCAGAAAGATAAAGAAGTAAAGCTTGTTGCTAAACATATCTCACTTCCTACTGCAGAACACGAAGAAGGAGAGTCTTATCCATTAAAGGAACTGAAAGAACGAAGAAAAAGCAAGTAAGAGGGTATTGAAATCTGTTTTTAACCTCCAAATAACTGATTTTTATACTTTCCTGTCCCCATAAAAAATGTTATAGAGACTATCAATATCACAAAGGCAAGAAGAAGCCAACTAGCTTGGTAATTCCCTCTTATATCAGCTATAAAACCCACAATTGGCGGGCCGATAACCACTCCAGTGCGAATAAAGACTAATGTAATCCCGGTAGCCGTACCGATCAGGCGATCCTCGACAACATCGCCAATTGTTGTAAACACTAAGCCCGGAATGGCCAGAGCAAATATTCCGAATATAAAGGATATCCCTAAAATCAAAGCCAGCCCTAAGTTTCCTCCAAACACAATAATCCCTAAAATGAATAACATAACCGCTGAAATAATACCCAACATAAACAATCCCAAACGACGATTGCTCTTAAAAAAACGATCATTCACATAACCCATAGTCGGTTGTCCAATAATACCTCCAAACATAAAAGAACTTAATGATATACCTGCAAAGGCTGGGGTTAATCCAATATCCCCCGTGAGAAACAAGGTGTAATGAATGGTCATATTGCCCATGGTAAATCCGAAAACCAAACCCATAAAACAGACAAAAATCAATATTGGATTTCCAATTAGTTCTTTAAAATCATCTTTGAACGAACTGGGAAGCTCCGTCGAGTTATCTTTGGCTTCTTTTTTTTTGTCTTTTGAGGGATGATAGAACTTTGCTAAAACCAAGGTCATCACTAAAGCTACTAGTGCTGCAAACAATAAAGCTCTTCTCCATCCAAGAATACTTCCTAAAAAGGGTAACAAGCTGGCTCCTAAGATTCCTCCAATGCCACCACCTGCTTGGGCAATCCCTATGGAAACCGCTCTTTTTTTCGGAGGAACAAGATTTATTACGCCTTTGTTAATTGCTGGAGTAATAATACTAAAACCGATCCCTGTTAAAAAGGCTAATGAAAGAATCAGGGTAAACGCAGGCATCAAGGTATGTAAAAACATCAGACTAGCAATAATTACCGTTGCACCAATTAAAGACTTCCTGGGTCCTATGCGGTCAACAACTCTCCCACTGGTTATGGCAAGCAAGGTTCCGCTTAAAAAGAAGGCCGTAGCATAGAGACCCGCTTGAGTTCCGGTAATTTGGAAGTCTACACTTACTAAAGGAAGCATAGCCTTAAAACCCTGTACGTTTATACCTACTGCTATATATGCTGTGGACATAATTAATAGTGTCAATATATAACTTTCTTTTCTTTTATGGACATTCTTTGTAGAGTCTTTCATAGAAGTCTCCTTTCAATTACTTATCAATAGTATATCATAAAGTAAAGAGACCGACTAACATCAAAATAAGTATTTTAACTTCGTCAAAAGTCTTAAAATTACCAATATTATATTATTGTAAATATTCATTTCATATTGAAATACTTTCCATTTCATGTTATTTTATAAGTATCATAATCATGTTATTTTATTAGTATCATAATAATGATTCCATTAGTCTTATGTTGATCAAAAATACTATCTATGGGAGGGTGGTGTGATGAGTGGGAAAAATCATCGCAAAGAAATCATAACGGGATTTGTAATAATCACCATACTTGCAATAGTTATATTAAGCGCCAACCATTTTACTCAAGGTCTCGGAAATGATCAGGAACTCTCCGAAGAAATGATTATCGGTTCCGGAGAAGGCTACAAAGGAGAAATCGTGATCCAAATCATAATGGAGGAGCATAACTTAAAAGGATTAAAAGCTATTGAGTTTCATGATACGTCTCAGGTATTTAATGAAGTGCTAAAAAGTATAGAAAAAGATCTGCTGGATGGAAAGTCTTTAGAGGAAATCGAAGTGATTACTGGTGCCACAGACACTTACCATGGCATTATAGAAGCTCTTGAAGAGGCATTTTTTAAGTTAGAGCATTAAATCATGGTCGTTTCAGTTTTAATATTACTAAACACAAGCTACATAAAAAACAAAAACCTCACAAAATCATTTGCAGGGTTTTTGTTTTTTTATTATTTCCGAGTTTCCGAGTATTTCAAAGGTTTATTCATGGCGCAATTAACGAGTATTTGTTTATAAAATGTCATGATCCTCTACTAGTTCTAGTTTGTTTTCTATACATATTTCCTGAGTTGCCAAATTCACGTGTTGCATCTCTAGTAGTTCCTCAGGGGAGAATCCGCTCCAATAACCAGGGACTTGGTGCATGAATCCACATTCCGGACATTTATAATATGTTAATTCCATAATAAAAAACCCCCTTTTAAAAATCTCTTCATTCTTCGTACTTTAATTATACCATTTCTGTTTATCAATAACAATTTATTACTATTATTTAAAATTATTCAACGTCTTATCTGATAGTGTTCTTCTTTCGTATAGGGGGCGTCAATAATAAAATAGCCCGGTTCTAAGGGCCTATCATAATAGGAAAGCGTAAAGTGCAAATGGGGACCTGTTGAAAATCCTGTTGTACCCACAGTACCTATAACGTCTCCTTTATCTACCCAATCGCCTTTCTCAACATGGATTTCATGTAAATGCAAGTACGTACTGAAAAATCCATGTCCATGATCTAGTACAATCGTATTTCCCATTAAAATCATTTCTCTTTCAAAGACAACTTCACCATAATTTGTTGCAAGAACTTCCGTGCCTGTGGGAGCTGCAATATCAATGCCATTATGTCTATAAGATGTCAGTTCATCATTAACATATCTACGTTCACCAAATTCCGTAGTAAGTCTTCCCTCAGTGGGTAAAATAAACTCACCCTCATAATATTGTTCTTCGCTGCTTGATATAAAAACCGGAGTAAAATACTGATCTCTTTCTTCGTAAGCCTCTTCATTTCTTGTTCGCTCTTCTATGGAGGGATCTATTGATAGATACTGAATCTTATAATCCCTAGGTAAAACTTCGATTTCATAGATATGAAAAATGCCATGGTTCAAGTCTATTAGTTCCAATGAATAGGTCCCAGGATCTGTATGGTAGTTGGTTGCTATAACCGCCCTTAATTTCTGATCTTCTCTATGCCATTGAATGTGCTCCGCGAAATCTCCTTTGGTTAAAATATCTTCTGCGCTAGCCGCTCGTTTTGCTGTAATTTCAATAAAATCATCTTGTACTATAGTTGTCTGATCAACGGTAAAGGTAATTGGAAGTGTAACCTCCACGTTAAAAGACATTAGAGACTCTATATGGATTCCATCATCCCAAAAGGCCTCCAGTTGATAGTGGTATTCCCCATTTATTTTCGGCCTTGGTAAAAATCCAATTTCGAAATCATCAAAGATGCCTTTCTCCAACTTTTTTTGAGTATTGATATCAACAATTGTATAAGTGATTTTATCAGGAGCCTCATTAAATAATACTTTTAGTTGATCGTCTGCTCCCTCAAGAATTAGAAAAGCTTCATTTTTTCTTGATGAATTTTTTTCAGATTCCTCCCGGTTACTCTGGGCCAAACTACCATCATAGCGTTTTGTACGCCAATTACTCTTAGAGTGAAGTGGGTCAAAAAAAACATCCATACCTAATTCTATTTTGGGCAAATACTTTATCTTATAGTATCTATCAAAACCCCGATGGCTATAGTAAAAGTCACGATTCTCTATTTCATAGAAAGAACTCTTATACTCTATAAATGCTGTATTTCTATTTTTCAAATATACGTTATACTTTTTCTCTTGATTGAACTTATTGACTAGTCGCACAGAAAAGGGCACTACAGTTTTCTGATCAATTTGGTTTACATCATCAATTACTGCAAAACTACCATTATCTACAAGTTTATCTGATTTCAGTTCGATACTTTGAAAAAAAAGTGCTTCTTCTTCATCTGATAACCGATACTTTTCAGATTGAATATTATTTGGCTCTAGATCAGAATCCATTGTATTCCCTAAGTATTGAATCTCAATAAATGATAAAGTATTCTCAGTAAAACTGTTGTAAAATGCAAAGTAGAAGATTCCAAACAAACTGATCAATAAAACGGTAACCACTGTAAGTATTGTTTTAATATTTTTCATAGTTATCCCCTATTTCTTTTTTTACTTATCTAATATTATAACATTGCCTCACTACCCGTCAAAATTAATCTGAAAATCTAACATGATCTTCCATTTCGGCAATTAGTTATAAATAAAAAAAAAGCTATAGAAATCTATAGCTTGAAATATAAGTTTGGCGGGAGTACATAGGAATCGAACCTACCCAAGAGGCTACTAACCCCTCGTACTGGTTTTGAAGACCAGAGGGCACACCAGTACCCATCTACTCCCTCTTTTTTTCATACTAGAAAATTATAACATAATTATCGAATATCAGCAATAGTTTTATCAACCAACTACTGATTTATAACACGCCGATCTCCCTCACGACGAGTAACACCTTCTACATCATATTTTTCAAGTAGAGACACCGCAATCTTGCGGTTACTGCCAAGCATATCGCGAAATTCTGCAATGGAAACCACTCCATTTTTTTGTAAGTATTCGATTAAAACAGCTTTAGCCTTTTCGTAATTTTCACGAGTTATATAGATATCCTCCTGAATATTAACAAGCTTCCGAGCCATCAGCAGTTGAAAAACTTGTTGTACGGTAGTTTCATCATAGCTTTTGCTAACTGCCGATTCAATTTCTTTCTTCTTTGGAGGATTAAAAGGATCCTCGTTTATCTTGTCTAAAATTAAATCCATAACATTCTCCTGATCTTTTGTAAGAAGAACTTCGAATTCTTTTAATGAAAGATACTGTTCCTTGATAGTAATTAGCCCTTCTTTTTCAAAGAGCTTGTAGAGCACATCAGTTACCTTTGTACGAAAGTTTTTTTCTAACTTACTTTTTAGCTCTTCTTTTAACATTCCCGGTTGCAAGGGGTATTCTTTATGGAATTGGTTGAGTTTATCCAATGTATAAATTTTAAGTTTCTCATAAAAGCTTCGATGAATATAGCCCTCTTTTCCTACAGAAAATATTTTCTTTTCAATGTTCAGTTTTTCGACATTGTTTTGAATTGTTTTCTTATCTTCAGATAGTTTTACTGTCAAAAAATCGACAGTCGGAAGCTGAGGACTATGTTTTTCAATCATTTTCTCCAGAACAAAAATAAAATCTCCGCTTTCCTTTAATTTTAGTTCTTCCAACACATTCTGTTCAAAACGTTTATGTTTTTCCGGATAGGGATCAATAACCAGCAACCCTCCTATAGTTTCCATAGGAGAATACAACCTTACAATGATTTTATCTTTTTTCTTGATCGCAATTTTTTCTTCGAGACGTAGTTGAACATACACTTGATCTTCCGATTCCGCCTCTTCCTTATCCAAGAGTACGATTCTTCCGACGACTTCATTGGAATCGCAATAAACTTTAACGCGGGTCCGATTTTCAATCAGGCGCTGATAATTTTTCAACACGGTAAGTTTTCCATCGATCATCATGGTTGTATCCATCGAGCCTTTTTCAACCAAGACGTTTCCTCTGTTAATATCTTCTTTCTTTACGTTTGAAATATTTAACGCTACCCGTTGACCTGAAAATGCCTCTTTTGCATCTTCTCCATATGTTTGTACTGAACGAATACGCACCTCCTGATGTTGAGGAAGAAGTTCTAAGATATCTTCCGCTTTAACATGGCCTTCAAGTAGTGTTCCGGTAATTACAGTCCCGAAACCCTTAATAGAAAAAACCCTATCGATTGGTAGTCTCACAGCCCGTTGGTCTTTATTTTTTTCAATCTCCTCCGATAATTGATCAATTTCTTCAATCAGCTCCGGGATCCCTTCTTTACTAATAGAATCCACGGGAAGAATTTTAGCATTTTCCAAAAAAGTACCCTTTACAACCTCTTTAACCTCATCTTTTACTAATTCTAAAAATTCATCATCCACCATGGACTTCTTTGTAATAACAATAACCCCTACTTCCACATCCAATAGTGATAGAATGTCAAGATGTTCCACGGTCTGAGGCATGACTCCTTCATCAGCAGCCACAACAAACATGACGATATCCATTCCTCCAACACCGGCAAGCATATGTTTGATGAATTTTTCGTGACCGGGAACATCAATAATTCCCGCTCGCTTTCGATTTGGTAAATCAAAATAGCTAAAACCTAACTCAATAGAAATTCCTCTTTTTTTCTCTTCTTTCAGGCGATCAGTATCCCGATTGGTTAAGGCTTTTATTAAGGTGGTTTTACCATGATCTATGTGGCCTGCCGTTCCTATGATGATATTTTCCAAAACTATCCTCTCCTTCGATGACTACTTATCTATTAAAGTGTCCTTCAATGTTGAAGCAATATAAGCAAAATCTCTTTCCTTTATCGTTCGAGGGTCCAAAATCATGCTGTCTTTGTGAATTCTTGGTATAATCGGAATTCGGGCTTCTCTCAATTGTTTTTCCACAGCAGAGATTGCCTTGTTTTGAAAATCAATAACAACTATTTCTGTTTTTAACTTTTCTAAGGGTAGTGAACCTCCACCTACTTTAGAGTAGTCTTCCTGTGTAGTTATAATTACTGAATCACCACATTTCTTCTCAATTAGATCCTTTAGATTTTTCGCTTTTATTTCCAAAGTTTTATAGTTTATTGTTAACATTTCCAAACTAGGAATTTTACTCATGATCGAGTCTTCCTGTAAATAATAGGACAATATCATTTCCAGAGATGAAACGGTCATTTTATCAATGCGAAAAGCTCTCGTTAATGGATTATTCTTCATCTTATCAATCCATTTTTTCTTTCCTATAATAATACCTGCTTGAGGACCTCCTAGGAGTTTGTCCCCGCTAAAAGTAATAATATCAGCTCCTGATTTAACACTTTCCTGTACTGTAGGTTCATGGGCTAAACCATATTTTTCGAGATCAATCAGCACGCCACTGCCTAGATCTTCAATCACTGGTAGGTTCTTTGCTTTACTTAGATTCACAAGTTCCTCTAAGGAAACATCTTTTGTAAATCCAACAATTTTATAATTGCTCGTATGGACTTTTAACAAAGCTCCGGTTTCATCTCGAATATTTTCTTCATAGTCTCGTAAATGTGTTTTATTTGTAGTACCTACATCTACTAAAGTTGCTCCACTTTGCTCCATCACATCGGGAATGCGAAAGGCTCCCCCGATTTCAACTAATTCTCCCCGGGATACAATAACTTCTTTACCCTTAGCAATGCTACTGAGAACCAATAGTACTGCTGCGGCATTATTGTTTACAACTAATGCGTCTTCCGCTCCGGTTAAAAATTTGATTTTTTCCACAAGGTGACTGTAGCGGCTACCTCTTTTGCCGGTAGTCAGGTCCATCTCCAGGTTTGAATAGTTCGATAGAATTTTAAAGAAATCTTCTTTCATTTCTTCTGAAAAAAAAGCCCTTCCTAAATTAGTATGAAGTACGGTTCCTGTTCCATTAATTACTTGTTTTAAATTCATTTCTATAAATTGACTGATCTGTTTTATCAGCATTCCAATGACCTTTTCCTCTGTTAAAGGAGTTAATTCCGGATCTTGTTGCTTTAATACAAGGTTGCGGTATTCACCGATTATTGAGCGAAGTATATGAGTTACAAGATCGAACGAAGCTTTTTTAATAAGGACTTTAGTCTCGCTTCGTTGTAACAATCGGTCGATTGATGGAATTTCTCTTAACAGTTGATTTTTATCCATGTTATCACCTCTTATGATTACTTTGTTATTTGTTCTTTGATATTCTCGAAAGTAACATTTCCAATACCTGAGATCTTCATAATATCTTCTACGGATTGGAAGGCTCCGTTCGCCGTTCGATAGTCAATAATTCTTTGGGCATATACCTCTCCGATCCCGGACAGTGTCATTAACTCTTGCTGGTTTGCCGTATTAATATTTACAAGTACCGTTGTAGGATCATTTCCCTGGTTCTTGGAATTGTTATCTGCCTTTACTTCTTCCGTCGGTTCCCACTCTTCCCCTACCATGGGGATGTAAATAAAGGCTTCGTCATAGATCTTTTTCGCTAAATTAATTCTAGTACGATCAGCACCTTGTTGTAAACCGCCAGCTTTTTTTACTGCATCATCATAACGACTATCTTCGTCTAGATAGTAAAATCCGGGATTTTGGATCGCGCCTTCGATATGTATTGCTATTTTCTCAGATATGCCGGAGTTCGATGATTCTTCGATGAATTCCGTATTGTTCATTGTCGGGGGATAAAATGATGAATCGGAGGTCTCATCGATTAACACGTAGCGAGAGCTAAGACGATTTTGGTCTTTAACATAACTTATAATAGATATGCTTCCTAAGATCGTTAGTACCAGTAAAATGACAATCATTTTTTGTTCTTTTGTAAAAGTCATTATCCTACTCCTTCCAAGATATTTAATCTTTTTAACAGGATTAGTCCGGTTACGATACCCTCAAGTATTTTCTGTTATCTATTTATCATTATATATGGTTTAGGCCTCACAGAAAAGCCTTTTCCATAATAAAGTTACAATATAATTTTCTAAGCCGAATTAAGTTATAAAATTTCAATGTTAAAAAATAAAGGAGACAATATTGATGATTTATTGTCTCCTGGCTGATTTTTTTAATTATCGTGAATTTCTTCTTTAATACGTCGTCCAGTTTCCGTGTCTGCCAGTCCTCCTAAAGCGGTTTCTTTGAGTTCGAAAGGTAGGGCTCTTCCGATTTTATACATGGCCTCTACCACCTCATCAAAGGGAATGAGGCTCTCTACGCTACACAAAGACATCTCTGCAGAGATTAAAGCATTAGAGGCCCCGATAGCATTCCGCTTCTCGCACGGTGCTTCTACAAGGCCGGCAATGGGATCACATACGAGTCCTAGTATGTTTTTCAGACTGGTGGCGGCTGCATGAAATGATTGTTCTACCGAACCTCCCATCATTTCCACTATGGCACCAGCTGCCATTGCGGCAGCAGTTCCGGTTTCCGCCTGACATCCTCCTTCAGCACCTGCTACTGTTGCATTTTTGCTTACTATCAAACCGATTGCACTAGAAGTAATTAGTGCATTAATGATATCAGTATCCGATAGATCATGTTCCTCTTGAAGTGCGATTAATGTCCCGGGGATAATTCCACTTGAGCCAGCTGTGGGCGCTGCAACGATCTTACCCATGGAAGCATTTACCTCTAGCACTCCCATGGAGTAGGCAATCGCTCTTTTCATTATGGAGCCGCAAATCGATCCACCTTTAATACTCTCCCTATGATAAATCTTTTTCGCATCACCACCAATAAGACCGCTGATAGATTTTATATCCTTCGTAATACTATCTTCAATGGCTTTTTTCATAATTTGTAAACTTATTCCCATATCTTCTCGAATTTTTGCTTCGGTAGTATCTTTAAGTTCTATTTCCCGTTCAATCATTAACTCATATATCTTTTTGTCCTCAATTTTACATAAATCAATAATTTCTTTTCCACTATTAAAATTCAAAATCTTACCTCCTTTCTTCTATTTTAAATTGATGCTGTACGTATTCATTACTCCATCTATGGTTTTTATTTCATCCATAGTGGCTTGGTTCACAACATTATCGGATTCGATAATCATAAAAGCTTCTTTCCCCCGATTATGACGATAAACCTTCATGAAAGCAATATTAATCTCATGTTTTGCTAAAGCAGCCGTCACCTTCGTTACAATGCCAGGACGATCAATATGCGGCACCACTAGAGTAAAGTACTCCCCGGTAAACTCCAAATCCAAACCATCGATTCTGGTAATGATAATATTCCCTCCGCCGATAGAGGAGCCCATAATTTCTACGGTTTCACCACTGCTTTTTTCAATTTCAATTTTTACCGTATTACTATGAACGTCTCCTAAATCCGCTTTGATAAACTCAAATCTAATGCCTACGTCCTTGGCAATACTGAAGGATTCTACGATTCTCTCGTCGTCGGGGTCAAATCCTAAGATTCCTCCCACTAAAGCTCGATCAGTTCCGTGGCCTTTATAGGTTTGGCTGAAAGAACCATGGAGAAAGAATTTAACATAGGAAATATCCCCTTTGGACATTTTATTTCCAACTTTTCCGATTCTACATGCCCCTGCAGTATGAGAACTGGAAGGTCCAATCATGTTCGGTCCGAGTACATCAAACATACTTAACTCACTCAAAGCATTCCCTCCTTTATTTGAAAAAAGATGGTTTTGCAACCATCTTTAACATCAGTCTATTATTTTACCGCAATTGCTTCAATTTCCACTTTAACATCCTTCGGCAGTCTTGCTACCTCTACGCAGGCTCTTGCCGGTTTATTATCTTTAAAAAACTCGCCGTATATTTCGTTAATTAACCCGAATTCATTCATGTCTTTTATGAAGATAGTAGTTTTTACTACATCATCGAGTCCATATCCAGCTTCTTCTAATATTGCCAAAAGATTTATCAATGACTGCTGGGTTTGTTCCTGCACATCCTCAGATACTAGCTCCATGGTTTCAGGCACAAATGGGATTTGTCCGGAAACAAATAACATCCCATTGATTTCAACCCCTTGTGAATAGGCACCAATCGCTGCAGGAGCTTTTGTTGTGTTGATCAATTTTTTCATAATTATCCTCCTTTCAATTATCCATTTATTCTTATTTCATCTAAATAATTATAGATGGTATATCTTGAAACACATAAAATCTTGGCTACATAATCGATGGCCCCTTTAATTAGGAAAGCTCCCTGGTCATCAAGCTTCTTTACGATTTTTACTTTTTCGTCTTTATTCATATAGGCTACCGGTCGACCAAAAGCCTCTAATGTGTCCGATACGATATTTACTAAAATATCATTAACATTATTATTTTCGAAATCTCCAAGTTTTGTCTCTCCTTCGATGTCGGTTTTAACCAACTCTTCAAGAGCCTTTTGCGCTACAATGAATTCCGATACATTAATATTGATACAAAGACATCCAATTATCTCATCGTTTTCATCTCGAATAAACATCGTGGATGATTTTAACACTTTACCATCAGAACTCTTATTTTTATAATTCAATATATTATCTGCTTTTTTACCCCTTCGAATTGCTTGAATACCCACATCTAACATAGGGCTCCCCACACTTCTTCCCGTTACATGACCGTTGTAAATCGCAATTATGGATTTGTTGGAGTGTTTGATTTCATGAAGTACAACTTCGCAGTTTTTTCCAAAGGTTTTTCCTATCCCTTCAATTAATGGAATCATACGCACTAAAACTGGATGGACATTTTTCATGGACGATCGCTCCTATTCTTGAAAATTTACTGGTTAATTATAGGGGGAAATCCGTTATTCCGTCAGTAACGGGGATAAGTTTAGCATCTTGCCAGATTTTTTCAAGATCATAAAATTTCCGAGTCTCTTTTTCAAATATATGCACAACTACATCCCCATAATCAATTAGGATCCAATTCCCTGTTTGATGACCTTCTTTATTCCGAACAAATACCTCTTCAGCTTCCATTGCATCGATTACATCCTCTGCAAGAACCTTCGTTTGTCGTAAAGACTCTCCGTTTGTTAGAATAAAATAATCTGCAATAGTGGATACCGAACTTAAATCGATTACAACAGTATCCTTCCCAATCTTATCATCAATTACTTGTACCATTTTTTCTACTAGTGCTTTTGAACTTTCAGTCATATTTTCCCTCCTTGTTTTATTATGGAATTCATACCCAATATAAGCATCTACCAGTTGATTATAATTCTCTCTATAAAATAAAAACTAATACTGATGGTTATCATTGGAGATTTATTTAGTTTTGTTGGATTGTAATTTTCTTAAAATTTGATTCCTAGCTTCAACTGTGTTGCTGTGTAAAACTTTATCGGTTTTTAATAGAAACTTTATAGTATTATTGAACCCCTGTAGTAGCCCACAGTCTAAATCTTTGTAAGCCAATTCCCGAAGAGAGTTCACCCCGGGAAACTCCCTATTCTCTTCAATAAAATCCGAAAGATAAATAATTTTCTCTAAGGGTCTCATATCAAGCCTGCCTGTAGTATGGTATTTTATGGCTTGCAAAATATCTTCATCTTCAATTTGAAACTCTATTTTTGCCATATGGGCACCTACAATTCCATGTAAGAGTTGATAAGTTTCTAGAAGACTTTGATCTACCTCTAAGTTATGACTGCGGATATAGCTTTTCAATTCCTCTTCTGTTAACTCTTTTGCATAATCATGAAGCAAAGCTGCTATTCGAGCTTTTTCTATTGATAGACCATAATGATTTGCTAAATTACAGGCGGCTTTAACTACCCCAAGGGTATGTTGATATCTTCCCTGAGGTTGTCGTTCTTTCAGGCGTTCTTTTATTTTTTCTACTAAAATGTCTTCTTTCTTCATATTGCAACCTCGCTCTACTTATAAAGTCCAAGTTTCGAAATGTAGTCGTCTACATCATTTGGAAGTAAATACCGTACACTCTTACCGCTTTTTACTAATTTACGTATGGATGTTGCAGAAATATTCAAGGTTTTTGCATATATCGTTTTAATGTTACAGGAATAATTTTCTTGATAACTTTTGATTTTTTCTTCTACTTTACTGGTTTTGTAGTAACTTCTTGATAATATAATTAATTCAACCATGGATAAAAATTCCTCTAAATCCTTCCACTCATCCATGTCCAAAAAAGCATCCGCTCCAAGTATAAACGAGAAGACTGTCTCCTTTGGATATTGCTTTTGTAGCTCTTTAATAGTCAAAATGGTATAAGTTATCCCCGCTTCATATATTTCATAATCACATACTTTAAAGTATGAATTGTCTTTTACTGCGAGTTTTACCATATTTAAGCGATCCAAGGCAGGGGACAGATCCTTTGTATTTTTATGAGGAGGATTCCCCGATGGGATAAATAAAATCTCTTTTAAGTTTTGTTCCTCCAAAGCAATTTGAGCAATCCGTAAATGTCCAAAATGTATAGGATCAAAGCTTCCGCCAATGATACCGACTTTATTCATTTTTTCACCCTCTTGTAACAAATTTACATCCCTAAGCTTTAGGAAGCTTTATTTTCTTGCTTTCTTCCGACTCCTTGTAGATTACAAATTTTTTTCCAATGGCTTGAACAAATTCTGCCCCGGATCTCTCCGCAACTATTGAAGCCGCTTCCTTTGTGTCTAAATCACAGTTATCCAAAACTGTTATTTTTACCAATTCCCTCGCCTCTAAAGCATCTTTTAACTGCTCTATAAAATTATCATTGATCCCTGCTTTTCCAATTTGAAAAATCGGATCCGAATCATGGGCTAATTTTTTTAAATAACTTCGTTGTTTTCCCTTTAACATGTTGTACCTCCTTACTCTGTGAATTCAAACTCAATATCATAAATTCTAACTGTATCGCCTTCATTAATTCCTAAGTCACGAAGTTTTTGAATAACACCTTTATCCTTTAAATATTTCTGGAAAAAATTCGAGGATTCTGTATCATCAAAATTCACGGAATCTATCAGACGTTCAATTTTCTTACCTTCGACAAGATAAACATCGCCTTCTCGGTAAACTTTAATAGCTTCCTCTTTACTAACTTCATGCTGATATACCTTTATCTCGTCCTGTGGTTTGATTACCGGTGTTTCTGTTTCGATTTGTTGAAGTTCCTTCATTACAACATCCAACAGTGTTTCAATGCCTTTATGAGCAACAGCGGATATTTCTAAATACTTCATTCCTTTTTCTTCTACTAATTTGCGTACTTTTTGACTATTTTCACCCTCCTGGATTAGGTCAACTTTATTGCCGACTACGATACGACATTTATTTATTAAAGAAATATCATATTTGAGTAACTCATCAGTTATTTTCTCAAAATCTTCTAAGGGATCCCGCCGTTCTGACCCGGAAATGTCAATCACATGGATTAACAGTTTCGTTCTGGATGTATGCTTTAAAAATTCATGACCAAGACCAACCCCTTCATGGGCTCCTTCAATAAGTCCGGGAATATCCGCAAGGACAAAACTATCTATCCCCTTATATTCTACAATACCCACATTTGGATGAATTGTTGTGAAGTGATAGTTTCCGATTTTAGGTTTTGCACTGGTTACAACTGATAAGAGAGTAGATTTTCCGACGTTAGGAAATCCGATTAATCCCACATCCGCAACAACTTTCATTTCCAGTTCAAGTTCGATCTCTTCTGTCCGATCACCCGGAGTCGCAAATTTAGGCGCTCTTCGGGTAGCAGTTTTGAAACGTGTATTCCCACGACCGCCTCCGCCTCCTTTTTGAATTAAAGCTCGGTCTTCTTTATCAACCAAGTCTGCTAGAACTTCACCGGTTATTTTATTCTTAATTGTTGTCCCCGGCGGAACTTTAATATATAAGGATTCTCCATTTTTTCCCTTTCGGTTAGATTTTCCACCATTAGCACCATCTTCCGCTCGGTGATGCTTTTTATAGCGAAAGTCTACCAAAGTACGGATCCCCTCATCAACTTCAAAATAAACACTTCCACCTACTCCGCCATCACCGCCGGCAGGCCCCCCGGACGGTTCATACTTTTCTCTACGAAAAGCCACGATGCCGTCGCCACCATTTCCTGCTTTAACTTTTATATCAACCTTATCGATAAACATTTTATCACCCTCATTTATATGGTATATACCACTTTTCTTTCTTATTTACACAATTTTTTGAAGTGTTAAAAAAAAACCGCCATCAAAGGCGGTTTAGATAGCTTTTCTTAAGTATTAGTTTGGATAGATACTCACTTGCTTTTTGTTTTTACCTATTCGCTCAAATTTTACTGAACCATCGGCTGTTGCAAAAAGAGTGTCATCGCCACCTCTTTTAACATTGTGTCCGGGATGGAACTTTGTACCTCGTTGTCGAACAAGAATGTTTCCGGCTAGAACATGTTGGCCATCACCTTTTTTCACACCCAGTCGTTTTGAAACACTATCACGACCATTTTTTGTACTTCCTACACCCTTTTTACTTGCAAATAGTTGTAAGTTCATTTTAATCATTTTTTACACCTCCAGTTCGTTTATTTCCATAAATTCAGAATAACTATGTTGGACGCTTTTCATACCTAAATACATGGTATTTACGATAATATCCGCTTCTCTTGCCTTTGCTACTGTAAGTCCCATTGGGATTTCGCAGGTCAGATGACCAGGCTCAATCTGATGTTTTACAGGTATAGCAGCAACTTCCGTGAGACCTATAATACAGGTCTGTCCTAACACGGATATTGCTGAACAAACGATGTCTTCGCCATATTCTGCAGCATTGGCATGTCCTTTAATTTCAAAATAATAAATGCGATTATTCTTTTTTTTAATATTTATCTTTACCATAATGCGATATACTACCCGTTAATTTTTTCAATTAATAGTCTTGTATATGGTTGTCTGTGTCCTTGCTTTTTTCTGTAAGCTTTTTTAGGCTTATATTTGAAAACTGTAATTTTCTTGGCTTTTCCTTGCTTTTCTACTTTAGCTTCTACGGTTACACCATCTAAAAGTGGGGTTCCGAATGTAAAGTTTCCGTCTTTAGAAACTCCAAGAACTCGATCTAAAGTAACCTTTTCACCTTCGTCAACTTCTAACTTTTCAACAAAAACAGAATCTCCTTCTGTTACTTTATACTGCTTTCCACCAGTCTCGATAATTGCATACATCTATCAAGCACCTCCTCTTATCAAACTCGCCAAATATAGGCAACATCTCTGTTTTAAACCTTATTTGCGCGGCTACTACAAATATAAATAATATCATATTTCAGAAACAAAGTCAATCAGTATTCATAAGAATTTCAAAGTCTCCGTAGGAAATTTTCGGTTCTTCTTTAAATAGAATGTTCACTTTATAAAAAGCTTGAAATTTTTCCATACGATTATAATTAGACTCTAATTTTTCCACCAAATCCGGATGCACCTTAAAAACAAAGGTTTTTCTAGAGGTATGTTCAACACTTCTTTGTATTGCCTTTTCAACTTTCAATAAAAAGAAGTCCAAAGACATCCTTCTTCCGGTACCGTCACAGCAATTACAGTTGCTGTATAAATACCTCTCTAAGGTTTTGTTCTCTCGCTTTCTGGTAAGCTCTACGAGACCTAAATTTGTCACCCCTAAAACTTTGGTTTTTGTTTTATCTTTGTTTAAATATTCTTGGAAAGTTGCCAGCAGTTCTGTGTAATGCTCCTGCTTTTTCATATCAATAAAATCAATAATAACAATGCCGCTGATATCCCGCAACTTCACTTGCTTTGCAATTTCCTTACATGCTTCTACATTAATTCTAAAAATTGTTTCTTCAAACTCATTTTTGCCTGTGTATTTCCCAGTATTCACATCGATGACTGTTAACGCCTCTGTATGATCTATTACGATATACCCTCCACTATTTAGCCAAACTTTTGATTTATAGAGCTGTTCTAGTTGAGATATAACATTGAACTCAAGTAACATAGGCGTTTTTTTTTGATAAAACTTCATACGAGTTGCTAAACTCGTATTGAATTTTCTCATTAAAGATAAACTATTATGATATTCCTCTTTTGAATTAATGTATAACTCCTTGATGTCCTTAGTGAAATAATCACGGAGTACCTTATGAGTAATACCCCATTCTTCAAAAATGCATTTTGGAGGATATTCATAGGTGCCTACCCGTTCGATATCTTCCCAAAGTTTAATTAAATATTGCAGTTCCGCCTCAAATTCTTTTCCGGAATAGTCCTTTGCTGCGGTTCGAACGATCAATCCGTAGCCATCTGGAAGGAATTTTTCAATTTCATTTTTTAACAATTTTCGACTTTCAGGATTTCGAATTTTTCTGGATATCCCTATTCCCTGTTCGTAAGGAAGCAATACCAAATTTCGTCCGGGAATAGCCACTTTTCTTGTGATTTTGGCACCCTTATCTCCAATCTCTTCTTTAGTCACCTGAACAATAATTCCCTGTCCTTTTTTCAATAGTTTCTTAATTTCCTGTTCTTTCTTTTCCCCGGGTATTGTCGCATCATGGATATGGAGATAGGCATTTTTCTCACGACCGATGTCAACAAAAGCCGCTTGCATACCGGGTAAAACATCCGTCACTTTTCCTAGGTAAATATTATTCAAAATTCTGACGGATCCCTTTTTTTCTACATAATATTGACTGAGATCATTTTTATCATCGAGGATGGCAATACGATCTTCTTCAAAGCCAATATCTATTAAAATAGTTTCCATTGAATCCCCCCTTTTGTCCTACGCCTCATTTTACTGCATCAATCAGGTTTTTCAATTCGCCGTCTACCTCATGGTACAAGTCCTTACGCATAATTTTCATGGATTTGATTTCTAAAGGAAATTCTTTTTCTAAACTTGTATCTTGACTACATAAATAGTTTCCAAAAAGTATAATGAGATCCTCGGGCTTTAAATTGCCCTTTGAGCCGGTAACCAGTAAGGTGTCAAATATGAAACTATTTTCATGCTTTCTCTTAAATACGAAGGTTTTTATCAAAGGTTTTATATCAACGTCTTTATATTCTTGATGACGTTGACGCCGTTTTTTCTTTTTTTTACGGGTAATCATTATCGTCTCTTGTTTCAGGAAACCGTTTATCCATTCATTAAGTAACAACTCATCCATTTCTTCCGATGAAAATTCCAGTGCAATTTCATAATCCGAATACTCTACCATAGACATTAAAGAGTCTTCTTTGAGATCAATATATTTCCCTTCTAAAATTTCTATTCCCCTCGGCAAATGCTCGTTAATTTTCTCTTTAAACTCCTGGAAAGGAATTTCTTCATTAAGTTTTACATCAAAGTACTCTCCCTTGCTTTCGACTCCTAGACTCAGTGCTGTGGCAAAGGAAATAATAGGATGTGGATTGAATCCCTGGGTGTAAGAGGGGCTGATTCCTGCTCTTCTCATAACTCTATGGAATAATCTTACCAGATCCAAATGAGAGATATACTTCATCTCATCGGTTTTTGAAAATTTCCCTCGTAACAATGCCATTAACAAACACCTCGCTTGGTGGTAAAGTTTTGATTAACCCCACAACCGGAACAATTCAGCCGGCAGTCAGCAGTGACCTCTTCGGATTTCGCCTTTTCATTTTCTTTTATTAAATAAGATTTATCAACACCAATTTCGAAGTGTTCCCATGGAAGAATTTCATCATAATTCCTAATTCTGTTGTTGTAGAATTTCAAGGGTAAATCTTCAAGATGAAATGCTTCCATCCATTTTTGAAAATTAAATCGGTCACCCCATCCGTCGAATTTGCATCCTAATCTAAAGGCACGATGGAGAACCTTTGACAGTCTACGGTCGCCTCTGGCGAAAGCGCCTTCCACAATACTGGTTTTACCATCATGATAATTATAGTTTATACTCCGATGGGCGAGACTTTCTTTTAAGAGGGTTTGTCGTCGATGAATTTCTTGTAGACTAATCTGTTCTTCCCATTGAAAAGGAGTAAAAGCTTTCGGTACAAAGGTGGAAGTACTTACCGTAATCTTCAAGCCGCCGGCTCTTTTCTCTTTAGGTATACCGTGATATTGATTAAGTACTTTATACACCAAGTCTTTAATCCCTAAAATATCTTCATCCGTTTCCGTGGGAAGTCCGATCATAAAATATAGTTTAATATTGTTATAACCCATTTCAAAAGCTTCTTTAGCTGAGGTTAGAAGATCCTTCTCTGTAATGTTTTTATTGATCACGTCACGAAGCCTTTGTGTACCGGCTTCCGGCGCAAATGTCAGTCCAGTTTTTCGTACTTTTTGAATTTCTTCAATCATTTCTTTCGAAAAATTATCTAACCGCAGGGAAGGTAACGAAACTCCGATATGATCCTGTTGGTTAATTTCAATAAGATGATTTATCAAGGCCTCTATTTCTGTATAATCTCCGGAACTCAAAGAAGCCAGGGAAATTTCTTCGTATCCCGTGTTTTGAAGTAAATCATGAGCCATTCTTTTTAGTTTTTCCAGGCTACGTTCTCTAACCGGTCGATAAATCATCCCCGCTTGGCAAAAACGACAACCTCGAATGCAGCCACGAAAGATTTCCAAGACTACACGATTATGAACGGTATCAATATAGGGCACCAGAATTTTATCCGGGTAGTAAGCTTCATCAAGATCTTCAATAATTCTCTTCTTCAAAAACTTACTTCCCATGTGCTCTTCAATTAAACGAATTTCTTTGACGGTTCCATCCATATGATAGTCTACAGCAAAATGACTCGGGATGTAAACTCCTTCAATTTTAGAGGCTTCTTTTAAAAATCCCTTACGTTTCCACTTTTTATTTTTTTTCATTTCTTTATAAAGATTTACAATTTCAAGGATGACTTCTTCCCCCTCACCTAACACAATAATGTCGGCAAAATCGGCAATTGGTTCGGGATTATAGGAGCAGGGGCCTCCTAAAATAACAAAAGGATCCCCCTCACCCCGATCTTTTTGTAGAAGGGGGATCTCACCCATATCAAGGATGTTTAAAATATTGGTATAACTCAACTCATACTGCAGTGTAAATCCGATAAAATCAAAAACTTTCAAGGGGGCTTTGGTCTCTAATGCAAAAAGTGATCGCTCATTTTCTCTAAGTAAACTTTCCATATCCTCATTCGGAGAAAATACACGTTCACAAAATATATCCTCTTGTTCATTCAATAAGTGATAAAGTATTTGCATCCCTAAATGACTCATTCCTATTTCGTAAGTGTCGGGGAAAGCGAAGGCAAAACGCACCATCCCATCTTTTAAGTCTTTATGAGCAGAGTTCATTTCATTGCCCAAATACCTTGCGGGCTTTTCAACTTTTAAAAGCAGATCATCTATCTGTACATTCATCATTTTATCCTTCATCCTTTCGCTCTTTAAAGAAATTTTAAGCGCATTTATGTTATATATTATAATTATAACAGTTTTTTTGACTCTTAAGTTTACCACATTAATATATACAAATCAATATCTCTCCCGCCTCTATCTTATTAAGCACACGTAAAAAAGCAGAACTTTTAATTGATTATTCAACTAAAAGTTCTGCTAATCATAAGTATATAATGAGAGTTAGTCTGTTCTTTTTCGATCTTTCATTTTCTTGATAGGAATGTTGGCAACTAAAGCAGGTTTCCCTCTAGAATTTGAATCGTCATCGGTTTGAACCAATTTCACATCAAAACAGCTTTCATCAATTTCAATGTACTTTGAAATAACCTCTAAAATATCACTTTTCAAGCTATTAATGAACTCCGGCGATGAATTACTTCGATCATGAATCAGAACAAGTTGTAATCGTTCCTTTGCCACGTTTTTACTTGTTTTATCTTCTTTATTAAACCACTTAAATATATTGAGATTCATAATATGCCCCCTCTCCTATTTTAATTTGAATTGATCTTAAAGAAACTCCTTAAACGTTCCATAATTCCATTTTCCACTTTATACTCTTCAAAGGGTACATCTTCACCGTCAATCCGACGGGCAATATTTCTAAACGATGTTCCTGCAAAAGATTCGTCCTGGTTCACTACAGGATCTCCTCGATTAGTGGAAATTACAATGTTTTCATCGTCAGGTACTACTCCGAGTAAATCAATGGCTAATATGTCAAGCATGTCCTCTGTATTCATCATATCCCCCCGTTTTACCATATCATAACGAAGTCGATTAATAATCAGTTTTGGGTCATGAATTTCTGCCGCTTCTAATAAACCGATGATTCGGTCCGCATCCCGAACTGCTGAAACCTCCGGAGTGGATACTACTATAGCTTCATCCGCCCCTACGATAGCATTTTTAAACCCTTGCTCAATTCCTGCAGGACAGTCGATTACCACATAATCAAAGTGTTCCTTTAGTTCATCAATCAAAGTTTTCATTTGTTCTAAAGCAATGGCATTTTTATCCTTAGTTTGTGCCGCCGGAAGTAAGTGTAGTCCCGGATGCTTTTTATCTTTAATTAAGGCTTGTCGAAGTCTGCAAACTCCTTCTACAACATCCACAATATCATATACAATTCTGTTTTCTAATCCAAGAACCACATCTAAATTACGAAGTCCAATATCTGCATCCACTACTACTACTTTCTTTCCTAATTTCGCTAAAGCAGTCCCAATATTTGCAGTAGCTGTGGTTTTTCCAACGCCACCCTTGCCTGACGTGATTACGATTACTTTGCCCATTATCTTTCCCCCTTCTTCTTTCCTTTATTATAATTAGATTCTACATATACCGATTTATTTTTTACTTTTGCAACTTCTGGATTCACTGAATCCGGTATTTTTTCATCCGGAGATCGGGCGATAATATCAGCTATTCTTAATTGCGTTGGATTTAGTACATGAGCGGAAACGATTGCTTGTATATTTCCGTTAGCACCTGCGTGAGCAATCCCTCTTAAACTTCCAAGTACAATAATATTTCCATTGGCTTTAACAACAGCGCCAGGGTTTACATCCCCAAAGATCACCAGGTTCCCTTCATAAAATAGAACTTGTCCGGAGCGCAGTGTTCCGTTGTGAAACTTTGTCATACCTTCTTTTAGTCCATCAAAAATTTGATCTTTCGGCTCTTCTACCACTTCTATAAAACTCAGATCATATTTTTCCATAACAAGAGTTTTAAGTTCTAAACGTTCCTCTTCGTTAATATAAGGACACTCAATATCTAAGAGCTTTGCTCCGGTAAAAAAATTTCCCGCTTTTTCAAACTGAGCTATTAAAGCACTTTTTATATTCTGAAAATCTTGGTGCTCTTTAATTTTGATGATCAGTCCATCTTTGGTTCCCTTAAATTCAATTAAGCTTTGACTCACCATACTGAAACCTCCATACTCAATTTCTTCTACCTAATATACTATTCTATATAAATTAGGAATCTCCTGCTTAATTAATGAAAAAAGTTTAATTTTCAGGTTCTTCAAGATCTTCCTCGTCATTCTCAAGATCTTCATCCTCTGAATTCCCGTATTCTTGAGTCTCATTCATTCCTAAATATTCCGCCACAATTTCTCTGAAAATCGGTGCTGAGTACCCACCGGTTCCTCCTTGGTGAATAACGACTGCAACAGCAATTTCCGGGTCCTCATAAGGGGCAAATCCGATAAACCAGGAGTAATTATCATAATCCTCTTTAAATTGATCCAACTCTTGATTCCCGATATTAGAATTTAATGCCTTGATTGCTTCTCTCATGGCGAATCCTTCATCCAAAAGTCTAAGCTGGTTCGGGTTAGCATCTCTTAATTCTTCCATTTTTCCATAAACTTGTTCTTCGGTTACACGAAAACGGCTTAGATGATCCAGAAGATACTCTACTTCATCCGGCGGTGGAATTTTACCTGTTAACTGAGCTGTACCGGTTTTACCAGCAACCTTTAATGGGAAGTCTTGAAAATATCTCCAAGGAGTTCCTTCTTCCGTGGTCCTAAGCATCCCCTCGTTAATTATGTCAAGATGACGGGGGTTATTTAGTTCCAATTGGTTAAGTATCGCTGGTTCTTTTTTTTCATATTCTCCCGTCAACGGATCTTCTATTCCATCAATTACAGAAACTTTATACCTAGTTCCGCCATTCGCAAGAATTGCCATGAAATTGGCCATTTGAATCGGAGTGTATTGGTGCTCCCCTTGACCTATAGAAAGATTTAGTACGTCCATCTCTGTCCAGTATGCCTGATTAAAATAGCTATACTTAATGATATCCACCCAGCCTTCACCGTTGTCAATTTTTTCAATGTATTCTCTTTTTATACCGATTTCCAGTAAACGGTTATACAGCTCTCCTCTGGAAGGATTTTCATCGGTCCATGAGATAATCTGATCAATTATCTCTTCCCTTGGATCTTCGGAAAGATCCACAATTTCCGGATCTAAATGTTCCATGCGTAAATCATTAAAGAGTTTCCATCGAAGAGAACGTTCAATACCTCTGGTTTTGGACTCTTCGCTGGGGATTATACCAGATCTTTCTCTCGGTACTCTAATTTCAATTCCCGACGCCTCATTGAGCCCAAGTTCTTTGGAAAACTCCAACATCTGACCCACACTCATACTAAAGGGCAGTGCTCGTTCCCTAGAATAGTCCCAATTATTAAGTACTGATGCAAAATAAATATTATTGGAATCCGCAATGGCCTCTACTAGATTTTGACTTCCCAGCAACCCTCTATTCTGATTCCAAAGCCAGTTACCAAAAATCTGATTGCCATCTCTCCCCAATTCTATATAGCCGGTATCACGCATACGATAATTGGGATCGAGTCCATGTTCCAGGGCAGCAAGTCCCACAACCATTTTATACACGGATCCGGGCTGTACCGCAGAGCTCAAGGCCGTATTTCGCAATGGAGCCGGCGAAAGACTGTTATTCGGATTTTCCGGCTGCAGTGATTGCCAGTCTTCACTGCTGATACCCGTTGTAAATAGATTCGGGTCAAAGTCCGGATAATTTGCCATTGCCAAGACTTTTCCTGTTTTTACATCCAGTACAACTGCTGATCCACTTTGGGCTTTATCATAAATCCTACCCTGAGTATTTTGAAAGGTGTCTGTCCCCCAGGCAGTTTCATAGGTCCCTCCCCGTTGGATGGTATTGATTACCTCTTCTAATATATCTTCCGTTTTTCTCTGTAAATTTTTATCAATGCTAGTATGAATATTTTTACCGGGGATCGGATTTATGGTTTCAAGGGTCTCTTGTCTGCGCCCTCTAGAATCCACTAAAACCTCTTCTAACCCTCGTTTCCCTTGAAGATCAAGCTCAAAAGCATGTTCAAGCCCGACTTTACCAATGATATCACTTTTTTCATAGCCTAATTCATCAACATAATTCTCAATCTCTGTTTCCGTTGCGATTCTACCCACGTGGCCGATAATATGAGATGCTAAGGACTCATTGGGATAATGCCGGATAGGTTCTATTACTATGTTCACACCGGGGAATCTATGAATACGTTCTTCAATAGCAATAACCGATTCCTTGCTAATATCTTCCATAATTGTAACCGGCTGATATTGAAAATAAGACCCTTGCCGTTGAATCTGATCTCTAAGTATCATTATATCTCGGGCCTCTTCATTAGAAAGCTGATCATCAAGGTCAAAAACTTCCTTTCGAATATATTCAAAAGACTCTTCTGCACTCAAATCATAATCAGTAATCCCGTAGTTGCCCATCCATCGCTCTTTATGCAATTCTTCCCGAAATTTCCAGCTACTGATGGATATCGGAACCGAAATTTCAGTTGCTTCACGAATAAAATATTGTTGTGCATCGCCATCATCAAGATCTTCTATTCCGTATCGATATTTAAGGACTTCGAAGGCTTCTTTCGCATTTTCCGTTTCCTCTAAATCATATCGTTCTTTCCATTGGTCCACGTTTTGATCGTAAATAAAGTAAGGTTTCCTATCCTCATTAAAAACAATTGGAAAATCATCTTCTTCTAGATCTTCATTTTTTCGAAGAATTCTCATCAATTCAAATGCAAGTTCATTGATATCCGTATCCACAGTTTCGTTTCTCATAATTTGGATATTGTAACTGGGATTGTTCCCTGCCAAAATTTCTCCATCCCGCGAATAAATTTCTCCTCGCGGAGCTGGTGTAGAAACAGTTTTCAATATACTGTTTGCAGCACGATTTCGATAAGTTTCCCCTTCCACAATCATTAAGCCCGCCAACCGAAAAATAATTAATGCAAAAACTACTAAGATTGCTACCGTTAAAATTATATATCTTCGTGTGATTTTCTTATCCATTGTCATCATTAATCACCTGGCCTTAGTATTTTACTTCTTTAATTCTTCTATTATAGAACTTCCCAAACAAAGTGTATATCAACAACATAAAAACGCTGTTATATCCAATTTCAATAAAAGTATTCAAACTAAAATAATGAGCGAGTCTCACCGTATAACCCAATAAATAAACAAAAAACAAACTAAAAAAGTTATATATCAGAATGGAAGCAATCCCCAGTAATATAGGAGTTAAATAACTCTCCTTTACCATTTCTTCTTGAATAATGGAAATACCATAAGCAATCAGTAAAAATATAAATGTATTCAACCCGATAAACACCCCTGTTACAGTATCTAAAAGCAGTCCCGTATAAAGGGCATATAAAAGACTCTCCCTGGGTTTCATATAAACACTGATAGCGATGATAAGCATCAGACTGGTGTTCAATGTTGTCCCATTAATAGTTGTAATATTTAATATCGTAGTTTGAAGTATAATATTTATTGTTAGAATTCCAAGTATTATTATTCTATTCATAATATCTCCTTTAATAGATGGAGAAAGCTTAATTCATATCCTCCAGACCTAATATTAAAACGCGGTTAATTTTTTGAAAATCTACCGCGGGCTGAACCGTAACGGCATCTAACAGTTGTTCTCTTGATTTTCCAATTTCTGTTACTTCTCCTATTAAAATTCCCTCTGGAAAAATTCCTTGTCCTGAAGTAACGAGTTGATCCCCTTTTTGTATTTCCATTCTCGGGTCAAAGAGGTATCCTTCCAATTCTTCTGTGGCACTGCCTTGTACAATTCCTTCCACATTAGCATCCCGAAGTACTTTAAAGCTGACGGAACTGTTACTGTCAGAAATGGACATTACCCTTGCCCAATTGTCTCCCGCTTCGATAATTCGACCTACTAATCCTCTTTCGCTGAGTACCACACTGTCGAGATTAATGCCATGATTTTCGCCGGCATTAATTGTGAATACATTAAACCAGTCCGCATTGGACTTGGAAATAATGCGGGCAGAGATTGGTTCACCGTGGGCTTCAGCCGATACATAATTCAAAGCTTCTTGCAGACCTCGAAGTTCTTCCAACTCGCTCTCTGAAAGGCGGGATTGAATAATCTCCTGTTCTTTATCGATTAATTTTTGTTGAAGTTCTTGATTTTGTTGATTCAGTTGGGCAAAATTGGCAATATCATATACCCGGTCCTGCACAGCATGAATAGGAGTCATTACAGCACGCTGGATGGGAGTCACAATATTTCCCACCCATCTTTCTACCACACTGACTTGCTCTCTATCTCCTGAGGTAATACCCATAAAGATTACCATAAGAATTAAAAGAACCGTGGTTATTATTGCTATTTTTCTATTTAGAAAAGGTTTGCTCATTGTTGTCACCATCACTTCTTAATTTTCTAATCGCGTTTTCATGTTTTTTAATTAATGTCTTTGTTGAGATTTCTCTATTATAGTATATTTTGAAGTACTCTAGAAATTTTGCAACAGAAATACCCATAACATTAAAATAATCACCTTCAATATTTTCAATTAACCAGTCTCCGTTATTTTGGATTCCGTAGGCACCCGCTTTATCCAAATACACATTTTTATCAAGATATTCAAGGATCACTTCTTCCTTAAGCTCCTTAAAGTTTACTATAGTTATACTCGCTGCCTCATAATAGGATCCTCTATTATTATCAATAATTACGGTTGCAGTTATGACTTCATGCTTATTGCCCGACAATTTATTGAGCATTTCGATCGCTTCTTTACGATTTTTAGGTTTTCCTAAGATCTCTTCACCTAAACAAACAGCTGTATCAGAAGCAATTATAATATCTTTTGAATCTTTCATATCGATTTGTACGACAACAGCCTTAGCTTTTTTTCTTGCAATGCTGATAATCTTCTCTTCCAATGTGCGACTGTCGGGATCACTAGTTTCCTCAATATTACTATGAAAAACCTGTATCTGAAATCCCAAATCTTGGAGTATTTCTTTTCTTCTGGGAGATTTCGAAGCCAGAATAAGAGGAGGATTCATTATTTAGCACCTCATTTATGAGTATTTCGTTAAATTCACGGTTACAGTATTCTTGATTTTAGACAAGGTCAAATGAGATGTTAGTCCTATAAATATCCCTGTAAGAATACTGGCAAACATTAAAATTGGTAGATAAATAAAAATTCGTATATTGTTAATAATCAATGCAGCTACCAATAGCTGTGCAATATTATGGGCAAGGGCTCCAAAAACGCTTACTCCGATTAAACTGAACTGGCGCTTAAAGTATTTGTAAATAAACCACATAGCCAATGTGCTAAGAAAGGCTCCAGCCATACTATAAAACATGGAAGTAACCGCTCCGGTTGCTAAACCGCCTAAAAAAGATCTTAAAATATTAACGGTTAAAGCACTTTTCAGTCCTAATATTACTAAGGTTATTAAACCAATAATGTTAGCCAAACCTAGTTTTGCACCAGGTGCAAGGCCAACAAAAGGATTCGGAATAAAACCTTCAATAATATGCAGTGCTAATCCAAGGGACACCAGAATTGCTAAATAAATCATTTTTTTTAATTTCATTCATCCTCACTCGTTTCTTTACTGATCTTATTTATAGTTCAACAGACCTACTTAAAGGTATTTATTTCTATTATGAATACATTAAGATTTTAACACTTTCAACCATACCTTACAAGCTAATTTTATATAAAAGAATCATCAGAAACCCCTTGCCATAATGAAAAACTGCTGCATTATGGCAAGGGGCTCTTAAAGGTTTCTAAGGTCTATTTTCTTTTTTTCATTTCAATTGCATCTTTAGGACATTTTTCAGCGCATATACTGCATCCAATACATTTGTCTTCAAGAACCAAGTGTTTTTCTTTTACCTCTCCTTCGATGGCATCCACCGGACAGGCTTTCGCACAGATGTTGCACTTGATACATTTATTTTGAATAATTTCCGCTTTTTTTCTTTTATTAATATCTCCTTCTATGGCCTGGGTGGGACATTTTTCAACACAAACATGACAGTTGGTACATTTGTCATAGTCGATAAAGGCCAGATTGTTCTCAAAGTCAATAGCATCAAATGGACAGGCTTTAACGCAGATTTGACAACCGATACATCCGACGTCACATTTTTGTCGGACGACCTTTCCTTTTTCTTCATTCTTACATGTGATCACGACTTCCTGACTTTCAGGAACCATATCGATTACATCTTTCGGACATACTTTTACACACTTTTCGCAACTTATACAAAGGTCCGGATCAACTTTTGCAATTCTATTATCTGTAATATGAATAGCATCCACAGGACACTCTCTCACACAGGTTGCAAGACCAAGACATCCAAAGTTACAGGACTTGCTACCGCCGTTAAATTTACTGGCAGCTTTACAGTCAATAATACCCTGATAATCAAAATCTTCTTTCGCTTTCTTGTTATCCGCATTGCAAATAACCTTAGCCACCTGCCGCTCTCCTACATTTGCTTCAACACCCATGACATCAGCTACCGCCTCGGCTGTTGATTTCCCTCCAACCGGACAGCCATCCACTGAAGCAACTTCTTCGACAACAGCTTTAGCAAAACTTGAACAACCCGGGTATCCACAGGCCCCGCAATTAAGACCAGGAAGGGCGTCATTAACTTCTTGAACCAGGGGATCCAGTTTTACTGAAAATTTTTGTGATGCAAAAGCCAGTCCGCCTCCAAAGATCAATCCTAGTCCACCTAGACTTACTACGGGATATATTATATCACTGATATTCATAAAATCACCTCTCTACACTAGACCGGAGAAACCTAGAAATGCTAATGACATCAATCCTGCTGTAAGTAGGGCGATTGGAAATCCTTTAAAAGGTTCCGGTACATTTGCAATCTCCAATTTTTCTCGAATGGCAGCGAATAATACAATGGCCAAGGAGAAACCTACCGCAGCACCAATAGCATGAACAATGGTTTCAACGATGTTATAATTTTCTTGAATATTTAATATTGTAAGACCTAATACTGCACAGTTTGTGGTAATCAGCGGTAGGAACACTCCCAGAGACTGATATAATGCGGGACTGGTTTTTTGAATCACCATTTCCACAAGTTGAACCAATGAAGCAATAACTAAAATAAACATAATGGTTTGCATATACTGAAGTCCCAAAGGGTTCAATATATAGTTTTGCACTACAAAAGTGATTATTGAGGCTAAACTCATAACAAAAGTTACGGCCATCCCCATCCCGAAAGCAGTTTCCACTTGTTTTGAAACGCCCAAGAAAGGACATATTCCAAGAAATCTAGATAACACAAAGTTGTTTACTAAAATAGCACTTACAAGAATTGCAAATAACGATGAAACTGATAAATCTAGCATATTCCTAACCTCCTATCTATTTGATTCGTTTCAAAATCACTACATTGAAAAGTGCGGTTAACAAGCCTAAGGCTAAGAAAGCACCTGGAGGTTGGATCATAATTCCCATTGCAGGATAAGCCTCTCCTAATAAATCCACACCGAAAATTGAACCGCTTCCAAATAACTCTCTTACTCCGCCTAAAACCACCAATGCTAAAGTGAATCCTAACCCCATGCTGATACCGTCAACTATCGAAGATGAAGTAGGATTTTTTGAAGCAAAGGATTCAGCTCGTCCTAAAATAAGACAGTTTACTACAATCAATGGAATAAAAATTCCTAAAGCATTATATAAATCGGGTAAATAAGCATTCATGATCATACCAATCATGGTTACAAAAGTTGCAATAACAACAATAAAGCTTGGAATTCTTATTTTTGTCGGTATAAAATTTTTCATTAAAGCAATTACTGTATTTGAACCTAAAAGAACGGCAGTAGTAGCAAGACCCATGCCGAGTCCGTTGGTAGCGGTACCGGTGACAGCTAATACCGGACACATTCCCAGAAATTGAATGAATACCGGGTTTTCTCTTACAATACCATTTTTTACTATATTGCCCATGTTCATGTTAACACCTCCATCTCTAGTTTCTGAGTTCACCTTCGAAAACATCGGTTGCTGCACTTACTCCGTTCACTACAGCATTTCTTGAAACAGTTGCACCGGAAAGTGCATCTACTTCCAGTTCCGAGTCAGAAGATTGTCCTGCAAATTGTTCTTTGAAGTCTTCTTCCGTTATTCTGTCTCCTAGACCTGGAGTCTCTGTTTGACTTAATATTTCAATGCCAGTAATTTCTCCGTCCATGTTTATTCCGGTCAAAATCTCTATCGGACCGTCGTAACCGTTTGCTACTGTTTTTATTGTATAGCCGATTACATTCTCTCCCTCTAAAACTTCATAGACTTCCTCCACAAGTTCGTAGGCCAGTACATCGCCATCGTCAACAACATTTGCATCATCTGAATCCGGGAAAAAGGTTTCAATGGCTTCCAGACTTTCTTCAATAGCTCTTTCTTCAATTATTTCCGCAGTCATAGAGTTTACTCCACCTAATATTAAACCTGCCACTGAGGTAATGACTAATAAAATCAAGCCTAATTTAATAATCTCACGCATTTTGCTTTTTCACCTCCCCAAACACTTTCGGAGCTGTATAACGGTCTATAAGTGGAACCATAGTATTCATAAGTAGTATTGAGAACCCTACCCCTTCAGCATAACCGCCGAACAATCGAATGGTAGCGGTCAAAATTCCACATCCCAGAGCAAAATAAATTCTTCCTCTTGGTGTAACCGGTGTTGAGGCATAATCCGTGGCCATATAAATAGCACCGATCATCAATGAACCGGAAAGTAAATGGAAAGTCATATATTGAATATCAAATCCGCTGTAAAGCAAGGTTGCAATGGCAACGGTTAAAATGTATACTCCTGGAATTTTGACAGTAATGACATTGCGATATACTAAATAAATTCCTCCGATAATTAATAAGAGGGCCGAAGTTTCACCCATACTTCCACTAACATTACCAATCAAAAGATCAACAAAGCTTGGAGCTCCTTGCTGAATCGCGGTAAAGTCTTTAACATAGGTTAGTGGTGTAGCCGTGGATACTGCATCTACTCCCGGTTCTACCCATCCGGTCATTCGATCTGCATAGGAAATAGTCAGCATGATTCTTGCGGCTAACGCAGGATTCATGAAGTTTTGCCCCACGCCACCGAATAATTGTTTTACAATTCCTATAGCAAAGACTGATCCTAAAACCGGTAACCACAAAGGAACGGTTGCCGGTAAATTTAATGCCAGCAACATTCCTGTTACTAAGGCACTACCATCATGAATTGTTACAGGCACTCTTCTGATTTTTTGAACCACAATTTCTGTTACCAGACAAGAAATGATACTAATTAGTAGAATCATTGCAGCTGGTGCTTTAAAAAAATATATTGAAGCAATTGTTGCCGGTATCAAGGCAATGGCAACATCAAACATGATTTTTTGAATCGAGGTATCTTCTCTTAGATGTGGAGAAGAAGATACAATTAATCGATCACTCATTGATTTCCCTCCTTATACGATCTATCGTATTTCTCTACTTTCTATTTCTTGCTTGTATCTCACCTTTGGCGATTCTAATACTTTGCAACAAGGGTCGCTTTGATGGGCATACGTAGGAACAGGATCCACACTCTATACAATCCATCGGCCGATATTTTTCAGCCATATCGAAATTATCAATTAAAGAATATGCGCTGATATATAATGGCTGTAAATACACCGGACAGATATCCACACAGGCAGAACATCTAATACAGTTTTCAGGCTCCGGTATGGTTCCTTCTTCACGATTGAAAAACAACACCCCGGATGAACCTTTTGTAATCGGCAGCTTATCCGTACTCACCGCCATACCCATCATAGGCCCTCCCATGATGATCTTCCCAACGGGCTCAGTAAATCCACCGCACTGTTCTACTAGTTCGTTGATCTGAGTACCTATTTTTACCCATAGATTCTTAGGTTCTTTCAAAATCCCTCCACTTAATGTTGTTACTCTTTCAACAAGAGGCATTCCGGTTTCTATTGATTGATGGATCTGATATGCCGTTCCGATATTATTGACCACAACTCCAACTTCCATCGGTAAAGCCCCTGAAGGGACAATTCTACCGGTGCAAGCGTCGATCAACTGCTTCTCTGCGCCTTGAGGATACTTTGTTTGTAATACTACTATCTGAATATTTTCTTCGCTTTCAACTGCTTTTTGCATAACTTCAATCGCATCAGGCTTGTTATTCTCAATACCGATATACCCCGTAGTTACATCTAAGACTTTCATAATGGCTTTTAAGCCGCTTACAGTCTCATTTGGATGTTCCAGCATTAAACGATGATCCGCGGTTAAATAGGGTTCACATTCCGCCCCGTTTAATATAACCGTATCAATGGTTTTCTCCGGCGGCGGTGATAATTTAACATGGGTAGGGAAAGTAGCTCCTCCCATTCCCACAATACCTGCTTCCTTAATAATTTCTTTGATTTCATCCCCACTAAGGGTTTCAATACTTCCCTTCTTTTGAACCGATTCATGCACTTCGTTCTTTCCATCAGACTCGATAACAACAGATAAAACTTCCCCGTTAACACCCGGTTTCATCGATATTTCCTTTACTGTACCAGAAATACTAGAATGTACAGGTGCAGATACAAATCCTCCAGCTTCACCGATCTTTTGTCCAACTTTCACTAAATCTCCAACATTAACTATGGCCTCACAGGGAGCACCAATATGTTGTTGAAGTGGAATTGTTGCAAAATCAGGATCCTTTGCTTTTTCTAATGCTAAATGAGCGGTATAGTCCTTTCTTTCCGGTGGATGTATACCTCCTTTAAATGAAAACACTTTCACTTTGTTTCACCCCTATCATTTTATTATATTTTGTAAGACTTTCGCGGCTAAGTTTGTTAATGTTACTACAATCTTAACCATAGATACTAATAGATAATAATTCTACTTAAATATATTATAATATATTCTAAGATTTAACAAGTCTTTCTAGGTTTTCTTTCAAGTAATCTTTAATCCATTCTAAAACTGCGAGGTCATTTATCGGTGTCCCCTCTAAAATTTTTTTTACTTCCCTGGTATCAAATATAAAGGATTGATCATTCACTTGATGCTTATAAATGTAATCTACCGTTCTTTCATTTTTAACCTCTCCGCTTTCTTCTTCACTTTCGATTAACAAAGTAATTAATGTGTCTACCATGCTTCCTAAAGGGGCACGATCAATATGGCTATGCTGAAAAGTTGTGTGTATTTTTGTACCCATGCCTTCTTCCGACTCAACTAACATATTTCCTTCGCACTGTTGGGCAGTAGCCTTAAGTAAAGAGAGGCCTAAACCGACTCGCCTTGTAACTCTCGTTGTCACAAAAGGATCCGTTGCTTTTTTTAACAGATCCTTGTTCATCCCCTTACCATTATCTGTAATTTCTATAGTTAATAGATCTTTCTTTAAATCTTCTATTATTATTATCTCAATTAATGTTGCTTCAGCTTTAATAGAATTTTGGACAATATCTAAGATGTGCAATGATAATTCCTTCACATCGTCACTCCTTCATCGGTTTATTTTAATGATTGAAGTATAGATTTATGTTGTTCTATATTGAAATAATTAGCCCCTTCCCTTTCTAAAATAGCAGTCAATTGGTGGGCATCTGAATTTTGTAGAAGATGGTATTTCTTCATAGCAGGATGTGTGTTATAAAAAGCTTCTTTACTAGTACCAATACTGACTTCTAAAAATTTACCTTTGAACTCCGGAGGTATAAAGCCAAGGTTGCTCAACACACTAAAACTCTTTCGATCCACATGAGCTGGAATTAACACCCCGTCAATTTCCTTTGCTAAGTCTAAGGTATCTCCAAAAGACAATCTTGTAGCATTGGTCAGTAACTTTGTTTCTTCTGTAATAACCTTATCGTCCATACCATAGATAAGTTGACTGCCAAAAATTTCTCTTCGATTTTCTATATCAGGTAAGTTTCTTTTTAAGACTTCACGTAAGTAATCCAGCGGTGTTAGATCTTCAAAAAAAATAAGCACATGTATTTCTTCACGGGTAGTTATCTCTACTCCCGGAAGAAACCCTATGTCTTTATTTTTCGCCAGATGATAAAATGAGTTCAAGTTTTCAACAGAGTTATGGTCCGTAATGGCAACCCCATCTAATTCCTTGATTAAAGCCATATTTAGAATATTATTCGGTGTCATTTCATCCAGCGCACAAGGAGATAATCCGCTGTGTATATGAAAATCCCATAAACTATCCATTTTTTTTCATCAACTCATTTAATTTAACGGCAAGCTCATAAGCACTCATAGTGGTTTTAATAACTGCTAAATTTTCTTGATCCGCTTTAATTTTCGCATCCTCATCCAAATAAGCACCTTCCGCAAGTAAGATACATGCTGCATCATTTAATACTGCCACTGCAATAACGTTCACATGACTCTGAATTGTTATCCAGGCTTCATTTTCTTGAAGGTGAGCCATTACCCAGCTAAGCAGATCTCCAATATATACCCCCTCAAGTTCTCTATCTATTCCTTCTTCTCCGGCAATAACAGAAAAACCTTCTTCCTTTAATAAGTCTTTTACTTTCACAAGATCCCTCCTTAAATATTATTTAATATGGA
>PWEO01000178.1 GCA_003553525.1 Clostridiaceae bacterium
AGGTGTCGGGAAAATAACCGGCACTTTTTTAGTGCCTGAAACAATTAGTTATCATGAATGTCTATAATTTAATGGATAAAAGAAAAGTATAAAGTAGGCTTTTATAAAAAAAGAAGGAATACCAAAGGTAAAAATCGAATCTGTTAGGAAACATGGAATATTTGGGTATATAATTGTATTATCAGAAAGATAAAATCCGATACATTATTTAAAAATGTCCTAGAATATTGAAAAACTAAAACCTAAGAATAAATAGGGAAAGGAGCAAAAACATGAAAAAATACATAATGGCCCTCGATCAGGGAACCACCAGTTCCCGAGCGATTCTATTTGACCGGGAGGGGAAAAATATCGGCACGTCTCAATCGGAGTTTCAGCAAATGTATCCGAAGGCCGGATGGGTGGAGCATGATGCCATGGAAATTTGGGGAACCCAAAGCGGGGTAGCAAGACAGGTTTTAGAGGTGGCGGGTGTACGTCCGGAGGAGCTGGCCGCCATCGGAATTACCAATCAACGGGAAACCACCGTAGTGTGGGATAAACATACGGGAAGGCCGATTTATAACGCCATCGTCTGGCAGTGTCGCCGGACCTCGGGAATCTGCGATGAACTGAAGCGAAAAGGCTACGAAGGGACCATTCGTGATAAAACCGGTCTGGTGGTGGATGCCTACTTTTCCGGAACGAAGATTCAGTGGTTGCTGGACAATGTGGAAGGGGCCAGAGAGCGGGCGGAAAAGGGCGAGCTGCTATTCGGCACCATTGACAGCTGGATTATCTGGAACTTAACCAGAGGGAAAGTTCATGTGACGGATTATTCCAATGCCTCAAGAACGATGATTTTTAATATCCATACCCTTCAATGGGATGAGGAATTATTGGAAATCCTGAATATCCCTAAAGCCATGCTTCCCGAGGTGAAGTCTTCCAGTGAGATTTACGGAGTTACCGATGAAAGAACCTTTGGCGGGGCCAAAATTCCAATCGCCGGAGATGCAGGGGATCAACAGGCCGCCCTTTTCGGACAGGTATGTTTTGAAAAAGGAATGGCAAAAAACCCTTATGGAACCGGTTGTTTTATGCTCATGAATACGGGAGATGAACCGGTAAACTCCGAGAACGGTCTTTTGACCACCATTGCCTGGGGCCTGGGTGATACAATAACTTACGCCCTGGAAGGTAGTATATTCAATGCAGGCGCCGCCATTCAGTGGCTTCGTGATGAGCTTCGCCTGATCTATGATGCGGCCCAGAGTGAGTACTATGCCAATTTAGTAGAGGACACCAATGGTGTTTATATGGTCCCGGCTTTTACCGGTCTCGGTGCACCCTATTGGGATATGTATGCAAGAGGTGCCATCGTCGGTTTAACTCGCGGGGTAAAGCGGGAGCATATTGTACGGGCAACCTTAGAGTCCATCGCTTACCAAACCAAAGATGTCTTAACCGCCATGGAGGAAGATGCCAAAGTTAAGCTTAAATCCTTAAAGGTCGACGGAGGAGCTTCCGCCAATGATTTTTTAATGGACTTTCAAGCGAATCTTTTGAATGTGCCGGTTCAGCGGACGAAGATTTCCGAGACCACCGCCTTAGGGGCGGCATACCTGGCGGGTCTGGCTGTGGGCTTTTGGAAAGATCAACGGGAAGTTGAGAATAAGTGGGAGATGAGTACAGAATTTCAAAGCACCATGAAGGAAAGTCATAGAGAAAAACTCTATAAAAAGTGGAAAAAAGCTGTGGATCGTTCTAGAGATTGGGAAACGAAGGATGAAGATTAGAAGGCTCTCGTAATCCCTCTGGTTTTTCCACCTGAAGTATAAGGAACAAAGAGCGATTGTCCCGGAAAGGGGGTAATGTAATGAAAGAGCCGGAGAAAAAAGCCTTCGAACTTGGGGTAAGGTATTTATCCTATAGAAATCGTAGTGCTAAGGAGATTAAGGACTATCTTAGAAAAAAAGAGTTTGACGAAAAAGCTTTAGAAAAAGCGGTTCAAAAGATGCAATACTACGGCTACCAAAATGATGAAACCTATGTAAAAGAAATTATTCGACAAAAGGGTGAAGTGGCAGGAAAAGGAAATAAAATGATTAAGAATTTTCTGTTGGATAAAGGGGTGGATGAAGAGCTGATTGAAAAAGGTTTAAATGAGCATTATCCCCGGGATTTGGAGATGGAGGTAGCCCTTAGACAAACCTTTAAATTTTTCAAAAGCAAGGAAAAGCTCCCCTTGAATCAAATTAAATCCAAGCTCTCGCAACGACTGGCTTCCCGCGGCTATTCCTTCGAAATCATAAAAGTGTGTCTGGATGAGTTGTCCAACAGTCCGGAAGTACAAAAGACCATGAAGGAGCAGGAAGAGCCGCATTTTGAAAAGGCACTGAATGAGGCGGTAAAGGCCAGGGAAAAGGGAAAGAAAAAGTACAAAAATGATCATCAGGTATACGGGAAAGTATACGAAACCTTAATGAGAAAAGGGTTTGAAAGAGAAATGATTCAACGGGTGATGGAACAATTGAAAGAATAAAGTACTTTGAATCAGGAATCCTTCACCCCTGAAGTCCCGATGTTCTCCCTTAGGTAATATTAATGAAAAAATATTGACAATGGGAAAGTATAATGATATATTTAAGAAAATTTAATAATGATCTTCAGGGCAGGGTGCAATTCCCGACCGGCGGTACAGTCCGCGAGCCACAGGGTGGTTGATTTGGTGTAATTCCAAAACCGACAGTAAAGTCTGGATGGAAGAAGAATATAATAGATAAGATAATCTTTGTATAAAAGATCATCGAGTCTATTTGTGAAGCAATCAATTATTGGAAAACCCACAAACCTGAAGATTAAATCTTCAGGTTTTTTTGTACAGTTATTTAGCGGCAGGCAAAGAGTTCTGAAAAGACGAAGAATGTTGTTGGCATTATGTAAAATCCAGGGTATAAGAATAAAAAGCCGCTGAAAACAAATTACAACGTAAGGAAGTGATTATATTAATGAATCCCAAGGATAATCAATACATGAAAGAAGCCATGGAGCTTGCAGAAAAAGCCCGGGGAAGGACCAGTCCCAATCCTTTAGTGGGAGCTGTCATCGTAAAAGAGGGAAAAGTCATAGGAGCGGGCTATCATAAAAAACACGGGGATCATCATGCGGAGGTTAATGCCTTTAACGCACAAAGGGAATCCTCTCACGGGGCGACCCTTTACGTTACCTTAGAGCCTTGTTTTCATTACGGAAAGACACCTCCCTGCGTAGACCGTGTAATTAAGGAAGAGGTAGGCCGGGTGGTTATCGGACTGAAAGACCCCAATCCCTTAGTGGCGGGAAAAAGCATTGAAAAACTGCAAAAGCATGGAATAGAAGTAACCGTAGGGGTTCTTGAAGAGGAATTAAAGGAGCAGAATCGTATATTTTTGAAGTATATCAAAACCCAAAGGCCCTATACCGTAATTAAAACCGCCATGAGCCTGGACGGAAAGATTGCCACGGCTTCGGGGGAGTCTCAGTGGATTACCGGTAAAGGCGCAAGGGAATATGTTCACACCCTTCGGGATCAAATGTCGGGAATTATGGTCGGTGTAGGAACCGTAATGGAAGACAATCCATCCCTTACCACACGACTTAAGGAAAAAGAGGGGAAGGATCCTCACCGAATTGTGGTGGATACCCGGGGAAGGATTCCTCTTACGGCCAACATCCTACACCTTAAGTCGAAGGGGAAAACCATTATCGCCTCCACGGAACTGATGAAAAGAGATAAGAAAAAAGCTTTGGAAGACCTTGGGGCAACAGTGTTGATGAATCCCATAAAAAATGAAAGAGTGGATCTGAGGCACCTCTTTGAAAAACTGGGGGAGGCGCATATCGACAGCCTCCTGGTGGAAGGCGGTGCCACCATAAACTTCAGCTTAATTGAAGAAGGTTTAGTGGACCGTATCATGAGTTTTATCGCCCCGAAGATCATCGGAGGGGAAAGTGCAAAGACTCCCATAGGCGGTCGGGGGATTCTTCGAATGGAGGAAGTGATTTCTCTACAAAACATAAAATACCGACATTTTGGAGAAGATTTGATGATTCAGGGAGATATTAATAGCGGTACTTAATAGATAGAGGGACCCAATACAGAGAATGTATACAGCAGTCAAAAGCAGGATAGATGAAAAGCAGGATAGATGATGAGAACAGGAGTTAACAACAGGATAAATAAAGGTGGTGAGTATAATGTTTACGGGAATTATTGAAGAAGTTGGAACGTTGCTTTCCGTAGAAAAAAGCGGAGAAGCTTTTCAGCTGAATGTTAAAGGGAAAAAAATATTGGAAGATGTAAAGTTAGGAGACAGTATCAGCACCAATGGCGTGTGTCTTACGGTGGTGGATTATAGCCGGGGGCGTTTTCGGGCCGATGTGATGCCTGAGACCTTGCGAAAGAGTAATTTAGGAGATTTGCAAGTTGGGGATTCGGTCAATCTGGAACGGGCCATGGCCATAGGGGACCGCTTCGGAGGGCATATGGTTTCGGGACATATTGACGGCATGGGGAAAATTTCAAAATACCGCAAGGAGAAAAATGCCACATGGATTCGAATAGACTGTGACAGAAATCTTCTGCGATACATGATTCCAAAGGGGTCTATTGCCATTGACGGGACAAGTCTTACCATAGCCACGGTGGATTCCAAGGGTTTTGAAGTGTCCATTATTCCCTTAACCGGAGAGGATACCACCCTGCTGAAAAAGCCCCTTGGAGCAAAGGTAAACCTGGAGTGTGACATGGTGGGAAAATACATTGAAAAATTTATGAACACTCCCATGTATGATTCCTTAGAGGATGATGCAGAAGGCTCCGGAAAGCCTGTAGGCACCAAAAGCGAAGGGCTTACCATTGAACGGCTGAAAGAGCTGGGATATTAATTAAGCAGAAGTAAAAATATAAAACAGATAAAGGGGGATGAAAATGACGATATTCAATACGATTGAAGAAGCAATCGAAGATATTAAAAACGGAAAAATGATTGTAGTAGTAGATGATGAAAACCGGGAAAATGAAGGAGATTTACTGATGGCGGCGGAAAAAGCCACCACGGAGCATGTGAATTTTATGGCTACCTACGGTAGAGGACTGATTTGTGTACCCATGGAAAAAGAGCGCTTAAGAGACTTGGATATACTGCCGATGGTCACAAACAGCACGGATCCCAATGAGACGGCTTTTACCGTGTCCGTGGATGATCGTAACACCACTACGGGAATTTCAGCAGCGGAAAGGGCCATGACCATACAGCGATTGGTGGATCCTGAGGCAAATCCCCTGGACTTTAACAAACCGGGACATATATTCCCCTTAGGAGCAAAAGAGGGTGGGGTTTTAAAGCGTGCCGGTCATACGGAAGCGGCAGTGGATCTTGCAAGAATGGCCGGTCTGCAACCGGCAGGAGTGATTTGTGAAATCATGAATGAAGACGGCAGTATGGCAAGGGTACCGGAGTTAATCGAATATGTAAAAAAACATGATTTAAAGCTGATCACCATTGCGGACTTAATCGCTTATCGAAGCAAAACCGAAACCCTGGTAAACCGAATGACCGTAGCGGATATGCCGACAGAACACGGGCACTTTCAAGTTTATGGATACATTAACGCATTAAACGGCGAACATCATGTAGCCCTGGTAAAAGGCGACGTTTCCGATGGAGAGCCGGTATTGGTTCGTGTCCACTCTGAATGCCTGACCGGAGACGCCTTTGGATCCCTTCGCTGCGATTGCGGAGACCAGTTTAATAAAGCCATGGAGACCATCGAAAAAGAAGGAAGAGGCGTAGTGGTTTATATGCGTCAGGAAGGACGAGGCATAGGGCTGATTAATAAATTAAGAGCCTATGAACTGCAGGATCAAGGCATGGACACTGTGGAAGCCAACCGAGCCTTAGGGTTCCCCGATGATTTACGGGAATACGGAATCGGTGCTCAAATTTTAAAGGATTTAGGCGTGAAAAAAATACAACTGATGACGAATAATCCTAAAAAGATCCACGGGCTTTCCGGGTATGGTATTGAAATTGTGGAAAGAGTCCCTATAGAAATGGATGCCCATGATGAAAATGCTTTCTATTTACACACCAAGCAGGAAAAAATGGAACATATGACTCATTATCCTAAAAAAAATCTGAAGGAGGAAAATTAATATGAAAACCTATGAAGGACAATTAATTGTAAAAGATCAAAAATTTGTGATTGTGGTGGGACGATTTAATGAATTTATCGGAGGGAAACTCCTCTCCGGTGCTTTGGACGCTTTAAAAAGACACGGAGCAAAAGATGAAAATGTGGAAATTGTTTGGTCTCCCGGTGCTTTTGAAATGCCCCTTGTGGCAAAGAAGTTAGCAAAAAGCGAGAAGTACGACGGAGTAATTTGTCTTGGTGCGGTAATCCGAGGAGCCACTCCACATTTTGACTATGTATCCAGTGAAGTTTCCAAAGGGATTGCAAATGCATCTTTAGATACGGGAGTACCCATTATTTTCGGCGTGCTTACCACCGACACGATCGAACAGGCAATTGAACGGGCAGGAACGAAAGCCGGAAACAAAGGTTTTGATGCTGCCATGACAGCGATTGAGATGGCTAATTTACTGAGTGAACTATCCTAAACCTCTCTGTACAACATCTTTATTAAAGAGAATTTCAAAAGGGGAGGAAAGGATATGTTTCAAAAGGTTAAAACCCTGTTCTTTGATTACGACGGTACGATTCATTTTAGTGAGAAAATATATATCCCCGCTTTTCGAAAGGCTCAGGAATTTCTTATGGAAGCCGGACATCTTGAGGAAAAGGATCTTTCTGATGAGGAAGTGACCCGGTTTTTGGGTCTTGTTCGTCAGGAAATGTGGGATGCCTATATGCCCGAGCTTCCGACAGACGTGCAAAAACGGGCGGGGAGTATCATCGGCAGGGAGATGGAATCCATGATTCGTCGAGGGAAAGCAGAACTTTACCCCGGAGCGATGGAAACTCTGAAGTACTTAAAAAACAAAGGCTATCGTCTGGTGTTCCTTAGTAACTGCGGAGATAATTACTTGAATAATGCCCGAAGGGCCTTTCCCTTAGATGAAGTTTTTGAGGAGTACTTCACTGCGGAGGCTTTCAGGTATATCCCAAAGCACGAGATCCTCGGAAGGATTCTTGAGCGTTTCCCCAGGGAATATCTGATGATCGGGGATCGTAAAAAGGATATTGATTCCGGCATAAAAAATCACATTCAAACCATCGGTTGCACCTATGGATACGGTACAAAAGAAGAGTTGAAAGAAGCGGATTTGTTGATCGGTGATATCCGAGAGCTGAGAGACCATCTATAAAAAGCCCAGACAAGCCATATAAAAACACCCTCATCTTTATAAGAAAATCCGAGGGTGTTTTTTTGCGGGATTATTTATTGACTCAACAATTTAAAGTAATGATATAACAGGCCGGCTCCGGAACCGGTTCCTCCGATGGGACAAAGGTCTTTTTTCTTATCCGTCCAGGCCGTACCGGCGATGTCTAAGTGCATCCAGGGTAAATCCTTGGCGAAGGACTGAACAAATAAACCGGCGGTAATGGTTCCCGCTAGGCGGGGACCGGAATTCTTAATATCCGCAATCTCGGATTTTAATAGATCCAGGTAACTTTTTTCAGCGGGTAACCGCCATATTTTTTCTAATGAATTTTCCGAAGCTTTTTCCAACAGATTGGCCATTTCATCATCGGTGGAAAGGTAAGGGGTAATCTCTTTACCCATAGCCACTAAGGCAGCTCCGGTCAGGGTGGCGATATCAATGATTTTGGTTGCCCCTTCCTTTTCGATAGCATAAGTTACGGCATCCGCAAGGGTTAGGCGACCTTCAGCATCGGTATTGGTAATTTCGATGGTTTTCCCTGCCATGGAACCGATCACATCCCCCGGGCGGAAGGCATCTCCGGAGATCATATTTTCGCAGGCGGCCACCACGGCGGTGATATTAACATTAAGACCCTGCTTGGCAATTGCAGACATTGCTCCGATTACTGCAGCAGAACCACCCATATCCATTTTCATTGTAAGCATGCCGTCGGTAGGTTTAATGGAATAACCGCCGGAGTCATAGGTAAGACCTTTTCCGATGAGGCCGTAAATCTCATCACTTTCACCGTTACCATGATACTTCATAACAATGAGTTTAGGAGGGTTTTTTGAACCTCTGCCTACATTCAAAAGCGCTTCAAGACCTAAGTCTTCAATTTCTTTTTCATCCTTTACGGTAACGGAAAATCCGAAAATTTCTCCCTGATGTTGGGCAGCCCTGGCGAGGGTGGCGGGATTAAGCACATTTGCAGGTTCATTTACCAGATCCCTTGCAATACAAATGCTGAGGCCTTCATGGATGCCTTCGGAAAGCAAACTTTCCAAAAGCAACAGTTGCTCTTCATCCTTAGAAAAAAGATAGACCTCCTGCATAACTTCCCTGGATTTTTTTTCATTTTCCGATTCTTTTTCTCTTTGGTATTTTAAAAACTCATAATTCGCTAAGGTAAAGGTTTTACCAACGACAGGAAGAATTTTTTCAAAGGGAACCAATTCCTCCAACACACTTAAATCAACCGTTAGAGAAGAGGCTTTTTCAGATTTGGCCTTTTGAAATCCCTTTGCAAGGCTTTTGGAAAGAAGTTCCAACGTAAAATCCTCTTTTTTTCCCAAGCCCACGAGAATCAATGTTTCAGGGAGTTCTCCTTCATAAAAAGAAAGGAGACTAAGGGTATCTTCTTTCCCTTCGAAGGGTTTTCGGGCGGCTTTCTTTTCCAAGACCTCTTTCAGGTTCGAGGGATAAGACTCTCCGTGGATGCCCTCTCTTTCAAAGACGGGTAAGAGCAGGGCTTTGGTATCTTGTAAAATGCTAAGACCTTTCAGTGATATATTCATGGTGATCGCTCCTTATCATTAAAGTTTAAAATCTTTGAATTACTCTACAGTGTATTTACCCTAGAATGTTAAAAGTTATCACAAGGAAGGAATTTTATCGTTAAATTATTAAATAAGTATGCTATGATAGTAGAAAGAAATTTCGGGAGGAATGAATATGAGTACAAATTATTGTTTTCAAGGTTTTGATACGGTTAGTCTGGCTAAAGACTACGGAACACCGCTGTATGTCCTTTCAGAGGATATGATCCGTGAAAAATGCCGTTCGGTTCGGGAAAGCTTTCTAAATGTCTATTCGAATACGGAAGCGGTGTATGCCAGTAAGGCTTTTTTAACCAAAGCCATGTGTAAAATTATTGAAAGTGAAGGGTTGGGCCTTGATGTGGTATCGGGAGGAGAACTCTTTACCGCAAAGGAAGCGAACTTTCCCATGGGGAAAGTGATCTTTCACGGCAACAATAAATCCCTCGAAGAATTGGAGATGGCCATAGATTATGGAGTTGGCCGAATTGTTGTGGACTTTGAGGAAGAAATCGGGATGATCGAATCCCTGGCAAAAGCGAAGGGGAAAAAGGTGAACTGTTTATTTCGAATCACGCCCTCTATTGAAGGGAAAACCCATAAATATATTATGACAGGGCAAAAGGACTCGAAATTTGGAATCCCCCTGGAACTTGAAAGCTTAAAGGCACTTGTGGATAAAACACTGAAATCCCCCTGGATTACTCTTCAAGGATTTCACTTTCATATCGGATCACAACTTTTCGAAAATCATATTTACGATGGTGCCATTCAAGTAATCGGAAACCTGGCTAAGGAGCTAAAAATCCATCAAGGCATGGAGTTGCAGGAATTAAATGTTGGGGGAGGATTCGGAATTCAGTACCGTGGAGATCAAAAGACACGATCCATTTCCTTTTTTACGGAGGTAATTATGAAAAGTGTCAAGAATACCTTCGAAGGTCTGGGGCTTTCAGTACCGAGAATTATCATTGAACCGGGACGATGGATTGTGGGAGAGGCGGGAATAACCTTATATACCATCGGGGCTATTAAAAAAATTCCGGAAATTAGAACTTATGCCAGTGTGGACGGAGGGCTCCCGGATAATCCGAGGCCGGCCCTGTACGGCGCTAAATACGATGGGGTGATCGCCAATAAGGTTCAGGAAGAAAAAACTGAAGTGGCAACCATCGCAGGAAAATGTTGTGAATCCGGGGACATTCTCATCTGGGATTTAAAGGTGCCGAAGTTGGATTCCGGGGATGTTTTAGCGGTGAAGAATACCGGTGCCTATAACTATTCCATGGCCAGTCAGTACAATAAAATTCCAAAGCCCGGAGTAGTTCTTCTGTCGGGAAGAAGAGCAAACCTTATTGTGAAAAGAGAGACCTATTCGGATTTACTACGAAATGAAGAGGTGCCGGGGCATTTAGAAGAGTAGTGTAAATTCAGGTGAATCCCTTCTTCGCTTTGAAAATAATCGGCGAAGGGTTTTTAAATTTTCAAAAAACCGCAAGCAAGACCTTGACAGCCCTTCAAAAAGAATATATAATAATGATAATCATTATCAAAAGTATATCTTTTTAGTGTATCGGATATAAAAAGTTAAGGAGGAATTTAATATGACAGCATTATTAGTAGGTGGAGATAATTTAGGAAATATACCGGAAACCCTTCGATGTCAAGGGATCGACAAACAGATTCATTGGACGGGACGAAAGAAAAAACTTCGAAAGGCTAAAATTCCAAAGGAAGCGGATATGATCATTTTGTTCTATGATTTTTTAGAACATAATATTGCAAGCATTATTAAAGAACAGGCAAAGCAGCAGAATATTCCCTGTGTTTTTTCAAAACGGGCAGTCAGCGACTTGCATCAGCAACTGGAAAGATGTAGTAACTGTAATCTCAAAGACGTTTGCCACGGCAGTGCTATGGTAAGCTAAAAACACAGGCAAAACCTTTCGATTTTTCTGAAAAAATGATAGAATATACTCAGCATTTATTGGATGCTGAGTTTTTTATTGGGGGGAATTGTATGGATTTGATTTGGAATGAGTTAACCCTATGGGCGATGGGTATGCTGGGGATTTTACTGTTATTCGCTTTGGCAATTTGGGGGAATCTGCTGTATGAACTGGTAAAAAGTCTATGGAATTTAGAAGAGACCTTTGCTGCAAAAAAAAATGAAGGATGGAACCCGGCAAAAACCTCAGCGGTCTTTCTTATCTTTCTTGTGCTTATGCAGGGACTAACCCTACATAATATCATCAACGGTGCCGCCGAACCCCTATTGGAAGACGAAAAAATTGATCATTGGACGGAACTCTATAAACTGGAGGAAACGGTTGAGCATTTGGAAAGCTATGAAGAAGAAGAACGGTACATACGCAGGCAGATCAGCGGTTTTTTGGAAAGAGGCATAATGGAAAGCGGGCTGCTTGTCTTTCATTTGGGATTATTACTACAAAGCATATACCGGGGAAATCGTAAAATACGATTGACGGAAAAAGGTCTATACACCCATGAAGGGAAAAAGAAAATTTCAAAAATAGATTATTACCGGATATCCTGTAATTCCGGGAAGGAAGGATTTACGCTCTCGATTTTTCCGAAGGATCGAAGAATAATTTTCGGGAAATCCACTGAAGCGCCGAAAAAAATCAGTCTGGCAATTAATAAGAGTAGTCTTAGAGCAGCGGAAGAGGTTTTACGATTAGCCGATGTAAAAAAGGAGGAAACCATATGATTACCTACGAAAGTGTACTGGCTGCAAATAGAAGAATCGAAAGGGGGATTTTCAAAACCCCGCTGGAACATTCCATGTACTTGAGTAATGATAAAATCGAGGTGTATTTAAAATTAGAGGCCCAGCAAAAACTAAAAAGTTTTAAAATTCGCGGGGCCTTAAGTAAGATGACGAATCTCACGGAAGAGGAAAAACGGCGGGGGGTTATTACCGTCTCTTCAGGAAATCATGGGGGCGGTGTAAGTTATGCCAGCTCCATCATGAAAGATGTGAAAGCAACCGTGGTGGTACCGGAGTCCACACCGGAATCAAAGGTGGAAAAAATCCGTTATTATGGGGCCACGGTTATTCAAAAAGGGGAGAATTATGACGCCGCTAATGCTTATGCCAAGGGTTTGATTGAAAAAGAAGGACTGACTTATATTGATGCCTGTTCTGATGAGGACGTGATCTCAGGGCAAGGAACCATGGGACTGGAGATCTTGGCATCCAATCCGGATATTGATACGATTCTTGTACCCATTGGGGGCGGAGGCATGATTACGGGAATTAGCATCGCAGCTAAAGCGATTAGACCGGATATTAAAATAATCGGCGTTCAAACCGAAGCTTGTCCCGCAATGGTAGCGGCTATGAAGGATGAAATGTTTTACGAAGAGTATCCCACGGATCCCAGTATTTGTGATGCATTGGTGGGAGGGGTAGGACGAATTCCTTATGAAATGTCAAAAGGTGCCATAGACGAGATTATAATTGTATCGGAAAAAGCGATTAAAGAAGCCACAAAGCATTTATTGATTAAAGAAAAGGTGGTTTCCGAGCCTTCGGGTGCCGTAGGAGTAGCGGCGCTGATGGAAGGGGCCGACAAGATAAAGGGTCGGGAAATTGCGGTAGTGATATCCGGAGGCAATCTGGATGAAAAACTAATGAAAAAATTGTTGGAAATTTACTAAAAAAGCTGGATACTGAATTAAAAAGCTGTTGGAAATTAAATTTCCAACAGCTTTTTAAAGGACTGGATTAAAGCTCCGGCACTGGAATTTGTTTGATGCCTCCCGGAGTCAGTTTATCATGCAGCTTATTTCGATAGTCTTCAAGATAAGGAATCTCTTCCCGGGCCCAGTAAAGGGCTTCTTTATCAATGGCTCGGATCATCAGTTCTTCCTTCTTATCCGAGGCTTCTGCAAGCAAATCCCCTAAGGGACTGATCAACTTGCTTTTTCCACAACTGTGATTTCCTACGGTGTTTACACCAAGTACATAGACCGTATTGTCCAGAGACCGTGCAGGAATTTGAATGTCCCAGCGGTGGGAAGCTCCCAGGGACCAGACGGAAGGACAAACGATGATTTCTGCTCCTGCCAAGGCCAGTAGGCGACTGGGTTCCGGGAATTCCATCTCATAACAAATGAGAATACCGATGGTGCCTACTTTAGTTTTGAATACCGGATATTCAACTTCTCCGGGAGTGAATATTTGGGCTTCACGACCCCAAAGCATGCTTTTTCGTACGATTCCCCGTAATTCTCCATCATTATCGATCACGGCAACGGAAATATGGAGTTTATCGCCCTCCCCTTTTTCCACAAAGGGACAGATGATCGAGGCGTCGGCTTTTTTCGCTTCATCCTGCATCAGGGAGACGGTTCTTCCTTCTCTGGTTTCTGCCAGTAAGCTGAAGGCGTTTTTCGATAAATAATATCCCGTAGTCCAAAGCTCCGGCAAAACGATTAGGTCCACGTTTTCTTCCGAGGCTTTTCGGATATAGTCAATTCCCCGCTTTAGATTTGCATCAACATCGTGCATAATGGGAGTTAATTGAACAGCGGCCACTTGAAACATATAAATTCCTCCTTGTATCCGAAGATGCTTGGGAACAGCCTCGGATCATATAATTTAAAAATATCCGAAAATATAAAAGTTAATATTAGGGCGGATTTTTGTTATACTATATCTAGACAAAAAACTAAAAAATGAAAAAGTGGAGATGATAAACTGTGAAAAAAGGTATATTAACGGCTATTGCTATCATAGTGTTGCTGATTGTCCTGCGTCCTTTTGTCCGAGATTATATTGACATAATTAATTATAACAGAGAGATCGAAGACCTTCAAATCGAAAGTCCCGAGATTAGTAACATTGGTGATGGAGAATACCAGGGACAGTATAAAGTGTACGACATTGAAGCCAAGGTGTGGGTCCGAATGCATGCGGGAGAAATTTTAAGCATCGATCTTGAACATGAACATGAGCGGGGATACAATGCGGAGGAAATTACGGGTAGAGTGATCAATGAGCAAAGCCTGGAAGTAGACATGGTAAGCGGAGCCACCCATAGCAGTAAAGTAATATTAAAGGCTATCAGCAGGGCTCTTTGTCAATCCGATGAAGCGGTTTGTGAAGGACAGTAACAATACAGTCATTCGAGGAAGCAGCCAAAGGGAATGCTTTACTTATAGATAAAACCGGATCAAATCCAAGAGGATGGCGATAATAAAAACAACAAAAGCACGATAAAAATGAATGACTCTTTCTTTTCGAAGGGAGAGTTTTTCTAGATATTGTTCCTTTAGATCACTTTGAAACATGTTTTTGAAAATTTTCTTATCCCTTTGGACTCCAAAAAAAAGAGCATAGAAACCTAAAACAATACCCATTAAGAAAATTGCATTATTGATAAGTTGCAACAAAGGTTCATCGGACAGGAAAAATCCGTAGGCGGCTCCCATTACAGCGGCAATAACTGTGGCAAGCAGGCCTTCTTTAGTAATAAGCCACAGGACAGAGGAAAACTTTGGGTTTTTACTATAGTCGTATTGATTGTTCATTAGGTACGTCCTCTCTTAGTTTTTTTATTTGCAATTGTTTAAAAATTATGGTTTAATTAATAATTAGTCCGGAGTACAATTATCTCCTGTAGTCCCGAGGATTATGATCCAGTCATACGCCGAGTAAAACACTAAACGGCGAAACGGCTATCTGTTTACCATTATACAATCTAATTCTTGAAAAAACCAGTGGAAGAAAATAATAAAATAATATGGATAAAGAAAGCAATACAGTACCTCTGTATTGCAAAGGAAAAATAAATAAGGTATAATACTTCTATCGATAAGAACCACAAGGTCTGAAATATTCAAAACACTCCTAATTTACCGAGGAATTTGAAATGAGAGAATGAATAAAAATCAGTTAAAAAACCTTGGGGTCCTTTAATTTTCAGAACTAATTGTTACATATTTTTAAGCGAACCTAAAATTTTTCAATCTTCTTAGACTCATAAAAACATTCTAACCAAGATGGTATTATTTTCCCGAAGATCTCTAAGAGGTCTTTGGAGGAAATTAATATAAATTAAATTATTTTAAGGGGGAGAAAGTAAATGAAAAGTAAGAAAATTGTACTGTTGTTAGCACTATTGTTAATGGTTAGTGCCTTTGCAATTGGTTGCGGCGATGACGCTTCTACGGATACCTTAATTGTAGCACAGGGTGCCGATGCGGATTCA
>PWEO01000152.1 GCA_003553525.1 Clostridiaceae bacterium
GTTTATTCGGAGGACAATTACTCCGTCCTCTGTTCTCTTACATACATGTAGAGTATCGTCCGATTTATAAATGCAGCATAAAATAGGGCTCAACTTTTCTGCTGCCCGGGTGAAAGGCTGTCCCCATATATTGAAAGCCCAATTTCCGGAGAACTTTCTCAGATCCTTGATTTGCAGGATCGATAAAGGCAGCCAGCTGGTGGGTAATTTCGTTTTGTTGAGCATAATTCAGGCAGGCTTTTGCCGCTTCTGTGGCATAGCCCTTTCCCCAGTGTTCTTTAGCGAAGTGATACATCAACTCAATTGCACCCAAATCAGAAGGGGGATTAAATCCACAGACACCAAGAAAATGATTGCTCACTTTATCAATGACGGCATAGGGGGAATACCCTTTTTCTTTTTGAAGGCGGATATAAAACTTCAAAGATTTTACCTCCTGCTCTCGACTTCCGGGACCTCCGGAATGACGCATTACTTCCGGATCTCCCCAAATGCTCATTAGAAAGTCAAGATCATCTTCATCTAAAGTTCTTAAAATCAATCGTTGGGTACTGGCAATAATCACTTGCAGCACCTCCTTGTTTTTTTACTTTATTGTAGCATAAAACTTAGCAAAGGAATCTTAAATTACACAAGAGCTATACTACTTCGGAGTAACTCGTATTAAGAGATCATCCTCGGCATCCGGATTTCCCAGTCCGTCCCGGTTACTGGTGGAGAGATAAAGGGATCCTTGGTGGTAGGTGATTGCCCGGATTCTTCCCCAATCCTGAAAGATGTCGTCTTCGCCGGTTACGGATCCATCCTCGTCAAAGGTGAAGCGTTTTACCATTTCGCTTCTAAGACCGGCTACGTATAGTGCCGGTGCACTACCCTCATCCGCCGGAAAGAAATCCATCCCCGAAGGAGCCAAGGTAAAGTCTTCATAACAAATTAAGGGGTCCTCATAATCGGTCTCACCCTCGCCGCAGGAAACGATAGGCCATCCGTAATTTCTTCCGGGCAAAATGATATTGATTTCATCCTGGTGAGTGGGTCCATGATTGGAGATAAATACTTCTCCGCTTTCGGGATGCATGGCCATACCCTGAGCATTTCGTATACCATAGGCAAATACCGGGCTGTTGTCAAAGGGGTTGTCCTCGGGAATGCTGCCGTCGGGATTTACCCGAAGTACTTTTCCCGCAAGAGAATCCAGGTCCTGGGAAAGATCCGGTTCATCGGAATCGCCCGTGGTGATGAATAATTTTTCATCATGACCGAATTGAACTCTTCCGCCGCTGTGGTAGCGATGTCCCGGTATTGCGTCAAGGATGACCTCCTCATTATTTAAAGAGTCTCCATCGAATATAAAGCGGGATACCCGGTTTAATGAATCCTCATAGGCATAAAAAAGATAGATATCCGAGTCCTCATCAAAGTTAAGTCCCAGGGTCATTCCCAAAACACCGGCTTCTCCAAGGTCTTCGAATTCATGAATGGTCCGGGTGTTGCCGTTTTCAATTAGACTCAGTCGCCCGGCCCGTTCCGTTACCAGGATTTCATTATTCGACAGCACCGTGATCTCCCAGGGAACATCCAGGTTCGTTGCTATAATTTCGTACTCGTATTCTCCAGTGTCGGTGGTCAGCACTCCACTGATGATTTCTTCCTCCTCGGTTTCACAGCTCGGTTGGAGCATCAGAATGATCAGCAGAAGTCCGATTCCTAACGCTTTTACCATTGCAATTCCACTAGGCTTCATAGTATGCCTCCTTAATATCTTTTGTACTATATTTACCCACGCCAATAAAAAATGAACGGGCAAGGGTTTGATATTTATGAAAAATATGAAGAAAGGGAATATAAAGAAGAAGACTCTTCCGCTAAAACAGCAGAAGAGCCTTCGAGGGTTAGGTAGGAGTAAGAAAAAATTAATTTATTCTAATGAATTTACATACCAGTCAAAATCGCCTGTTAAGTCGGTTTTCATTGCTTTGTGACCGTCTAGATAATCCAATACGGCATTCCAGTACTCAGGATTTGCCACGTAGGCTTCAGCTTCTTCGCTCCAAACAGCTTTTTCAAAATCTTCAAAAGTTGCTTCAGGGCCCATATTTCGAGCAACATCAGCAATGAAGTTTCCACCGTTTCGTCCCTGTCCGTATCGAGCTTGGACACCATTATGCTCTAGAATCTTTGCAGCGATGGAAGGGGCTGCCATGGGTTCGACGTAAATTGCAGCAGTAGCTTCAAAGACTTCAATTCGATCTGTTTCTGTTGCATCTCGGTCATCTTGCTGATGATGCCAGATTCGGAAGCTTACATTATAATAACCAGGGTCTAAATCTGTAGCATCAAAGGTTATATATGAAGTTCCAACGCTACCACTGATATTTGTTGCGCCTTGCTCTTCACCCATGATAGTCCATTCTTCACGATTCACATCTCGATTTGCTGCCCATTCAGCAGTAAGTTCAAGCTCACTACCGACTTCTACATGGAGACCTTCATCGGCAGTAATCATAATTGAAGCTTCAAAATCCGGTTGTCCTTGCGCAAACCCCACTACTGTCATACTTAACAACATACTTAACACTAAAACAAAAACCATCTCTTTTTTCATTGTACACCCATCCTCTCACTATTTTTTTCCATAAGTAAGAGGGCCGGTTACACTAGTAGCTCCATCAAGTCCAAGTGTCCAGTTACAGACTTGATTTCATCGCTTCCCTTTCGTTAAATCCTTTGATTTTCGAAGCCTCATGCCTTCGTTCAAAACAATTCTTTTCTCACTCCTTCCTAAACCTTCTAACCCTTATGTGGCCAATCATTCTAGTTCAAATACAAAGCAATAATAAAATATGGTTTAAGATATTTATTTGATTCACCTTAAATTAAGAACATGATACCCAATATTTTATACTTAAAACAAAAGATGCTAATAAATCAAATTACTAGAAATGTGTTTCAGTTGAGGGATTTAAGCGAGGATTTTTTCCTTTCTTGTCGTGGGAAAAGTCGTGGGATAATTTGATAAAAATTAAGTAATCCACTGCAAGACTCTTCATTCAATCTGAAATAAGGCAGTTCAATTTTGTTTATAATCCTAGATAGATATGAAACGCTAAAACACTAAAAAAGCAATATTCTGAATTGACTTTACGACTAAGAGGGGGTATAATAATTGTACTGAGGTTGAATTTATTAGGAAAGGGGAATGTTTATTATGAAAAATACAACAATTGAGGTGAATCCATCGAACTGAATAACCGGTCAATGCATTGTACGTAAGTGGGGGAAGTTTATAAGCTTGCCCGGTTTTGTTGCGTTGACAAAAGAAAGTAATAACCCCTAGCCTATAGATATGAATTTTAAACGAGGGCACGATAAGGTTATCGTGTTTTTTGTATGCCCTAAACTACAGGAGTTATTCTGTGGTTTTTTTGTGTCTAAAATAGGGGAAAGTGTTTGGAAAATTAGTTGAAAA
>PWEO01000195.1 GCA_003553525.1 Clostridiaceae bacterium
ATCGTATGCTGTGGTTCCAAATCCGACCCCTATACTGGCCCGAAGGGTCATCTCCTTTCGTATCCGCTCCATTAAAGGGCTGTTATGAAAACCGTTAGTGGAGGTCTCCAGGGCTCCTCCGGTGGTAAAGATTAAAAACTCATCGCTGCCCATGGAAAAAATAGCCCCTTTGGTTTCCTCCGCATAGTCCAAAAGAAGCCGCTGGAAGTCCAGTTTCAGCTTTTGCACTTTATATTCCGAGGGAAAACTTTTGATCTCTTTTTGAAAATCATCAATATTGACCACCACCACCGCTAACTGATTCTTACGAAGCTTTCTGCTCTTTGCCTCATAAAGGGTAGCTTCGATTACCTGCCGGGCAAGAGGTTTAGTAACCAGCACACGATAAGTAGGTACGCCCATTTTTTGCAGGATTTCACCGGTTTCCCGAAGACAGGTAATAACTGTGGTGATTTTTCCTTGATCATATAAACCTTTATGGTGCTCTGCCCATTCCTGATAACTGAGGTTTTCCTGATATTCTTTTACGTATACCTGAGAACCGGAGATTTCCAAATCCTGATAAATTTCCTTTATTTCTCTTTCTGATACATTATCAAAGCTTACTTTCTCCAAATCTCTTCCTTCTACCTTCATCTTCCATAGAACCTGGTAAATGCTGGTTCCTCGGTGAGGCATATACAGTGTGGGGATTGTAATATCCATCTGCTTTTTGGCAATTTTATAGGGCATTTGACCGGAAAATATTATGGCATCCACACCATTAATATAGCGCTTAACAAGATCCGGAGTTTCTTCCTTTTTTTCATAAGGGGCAATCACTGCCTCAAAGTCCTCTTGATACTCCTCGGCTATTTTTTCCAAAATAGCTAGTGTGTCCTTGGCTCCGATAAATCCGATTTTTAGCTTCATGTTTTTCACCTCGTTTATTTTCCATTATCGAATATGTTTACAAACCATTATACTTATAATCTATTTACTATAGATATATTCTCTATCGGTGATAAGAAATCCTGCTGATTCCTAAAATACATTTTTTAGAAGTATTATACGGCCAATAATAAACTTTGCACAAGACATTCTTAAGATGATCACTCTGGCTAAATTATTTCTGTTAAGTTTTAATTAAACTCATTGACAATTAATAATCTTAGCGTTATCATAAGTATATGCTTATATATCGATTATTCATTGACAGAGAGGATGAGTTCTTATGTTAGAAGTTTTAAATAGTATCTGGAGTGTTTTTACTGCGATTTTGCAGTTTACCTGGCTGTATGATGGGGTGGCCTACCTTGTAGAAAATGTGTTTCAATTGTCCATGGACAGTAATTTAGGTTCTTCTGTTCATTTCTTCATTTATGATGTTATTAAAATATTAATTTTATTAAGTATTATGATCTTTATTATTTCCTATATTCGAAGCTACTTTCCTCCCGAGCGGACGAAAAAGATTTTGGAGAAACTGGGAGGCATTAAAGGAAATATTATGGCTTCCCTGCTGGGAACCGTAACTCCCTTTTGCTCCTGCTCATCCGTACCGATCTTCATTGGTTTTGTGGAAAGCGGTGTCAACTTGGGGATGACCTTCTCATTCCTGATCACCTCCCCCCTGATCAACCAGGGCGCCATCGTCGTTCTCCTTGCAGCCTTTGGCTGGCGGGTAGCCGTACTGTACATCATGATGGGTGTCGTCATCGGAATCATCGGAGGTATTGTAATCGGTAAATTGGGCTTGGAAGATCAAGTGGAAGGTTACGTGTACGAGATGAAAACCGGTGACGGAGAAATAGAGACCCTCACTCGAAAAGAACGGATCGATTATGCGGTAACCGAGGTAAAAAATATTGTCAGCCATGTTTGGGTATACCTTCTTATCGGAATCGGTATCGGAGCGGCCATTCACGGCTGGGCTCCGGAAGAAATCTTAACCCAGTACGCCGGTCCCGGGAATCCCTTTGCGGTACTGGTTGGTGTGGCCATCGGAATCCCACTATATGCCGACGTTATCGGAACCATTCCCATTGCGGAAGCCTTGATCGGCAAAGGTATGGGAATGGGAACTGCGCTGTCCTTTATGATGTCCGTTGCGGCCATGTCCATACCTGCAATGATTCTACTTCGAAAAGTCATCAAACCGAAACTTTTGGCAATCTTTGTTGCAATCACAGGATTTAGTATTGTACTGGTAGGATATGTTTTCAACTTTATTCTACATTAAAGCTAAAGTTGCATAGAAGTTTCAACATACCGAAAACCAGGAAATTAATTGCAAAATCTACACCAAGTAATTTATAATATAATTAAAGGAGGCGGTACCATGAAAATTGAAATCTTAGGAACAGGGTGCAAAAAATGCAAAAAGCTTGAGGAAAATGCAAAAGAGGCTATACAGTCCGCAGGGATTGAAGCCACCGTGGAAAAAGTGGAAGACATGAAAACCATTATGGAATACGGTGTTATGAGCACTCCCGGCTTAGTAATTGATGGAAAAGTAAAAAGCACCGGTAAAGTACTAAAACCGGAAGAAATCAAAAAACTTCTATAAGACTTAATCCACCCCTCGTCGGATACCATCCTTCGAGGGGTTTTTTCACTTCAATCTTTTGTTAATCTTTTGTTAAGACTCTGAATCTATCATTGACAAAGCAGAGCATTTCTTTTATGATTAGTATATACTTATAATTCATTCTACTCATATAAGGCGGTGAAAATATGGATGAGCTCTTTAAAACTTTAGGTGACAGCAATCGTTTGAGAATTTTACACTTATTAATGCAACAGGAACTCTGCGTCTGCGAAATCGAAGAAATTCTAAAAACCACCCAGTCCAATGCATCGAGACATCTAGCGAAACTAAAGCAGGCGGGCATTATATCCTGCAACAAAAAAGCCCAATGGGCATATTACCAAGTGAATCCGGAGTTTAGTACTTCCCACTCCTTACTTTTTGAGTATCTAAAGGAAAAACTGGAAGTCAGGACTCTTTACCGTGAAGACTTAAAGACCCTGGATCATTTCAACAAAAAGCAGGAAAGTTGCAAAACTTTAGCTTAAGGCATCAGGGATATTTACTATTTGTTTCAGTACAGATTTTTAGTTCAAATTACGATTTCACTTAACTAGGAGGCGATTATTATGAGTCAAAAGAAAAAAGATTCCGCACGACAAGGCATGGACTTTTTCAGCCGAAACCTTACCCTTTGGGTAGCCCTTTGTATTGTCATCGGGGTGGCCATCGGACAGTTTTTACCCGTAGTTCCCGATACCTTGGGACAATTTACCTTATACGAAATTTCTATCCCTATAGCGGTACTGATCTGGCTGATGATTTATCCTATGATGCTAAAGATTGACTTTAAAAGTATTGTGGCTGCAACAAAAAAGCCGAAGGGTCTGATTGTTACCTCTACGGTTAACTGGTTAATCAAACCCTTTACCATGTATCTGATTGCCGCAT
>PWEO01000083.1 GCA_003553525.1 Clostridiaceae bacterium
AAAACACAGCAACAGGACGATTAAAAAGGTCATGAGCCAATTTCTCTAACTGTACATATGTGGGATATCTTTCACTTTGCTCCCACTGTTCGATTACTTCAATATCTTGATTCATTTTTTCAGCAACTTCTTTAGCAGAAAGATTGATACTTTCCCAAGCCCATCTAAGTACTTCGGGCTTAGGCATAACCCTTGGCATATACTTCACCTCTTAGCACATAAAACTCTCTTTCCATTATTTTCAGATAATCTTACAATTAAAAAAAATTCAATAAAGCGTTTAAGTTTACGAAAACAGAAACTGATTTTATATATATGTTATAATATATATAGGTAAGATAGTGATCATTTGGCTGTTGTATGCTTGGAATAATATTAAGAGGTGATTGATCATGACGAGTAAAGGAACAGAAAATCAGCTTTTTTCAATAGAAGATGCATTAGATGCTCCCGTTAATGACTTAAAAAATATATATTCTGATCATGTAAATCCTGGTTTTGTAAAAATGTTAAGTCTTTTAGGATTGGATAAAAAGTTTGTGAGGGCATCAGGAACAAAGGTCTGGGACAGTGAAGGCACTCGTTATTTAGATTTCCTGGGGGGATTTGGAGCATTAAATTTTGGACATAATCATCCTAGAATTAAAGCTGCTGTAGATCAGGTTGCTGATATGCCCAATATTTTGCAGTCCGCAGTTAACTCTATAGAAGCCGCAGCTGCATATAATTTGGCCCAAATTACTCCCGAAGGCTTAACTCATACTTTTTTTTGTAATAGCGGAACAGAAGCTGTTGAAGGAGCTCTTAAATTGGCACGTATTACCACAGGGAGAAAAAAGGTAATTTACTGTAAGAGTTCTTTTCACGGAAAAAGTCTGGGTTCCCTTTCGGTTACTGGCCGCAAGAAGTATCAGGATAATTATCAACCCCTACTTCCTGAATGCAGTTTTGTTACTTTTGGCAATGTTGAAGAGTTGGGAAAAAAGCTTTATGAAGAAAAGGTTGCTGCTTTTATCGTTGAGCCAATCCAGGGTGAAGGAGGGATCAACCTACCTCCAGGAGATTATCTTAAGGAATGTCAAAAACTCTGTCAAGAATATGGTACATTACTGATTTTAGATGAAATTCAGACGGGGTTTGGACGTACTGGATATGATTTTGCCTGTCAATCCCAGGGGGTAGAACCTGATATCTTATGTATGGCTAAATCTCTGGGGGGAGGCATAATACCAGTAGGAGCTTTTTCTACTCGGGAAGAAATATGGAAAAAAGCTTACGGTAGTATTGATAAATGTTTACTTCATTCATCTACCTTTGGAGGAAATACAAAAGCAGCAGCTTCAGTTATTGCCTCCATTGAAGTATTAAAAAACGAAGATTTGAGTAAAGCAGCTTTAGAGAAAGGTCAATATCTATTTAAACAGCTAAGAAAAATTGCTGATAAGCATAAGTTAGTGAAAGATATACGGGGGCAGGGCTTATTATTAGGGATAGAATTTAATCAGCCAACTGAAGGATTACTGGTAAAACTTTCAGGAGGAATCGTTAACCGGGTTGCACATGAATATTTAGGAGCAATGGTCTGTGGAGCTTTACACAACAAACAACAGATAATAACAGCCTATACACTGAATAATCCCAATGTCATTCGTCTGGAACCTCCCCTGACAGTTTCATATGAAGAATTAGATCAGCTGGTTAAAGCCATGGATGATATTTTATCTAACTCCAGGGGTTTCTGGGGCTTTGCTGCATCCAGTACGAAAGCTGTTATAGAATCATTTTTTAAAAATTAGCTGCTAGAACTTATTTTTAAGAGATATAACAAAAATCAAGTTAGTGGTTAAAATTAACTATAATTCAAGAAGGACTTTTTTCCGGAACAAGTTGATCTTCAATGACTTTGGATTTCCAGGTTCCTCTTTTAAACCAGACAGCCATGACTAACAATCCAATAAGTTTTGCGGTAAATATTCCCCACCAGATGCCTGTTTCACCCATATTCATATAATAGGCCAGACCATAGGCCATGGGCAGCTGAAAAACCCAGAGTGTTAAAAGACGGAAAAATGTTTGCTGCACAGTTTTACCGGCACCACTGAGTGAACCGGAAAGTATATTTTGGACTCCCAAAAATGCAAAACCGAAACTGCCAATTTTTAAATACTGAGCTCCAACTTTAATAACTTCAGGTTCGTCGGTAAAGAGGGCTATTAACCAGGGAGCCAAAAGCAGCATTATAAGTGCTATTCCCAGCATTATTATTAATATAATTCCTGAAGACATCCAGGAAACTTTTTCTGCTTCATCTGGTTGATCTGCACCAAGGTGCTGACCAACAATAACTCCGGTAGCCCGCCCCATTCCCATAGCTGGCATTCGTAATATTGAAGTAATGCGGTTGGCCACTCCATAGGCAGCCAGAGCAATATTACCAAAGCCAGCTACAATGGAAGTCATAAAGGTTACAGCAACAGCCAGCCCTGAAGCCCCGACTGCAGCTGGAAAACCAATCATGATGATTTTTTTAAGCATATACCAGTCAGGTTTCAGATGGGAAAATCCTATATGTATATCTTTTCTTCCAGCAAATAAAATATAAATTCCAATTACAGCAGCTAAAAAACGAGTAATAACTGTAGCTACTGCTGCACCGGCAATACCTAATTCAGGAAAAATTGACCAGCCAAAGATGAAAAACGGATCTAATATAACGTTAAGTCCTACCGTAAATAACTTCAGATACATCGGAGTTTTAGTATCGCCAATTCCCTGCATTACGGATGAAAATATAAAATAAATAAAAATTAACGGCATTCCCGCTACAATAATCCTGAAATAAGACCAGGCATATGGTAATATTTGTTCGTCTGCTCCAATTAAAGATAATAATGGTTCACCCAGGATAACACCCAGTGTTCCAAAAACCACCGAAAACATTATAGAAAAAGCTAAAATTTGACCGGCGGCCAAATTAGCTTTTTCATGCTGACCTGCTCCTTCATATTGTGATATCAGTGCTATTCCTGAAATAGAAAAGCCAATCCCTATTGAAAAAATCAAAAAAACTATCGGAAATGAGACGGTAATAGCTGCAAGAAATTCTGCACCCAGTCGTCCGACCCAGAAAGTATCAGCAAGATTATACATTAACTGCATAGATTCTCCAACCATTATAGGCCAGGAAAGTCTCAATAATGTTGGTAATAATGGTTTATCGATTATTTTTTCACTCTGTGATACATTCACACAAATCACATCTCTCCTTTATTAGCATAAAAAAATGACCAGTCTAAAAAAATACTGGCTTCTATTATATATGAACTAAATTCATATATATTATAATGGACTATTATAATAATAGCAACTTTTAATTTGCTTATTTAATCAAAGCTATAAATTTGGACAAAACATCATTCAATATTTGATTAGGAAGTAAACATA
>PWEO01000035.1 GCA_003553525.1 Clostridiaceae bacterium
AAACACTTACCAAATAAATCAAAACTCGCTTTAAAAAGACTATTCTCTTAAGCGATTAATACTCCTTTAGATTCACTTATACGCAATAAAAAAGAACCCTTAAAGACATTGTCCAAAAGGGTTCCTTTACTTACTATTCCCGCTTTTCATATTCCTCCATTTTATTTTTCTCCTTTTTCAAGCTTTCAGTCTCAAGAGTTCCAGTCACTCCAATTCCATATCGCTTTAGGGCTTTAAGAAGCCATCCTTTAGAGTACTGATCCCCAAGATAACCGAAGAGTCCGGCCAGGGATATTAGGATACCGTCATGGACGGATCCCATGCTTTGCAGGCCATAGGCCGCAATATAGGCTAAAAAAGCGGATGCTGCAATGTTGATGATAACAGTTACTTCTAAGAGGCTCGATTCTTTTCTTACCCCTTCTCCAATCATGGCTCCGATAACCGCCATGATCAGTAGTTCCAATTTCAGAGGACATCCCCTCCTTTGTTACAGTGGGATATTAGAGCGAACAAAGGGGCGGACAAGAAATGTCCACCCCTTTATCTACCATTTATTACCCTATACTACGGGTAAGTCAATATCCTCGTAGGTTGTACGAACCAACCGTGCCGAGTGGCCCTGGGCAAAATCAAAGACGTTTTGGTCAATGATGGTGTACATAGCACTCTTTACATCGGATCCTAACAGATCTTCCCGTGCATCATTCATGGAAAGTCTGGTACGGCTTCCTTCCGAGTTGATAAAGTTCATTTCAAGTCTAGGCATTCAATTCCCTCTTTTCTGTTATATTTTTCCCTGTGAATCTCTGTTTCCGATAACCCTTTTTTAAAGACTATTCGCTTACAGCACCACTTCTTCGATCCGCGTTACCTGCTTAATCGGTGTGGCGATCAAGCTTCCCAGGGCACTGGCCACAATCGTGATATTGGCATCCTGGGCTTCAAACTTTAGATTGCTGACGGTTCTGGATCTCAGGATTTCATTTCCCTCGGGATCCAGACCTGCAATCACTTGCAGTCGCATTCTTTTTCGGTCCATTTTCTTCACCTCCTTTCATGGTTGATTTTTACTTAAAACTCAAAGGATTTACTCACCTCTTCTCCCTCTCCCAACGTATCTTCTTCTCCTTCTTCAAGCACCGTAATCTCTACAAGCTCTTGGGATTCATCATCTCCGGCATTCCCATCATTCATATAACCCTCATCCTCTATCATTAGATCCAAGGGATTATCCGGCAAATCCGACAAGCCTTTTGTTTCGGAAATCATTCCCTCCACCGGATTGGCCTTTTTGATACGATCCATTTCCTCGGCCATATCCCGCTGCATGGGCGTGATAGTTACCAGCACCTCCTCATTGGGTCGAAACTTTCGAATCGATAATAAATTTTCATCATTTAATGCAATTTCTCCAAGTGTTATTCCAATCATTTGTTTCCAGGACTTCCGTTGAATTTTATTGGTAACATCCATTCGCTTAATTTTGGCAACCAGTTGGGATTTCGGCATAGTATTCTCCTTTTAAATTTTTTTTACTTCGGCGATACCAAATACGTAGGGTATCCGTCGTTTTCCAGTGCATCAATCATTCTAAGGGCATTTTCCTTGTAGCGAAATGCGCCTACCTGCACCCGGTAAAGTTGTTCCGCGGTCACTTCCTTGCTTTCCTCTTTGCTTTTCTTTTCTGCACTTTCTTTTTCCGTACTTTCTTTTTCCCTACTCTTTTTCTTTTTGCCTTCTTGCTTATTGCTCCCTTCCTTACTGCTATCTTCCTTACCGCTTTCTTCCTTACCGCTTTCTTCCACCGGTACCCCATAGTACTGTTTGATTACGTCACATTGAATCTCTGCAAGTTTTCGAAGATTAGCATCCTCTAACAGGATTTTCTCCTCAATTATATAATCATGAAATAAACTTTCGATAAGCAGGATCGAAGGGATATGGAAAAGCACTCCGTAGAATAAAATCCCGTAATAATCCGCTCTCTGTGTGTTTAGCCGGATTTTGGCGCCCCGGTTGTGGGTTTCGAAATGGGTAGCAATGGCACGGGACATTTTGTTGGCGAGAGATAAATCCCTGGGCCGCTCCACCGAATAATATACTTCCGTTCCCTTGGCGGTTCCGTTAAAAGCGTTGGTATGTTCACTGATGAACAGGTCCGCCTTAAAGTCCCGGGCTATTTCCGCCCGCTCCTTTCTTGATAAGGTTCGATCCTTATCCCGGGTAAGTTTCACCTCAAAATGACCGCTTTTTTCCAATGCTTTCTGTAAGTACTTTGATACCGTCAACATCCCATCCGCTTCGATGTAAGATGTCGGTCCCCGGTTCCACCGATCTTCTCCCCCATGGCCGGGATCAATCACCACTCGAATTTTTCTCATCAATTTCCTCCTTTGTTTTTTTAAATTTCCCTGTTTTCTCTAATCTCCCTTTATTCCCTTCTCTTCTAATTACCGGTAGATTACCAGTCCCTCCCTTCGCTTGTGTTTTTTCACTATTCTACTTCTGTTGATGCTGCTGATACGATTTCTGTTATTTATTTTTCAATTCATACTTTTTCCTTCCTTTCTGCTGAGCCAGGTAATCGAGTATTTCCTGTTCTTTTTCCATATGCTCTTTTACTTTTCGTTTTCGCTGATCCCGAAGGCCCCGCCGTCTAAATTCATCTTTGGACAAAACGATCATTTGTCACCCCCCTTTCTTAAAAATTTGTTAACAATTTTTCTATTTAATTAATTATACACCGGGAATAATAAATGTCTATACACATTGCAAATAAAAGGACTAACAGGGATTCAAAAGGACTAATGGGGACTAACAGGGAGCGTAATAATGAAATATTTTACATTTCACCACGAAAGTCCCCGGATTTTATTGGCCGTATATCCGGTAATTCATCTTTGGTTCTTGAAACTGTATAATATTTCCCCGAGCGATCTCTAAAATCCGACTGCCCACGGCTTCATCGGTGTCTATTAACCGCTGGATGGTAAGTTCGCTGGAGATGATCGTGGCTTTCTTTTGTAAGTATCGGTTATTGATGAGCTCAAAGATAATACTGATTTCCGATTCCGTCACCTTTCCCTTAAAAAGATCATCCAGTAACAGTACCCTGGCATTCTTAAAAATATTCATCCGGTTTTGATAGACTTTTTCGTTGATGATATTTTGTTTCAGTCGGGTAATTTCTTCCCGGTAAGGAAAATAGGCCACGTCAATATTCCTCTTTAAGAGTTCATTGGCCATGGCAAAGGAGAGGTGGGTTTTACCCGACCCTACCGCTCCGAGAAATGCCACAGAATTATGAGTGTTTTTCTTTTGCTCAAAACTATCCGTATAGTTCATACCCAGCCGTTTTGCCCGGCATAGTAATGGTTTCCCCTTATTTGGCAGGAATGTTTCAAAGGTCTTATCACGGACCAGCTCATAAATCCCCGAAGC
>PWEO01000181.1 GCA_003553525.1 Clostridiaceae bacterium
ATGCAGCATGTGTTAGCCATGATTGTGGGAAACATCACCCCGGCGATTATCATCGCGGGGATCGTTGGACTGGGCACCGGAGATGCAACGCTGTTGGTACAAAGCGCCATGTTTATTGCAGGAATTGCAACCCTTATTCAGCTTTATCCCATGGGTAAAGCAAACTCCCCTTACCGCATCGGATCAGGCCTTCCGGTGATTATGGGCGTCAGCTTCGCCTACATTCCGCCCTTAATCGCCATCGGCAGTCAATATGGAATTGCAGCCATACTGGGCGCCCAAATGATTGGTGGTATAGTGGCGGTTATTGTGGGTATATTTATTAAACCGATACGAAAATATTTTCCTCCTATGGTAGCGGGTACCGTAGTGTTTACCATTGGGCTTTCGTTGTACCCTGTAGCAGTCAACTATATGGCAGGCGGTATAGGTCAAGCCGGTTATGGTTCTTATACCAACTGGCTGGTAGCTGTTGTTACGCTTTTGGTAGTGCTTTTCTGTAACCAATTTGCAAAGGGCTATGCAAAACTGGCCTCCATATTAGTCGGAATCTTAGCCGGGTACTTCCTGGCCATTCCCTTAGGACTCGTGAACTTTGCTCCGATTGGAGAGGCTTCCTGGTTTGCCCTGCCGAGACCATTGCACTTTGGAATTGAATTTTATCCCTCGGCCATTTTAACCATGGCGATTATGTATGTGGTAAACTCTGTGCAAGCGGTAGGGGACCTTTCCGCCACAACTGTGGGAGGCATGGGTCGGGAGATCACCGATGAAGAACTGTCGGGAGGAATTATCGGCAACGGAGTAGCAAGTGTTATCGCCTCATTCTTTGGAGGCCTTCCCACGGCTACCTATAGTCAAAATGTGGGTATTGTAAGCATGACGAAGGTTATCAGCAAGTTTGTACTGGCCTTGGCCGCAGGAATGATTTTACTGGCAGGATTTGTTCCGAAGGTGGGAGCCTTAATGACAACCATACCCCATAGTGTTCTTGGGGGAGCCACCATTACGGTGTTTGCCCTAATTACCATGACCGGGATTCGACTGATCATTCAGGACGAACTTTCCATTCGAAACATTACCATCGTGGGATTAGCCGTAGCCCTGGGGATTGGCATCAGTCAAGTTCCCGAAGCCTTAGAATTATTTCCCGGCTGGTTTATGATGATTTTCGGAAGTTCCGCCGTTGTAATTTCAGCCATTGTGGTTTTCACGCTGAATATTGTCCTGCCGAAAAAATCTATTGAAGATGAGAGACGAGAACGTGAAATTATGGAAAAAGAAATGGAAGTGGAGGGTTAATAAATGATCACCATACGTACTTATTATTTCCCTGAAACCATGGAAGCCGCCTACGAAAAACTTACGGAGCGAAGGAACAATGCTGTAATCGGAGGGGGCGGATATTTAAAACTCGGGTCCAAGGCCATCGGTACCGCCGTGGATCTATCCAATCTGGGGCTGGACTATATTAAGGAAGAAGAGAAGTCCTTTGAAATCGGAGCCATGACCACCTTTGCGGGGATGATGCTTCACGAAGGGTTAAATCAGCATTTTAATAATCTTTTTCAACGGGCCATTGAAGATATTGTGGGGATGCAGCTGAAAAATATGGTGACCATCGGCGCTACGATTTATTCCCGTTACGGTTTTTCCGACTTTTTAACCGCCCTTTTGGTTACCACTACTAAGGTAAAGCTTTATAAAGGGGGATGGATTTCCTTGAATGAATTCTTGGAAAATGGTCCGAAGGAGCGGGACATTGTAGAGAAAATCAGCATTGAAAAGACCAAGGGTTTTTATAGCTTTCAGGATTTAAGAGGCTCCAGCAGCGATTATTCCATACTCAATCTGGCATTGTCAAAAGAAGGGGATCATTACCGAGTAGCCCTGGGTGCACGACCGGGCAGAGCCAAACTTGCAGTGAAAACCATGGCATTTTTGGAGGGTAAGGAACTCTCAGAAGAGCATATGGAAAAGGCCGGAGAAGTGCTAACCAAAGAGATGGTTTTCGGAACCAATGGCAGGGGATCGAAAGAGTATCGGCGTGCCATGGGGAAAGTGTTATTGAAAAAAGCGTTACAGGAGGGATCAATCCATGAAGATTAAGGTGACCATCAACGGGAAAGAAAAAGAACTGGAGATTGCTCCCGACGATTACCTATCGGAAGTCCTGAGAAAAGAAGGGCTCTTAGGGGTGAAAAAAGGCTGTGACACCGAATCCTGCGGGCTTTGTACGATTCATCTGGAGGATGTGGCCGTGCTTTCCTGCGGAACCCTGGCGGCAAAGGCCGACGGCAAATCCATAACCACCATCGAAGGGGTAAGGGAAAAGGCGGAACAGGTTCGTTATCAGCTGGCGAAAAGAGGGGTGGATCAATGCGGCTTCTGTGCGCCGGGAACCATTATGAGTATACTGTATTTGGAAAAAGTGGTGGAAAACCCCACCGACGAGGAAATCAACCGATACTTAAAAGGAAACTTTTGCCGCTGTTCCGGATATGTGGGACAGTTGGAAGCGGTAAAATCTTATCTGGAGGGTCAAAAACATGAAGTATGTGAATGATTCCATCAAAAAGATCGACAGCGATGCGCTGTTAAAGGGAAAAGGGGTGTACACCGATGATTTAGCCCCGAAGGATGCCCTGTGTATAAAAGTGGTTCGAAGTCCCCATGCCTTCGCAAAAATCACAAATATTGATGACCGGCTAACCCGTAAGGTAGCGGGGGTGGAGATGGTCCTGACCTATAAAGATATAAAAAGAATTCCCTTTACCAGGGCGGGACAGTGTTATCCCGAGCTCTCCCCCTACGATAAATTTGTACTGGATGAATACGTGCGGCACGTAGGCGACGATGTGGCTATTATTGTAGCGGAGAATCAGAAATCCGCCGAGATGGGGGCTAAAAGACTGAAAGTGACCTATGAAGTGTTGGATCCCTTACTGGACTACAGGAAAGCCGAGGGACATAAAACTTTGGTCCATCCGGAAGAAGACAACTTTATTCCCGTGGATTTTGTGGGTTATGATCGAGAAAAAAATCTCGCCACTGAAATGGGTTTTGAGGTGGGAGAGATTACCCAAGCCCTGGAAGATTCCGACGTGGTGATAAAAAAAACCTATGAAAGCCAAGCCCAGGCCCAAGCCATGATGGAGACCCAACGAGCCTTTAGTTACGAGGATGAGTACGGCCGATTGGTGGTGGTATCCTCCACCCAAATCCCCTTTCATGTTCGAAGAACCCTAGCCCGGGCCCTGGATATGCCCATGAGTAAAATTCGGGTGATCAAGCCGAGAATCGGCGGGGGATTCGGCTCGAAGCAAAGCATTCATGCGGAGTTTTATCCCGCATTGATTACGAAGATGACGGGAAAACCCAGTAAAATAGTATACGGTCGAAAGGAGGTATTCACGGGAACCACCTCGAGGCATAAAATG
>PWEO01000015.1 GCA_003553525.1 Clostridiaceae bacterium
CATAAGGATTTTGTTTGTTAATTATCAGTTTGACCGCCTCCGAATTTCAATTTTTACGTACCTTTACCCACCTGCATTTTTGAATTTTCATCTCCATCAACTCCTTAAGTATGTATTTATATTAAACCGGAATAAACTGATTTCAGACAGTTGCTTGAAAATTCTTCGCTTCCTTAAATCCGAATCGCGGATAATATGTCGAGTGCCCGAAAAAGAAAATGCCCCCATAACCCAGTTCCTTGGCTCTTTTAATGGAGTGCTTCATCAAAAGACTTCCTCCCCCCGCCAAAAGGCTTCTCTTGTTAACCATTCCACGGCTTTCCAGTCATTTTTCTCTTCCATTCTGATTAGTAAATTTTTAATGTTTCATTCCTCCTATTTTTCATCAAGGGTTTATTGTTTTCGAAATCAAGAACCTATTCCTATGCTCCTATACTTAGTATAAGGAAAGCCCTTCCAAAGTATAAGGGCATAGGGTCGGATTCCCGCTCCGCCTTAAGACGGAACTTTAAGATTTTTCAGTTTACTCAAAAGCAAAAAAAGAACCACTCTTAGGACAGATCCTCTATCCATAGATATGGTTCCTTAAGTGTGGTTCCTAAAATATTTCTTTTTGATTTCAATTAACCCGGTCCCTTATGCTTCTTATCCCCCTGTCATTTCTTTTTCAGCAAACGTTCCAATAAACTGGGCTTTTCCGCCTCAGTTTCCCGTTCGTATAACTCGTCCAGCTCAATATTGTATTCCTTTGCCAGAGCCAAGGCCTTTTCCTTATCTTTTAAATAAAACCGGGCAGCGGAACCGCAGCTGGAACTGAGATCCCGGGGAACCGGAATCAGTTTTACCTCAATTACTTCTCTTTTTAATGCTTTTTCAAAATTCAAGGCATTATAGGTTGTGTGAAAGGTCATAATACAAATTTTATTGTCCATCAAATCCCTACTTTTTAATCGTTAGTTGGTAGTCTTCTCCGGAAAGTTCAGATATGCTCACGGCAAAACCATGGTTCTCGGCATAGCGTCTAATGTTTTCCACCGCTACTTCCAAATCCACTAAAACTTCTACCACTTCTCCATTATACTGATCCAAAGCCTTTTTTGTCAAGATCACCGGTTCCGGACAGGATCGTCCTCTTGCATCTACTTGAGTCTTAGACATTGCTTTTCACTCCCCTTTCCATGGATACACTGGTTTGTGTCGATAATACTGCAATCCCCAGTGTTACTGCCAGTCCGATCATTACGGCCACCTGACCGTTAAAGGTGGATCCTGCAGGGCTGGAGGCCAATCCGAAATTGTGCGCAAAAGCGGCTCCCGCCACAAGTCCCACAACGGTAATAATGGCGTCGGTATCCCCTTCGCTGGCGAGGATCGTTTGCCGTAAGGGACATCCTCCAAGGAGCACTGCGGTAAGCCCCACCAAGGTCATTCCCATAAAATTCCATAAATGATCCGTATGGGCAATGGGTTGGCCTTCAAATCCTAAATTGAAAGCTTCGAAATTGAAGATCAGATTACCTGCAAGATTGGCAACAAATATTGCGATCAATCCCCACATAAAATGATAATCCTTAATTAAAATAGCATCTCTAAATCCGCCGGCGGTACATAGTCTGGTTCGCTGCAGTACCCCACCGATTAACAATCCCGCTCCAAGAGCCATCCAAATCGGAGCCGCAGCCGCCCCCGGACCTTCCGTACTAAAGGTGATAAAGGCCGGTCTTAGAAGAAGCAATGCTAACAGTACCACGGCAAACAGAGGCATGGTATAGCCGCCTACCGGCTTTTGTTTCACACTTCTTCCTAAGCTAAAGCCCTGCTTAATAAACTGAATACCGACGAAAATACCCGCTACATAACCAAATAAGCCGGTTACAGCATTCAAATCCCCATTGGCCAGTCGCAGAATCATCCGTAGGGGGCATCCTAAGAATACCAGAGCTCCGATCATTAGAAAAAATCCTAACAGAAATCGTATAATCGGTGAGGAACCTCCCCGAACCCGAAACTCTCCTTTCATTTTAGAAATGATAAACGCGCCGAGAATAAATCCGATAATCTCCGGACGGATGTACTGTACTACTCCAGCCTGATGAAGCCCTACACTTCCTGCAATGTCCCTGTAAAAACAGGCTACACAAACCCCCATATTCACAGGATTTCCGAATAAAACCAATATGGTTCCAAGTTTTCCCACCATAAGTCCTGATAAAATAATTTGTAAACGTGAAGACATAACCTAACCTCCTTGGTATTAATTTATAATGAATATATATGCCAATTCTTATATTATCAAACTTTTAACAAAGTGTTAAATTGTAAAATATTATAGTTTTAGTAATCGCTATTATATATTCGAATAATTCAATAAAAGAATTAGCCCCTTACTCTGTAACGTAAAAAAAACCGTTTAATAGCATCCATTTCTGCTGCTAAACGGTTTCAAATAAATTAGTTATGCCTTTTTAGTTGCTTTTTTTAAACCCAACTTTAGTTTCCGGAATGTGCTAACTTTCCCAAACAGATCCTTTCAGATCCTCTTCTTTTAACGGTTTATCATTGCGCATAATGAAAATGAATATCGGTCCCATAAAGGGAAGTACCACACTGAGGATCACAAAAAGCACCGCCTCATCGGGACGATAGATGGTGTAGAGCTTGTGGAGAGCAAAAATATTGATCACAAAGGCTGCCAAGCCGATTAACCCTCCGATCATGGGAATGGGTGAAAAGATGGTTCCCCCTATGGCAATGGCGGGAAGAACTAATTCCACCTGAGGAATTTCAAATTCACCGATCTTCAATGTGCGAATAATTCTGCCCAAGATATACACCTGAATAATGGGAATCCAGGCAATCCATGGGTTTTCGATATTTTTATTTTTTGCCATTGTATAAAGACCTATGGAGCCCAGCACATAAAGAACAATTCCGATAACTAAAAAAACCAGAAAAAACGAAGCAATTACTGCAAACACGCCGAACCGCGGATCAAATTCCATTAACTACACCTCCGATAAAGTTATATGTTCCTATATACCCTATCTACCACAGAAACCTCATTATATAACAGTATTACCTATATTCTTTCCCTATTTCTAAGAATTTCAAGCTCTTTTCATTTGATTACTCATCCCCCCCAGAATTGTCTAAAGAGTTTGAAATATCAAATTGCTCATGATAATATATTGATTATTAAGCAACTTCTTATTTCATGAAAAATACAAAGAATATTTCTAAGGAGGACTAGGAAGATGAAGATTGCAAATCTAACCGCATAGTACCCAATTCTATAAAAAGTTATTTATGGAAAACTTTCAATTTAAGGAGTGATCTTTATGTCCGTCCTGCTTGAGGCAAGAAATATTCATTTGGAATACCCGAATATAAAGATATTAGAAGGCATCGATTTAGAAATTCGACGGGGAGAAAAAGTGGG
>PWEO01000026.1 GCA_003553525.1 Clostridiaceae bacterium
CAACTGCTCCGGTTTAAGATAGACGATGCCGCCGTTTAGTAAGAGTCTATTACAACCTTTTCCGGAAGGGTTGTAGATTTCATGGGGTAGAACGTACAAAGGTTTTCCCTCGCTTAGGGTGTATTTCCCGGTCAGATAACTTCCGCTACGTTCTCCCGCTTCAATGACCAGGATCTTTTTCGAAAAGGCGGCAAATAAGCGGTTTCGATCGGGAAAATGACCGGCCTTCGGTTTTTCCTTCGGTAGATGAGTTGTTAATAGGGCTCCCTTTTCTTCGATGGCATCCATTAAGCTTTGGTGCTCCTTGGGATAGCAGTGGTTTAGGCCGTAGCTTAGGAAAGCGACCGTGTACCCACCTTCTTTGATCGCCGCTGTATGGGCATAGCTGTCAATGCCCTTTGCCATACCGCTAATCACGGTTTCTCCTTCCCGAGCCAGATAGCGACTGGCTTCAATGGCAGCTTCTTTTCCGTAGGAACTGCACCGACGGGACCCTACAATGGATACCCCCATCAGATCTTTACGGATCACACCTTTATAAAAAAGATATAGCGGGGCATATTTTGACGGTTTCGCTTCCTGAGGATAAAGCGGATCCGATAAGGTCAGTAGTTTAATATTCCCTCGTTCCATATCCTCTAAAGTTTTATAGGCTTCCTCTAAAGACCGGTGACTTCGTATTTCTTCCCCGAGTTTTTTTCCGATTCCACTAACAGCCCGTAAATCCAATACATCCCCATCATAAATGTTTTTCGGCGTATCAAAATGCCGAAGCAAGCCTTTTCCCAGGCCGTCTCCGATTCCTTTAATCCCCTTTAACCAAACCCAATACTCCTCCATGGATCTTCCTCCCTAGAGTACCATCATACTTTTTCCTTCCTTATCCAAATCCCTGGCCATCAGTGCCGCGGCCACGTCTTCTCTTCGAATTCTATCAGCGCCCTCCATATCTGCAAAAGTCCGTGCGACTTTCAGATACTTATGAAAGGTTCGGGCACTGTACTGAAAGCGTTCATAGGCCTTTTGAATCAAGCGTTCCCCTTCCTCGTCCAGCCCACAGTATTCCTTAATTAAGGAATGGTTCATCTGAGCGTTACAGCTGATTCCCGGAACTTTTTCAAACCGCTTCTTTTGGATGCCTCGGGAAAACTCTACCCGTTTCCGAAGCTCTTTAGAGGACCTTCCGAAACTCTCCTTGGAAAACTCCATAATATCCACGGCGCCAACGGTCTTTTGGATGTCCATCCGGTCCATAATCGGTCCCGAGATCTTTTGGCGGTATTTCACCACTTCGTAGTCCGAGCATTTACAGTTTTCTCTTCCGAAATATCCGCAGGCACAGGGGTTCATTGCCGCAACCAGCATAAAATTCGATGGGTAGGTATTGGTATATTTTACTCTGGAGATGGTCACTTTCCGATCCTCCATGGGTTGGCGCAGGGCATCTAAGGTTTTTTTACTAAACTCCGCCATCTCATCGAGAAAAAGCACCCCGTTATGGGCGAGGGAAATCTCCCCGGGCACCGCACTGTTGCCGCCGCCGATTAACGAGTTGGTGGAGGCGTTATGATGGGGCGCACGAAAAGGCCGCTCCCGAATCAATTGATCCTTGTTTCGAAGCAGTCCCGCCACGCTATAAATCTTCGTAACTTCCATCGCTTCTTCTTCCGTCATCGTGGGAAGAATCGAAGATATTCGTTTGGCAATCATGGATTTTCCGCATCCCGGGGTTCCGATCATCATCAGATTATGTCCGCCGCTTGCGGCAATAACCACATAGTCAATCACGTCTTCCTGCTCCTGAACATCGGCAAAGTCCATATCGTAGGGCGGTTTTTCCCAACCGGGAGGCTCTAAGGACTCCACCTTTTCATAGGCCTTTCCTTCGAAGAATTCCGTCACGTCTTTTAAGTTTTTAAAGCCATAGACCGTAAGTCCCTCCACCACCGAGGCTTCCCGTAGATTCTCCGCCGGTACAATCAAATGGGTAAGCCCCTGCTCCTTCGCTGCAATAGCCATCGGCAGCACCCCGGTACCGCTTCGCAGTTTTCCGTTTAAGGACAGCTCGCCGATCACCCCGAAATCTTCTTTTCGTTGTTTGGTAATCTGCTTCGTTTCCAACAAAATTCCAAGGGCTATGGGCAGATCAAAATGGGATCCCGCTTTTTTCAAATCTCCCGGGGCTAAGTTAATCACTATTTTCTTTTGGGGAAAATAAAACTCTTCGTTATTCAGAGCTGACTCCACCCGCTCCTTCGCTTCCTTTACCGCCGTATCTCCCAGTCCCACGATGGACATCATCGGCATCCCTGCAATGGTTTTCGTCTCCACATCCACTAAATAGCCATCCACTCCTGATATTGCAAAACTTTTAACAACCTCAGCCATAGCCCAACCTCCTACATCGTTTTCTTATGCATTTCGTATAAGAGTAAAACTGACACCGGTTATCCGCTCCAACTGACGAATGGACATCCCTTCCTTTTTGCATTGATGAAAGATTTTGTTCATCATGCCTCGCTCCATGGTATAAAGCTCCTTCGGGCGCTCCATATTATACTCCCTAAGTAGGTACTCCACCACTTCATGGTCCTGCCATCGTACTTTGGTATCATATTCCATACACCGATCATCATTTATTTCCTTATGAAAATCAATCAGCAAGGCCTTCGCCTTTTTGGGTTCCACATGAAACAATGAAAACCCATAGTCCGTACGGCAAATCCTTGGAGACTTCAAATATTCTTTATAGCTGCTCCAGGGATAGTCCTCGAGATTTTTCACAATATTTGCTTTTACCGGGTTGTGATGAATATAGCGAAGCACACTTAAGAAGTATCCCGTATCCTCTATAACTTCACTTTTATAGCGGTCCTGAAAGAGATGCCCCCGGCGTTTATACTTCCAGTTATAATAATAAACGTAACAGGCTCCAATCCTTTTAAAGGTTCGACCCAACTCTTCCGTGCCTTCTTTCATTAAAAGATGCACATGATTGCTCATCAAACAATAGCCGTATATTTCATATTCACTTTTCTTTTTCACATCTTCCAAAATTTGAAGAAACCGCTGATAATCCTGCTCATCCTCAAAAATCCGTTGGCGGTTGATGCCTCGAAAAATAATATGGTAGATTCCCGTACTGCTCTTTTCTCGCTTTGCTCTGGGCATAAGGGGGTACCTCCGTAAGAGTTTTTATACCGTATGGATAATGGTTTGATGCTTTTCTTTATTATGTAGGCCGATATAACTAGATTATAACATAATTTTAACGAAATTTTCTGATTTATTTAATTGTTGTTGATTGTCAAGTAAAATTGACCCTTTTTGATTAATTTTTACACCAAAACTTGACCCACCCCTGTTTTTTTGGTTATTGAATGCTTCGGGCACAGAGGGACGGCTTCTTTCTGTGTTCGCCCTTTAACAC
>PWEO01000054.1 GCA_003553525.1 Clostridiaceae bacterium
ATCATAATCCTCTTTAAGAAACATTAATGAACAAAGGAACCGTTGATTCTTCGTGGTTAAGAAATTAACCGTTACCTCCTTCAGTTGGATACCCATACAATGAAAATCCTCATATAGTTCTTCATACTCTTTTATTTTACAATACTCAAAATAGGTGTCAGCTTCTCGGATCGCTCTATTTTTTTCTATTAATTTTTTGATTCTCAGTTCTTCTATTCCTAGGATATTATTTGATGAGTCGATTGGTTTGTTCACCTCCTGGTTGATTTTTTAGCTGTGCCACTCGTAGAGCTCCAGATCAAAGCTTTTACTCCAATTTCTAGGATGCCATGGTCCGTCTTTTTCGGAAAATCTCATTGCCCGGATACTTTTTCCGCTTCTATTTAGTATATCTGTTAATTTTTTATAGTTTTCATCGTGTTTTTTCTGTTCGTCTTTATTAAAGTCATCGAATAATCCCCAAGCTACGATAACTGAATCAACTTCTTTGATTTTTTCTTCTAATATTTCGAAGTTCTTTTCAGTCTTTTTATCAAAATCACTTTTGTGAAAGAATTTCTTTAATTCTTCTACTTTCTCCGTTCGGTAAGGATACATATTTACCAATTGTACTTCTTTGAATCTGCATTTGCAGAAGTTCAGAATGTTATTTGTTGTTCTATCGGACTCTTTTTTGCTTGCGGTACTAGGATTTTTCATAATCACCATTACCCGTTTTTTTTCATCAATACTTAATTCTTTCATAAATTCTTCACAGGTGTTATAGTTCTTTCCATTGCTCCATTTGTTTTTTATACTTTCTTTAAAAGGGATCGTTAAATAATACCGATATCCCTCCGACTTACATTCGTCAATTTTTTCCATTTTGATATCTTCATCATATTTATACAAGTTTTTTTCTCTCCTTTCAATTTTAGCGTATTCCATAAGGTTATAAGTTAAGATGTTCATTTTAAGATTGATATTTCGAACTTGATTCGAACCCGTGACCCCTTGACTGCCAGTCAAGTATTCTCTCATTAATAGCTTAGAAGTATACACCTTCAATAATAATCAGTTTTAATTACCCCTTCCTACTTCACTAATCCCATAAATGGATCAAGAATATTCTCCACAATCTCACCAAAATTGATCAGATCATTACGCTCCCAATTATCTACAGCTTCTGAATATACCAAAGGAACTTGCACATATACTTCAAAATCAATCCAGTACCAATCAAGGTCCTGAAGATGATTGATTTTCTCTCCCAATTCCCCTAGATTTGTAGTTTTGTCGAATCCTTTAAAAATGCTTCCTTTCATCTCTTCTGCTTCAATCTCCTGTTCGCCCTTCAATAAGTACTTCACACTGTGCCCTTCCTCATGTCCGACCTTCTTGGCGTAGGGTTCAAAGTCTCCTGTAACATAATGGGCACTGAGGTGAATGTATACAGGCAGTTTCGTTTGATTCCTCATTTCCAATAACCGTTTTTCAAACTCCCCACTTACCAATTCCTCTATCACATGATGCCACCGCCAATGATCATCGATCTTTAACAGATTTACGTTTTTCGGCTTTAGCATACTAAGCACCGATCCTTTTATACCTTTTTCCACATAGAAACCGATAGACGCATGCTGAGGTTCTTTTGAAATCCTGTATTTCCCATAGGGGTATGCAGGCCAATCAGTAGATGGCACCAACCACCAAAGTGTAGTATCAGGCTTTCGATAATTCCAGGGCCTTGAAGTAAAACGTTTTTCCTTATGATTCAGTTCTTTTAAGACACCATGGGCCAGGGTTTGGTTTGAAAGGTTTAATAGTTTCATAGGACCTCCTTATTGTAATAACTGCTAGAATTTCCGATCAAATAGTTAAGGCTTTGACTCTCCAATATGTTAAGCCGCAACATCTGTACGGTGGATACAAGTAAATCTTTGGAATACTACACTTCGACCACATTTGGGGGTGGTTTGAGCGAGTACTGGATCCTCAAGTTTTGAATTTAGAACCCTCAAGTATATAAAGTCTTCTTCAGAGAATGATTAAGATTTATCCGGTTCCACTTCATCCAGTATTTCTTTTGCTCTATCTTCAATATTTACCAATGCTTCTCGAGTTTTTTCAACGGTTTCGTTATTGGTGCTATCGATCTTTGTCAGTTTAACCGCCAGTTCATCACATTTATTCGCTAAATCCTTTAAGTCCAGGTCTTTCAATAAGTAACTCAACTTGGTCCATTCTTCTGACAGCGCTATTTCACTGGAGTAGTGTCTTACCCCTTCAGACCATTCATTAATATAGATCCGCATCCCTCTACTAGAAACAACAACTTGCCTCAGAGCTTCGATCGACTCTTTTTTCCTGCTATCCCGGGCACGTTTCAGATTCGTTACCCACGTCTTTAAGTGCTTTGCAACTTCCCAATAGACTAAAGCATCTTTTAATATATTATCCATTTAAATCAACCCCTTAAGTCTATAGATTCCGGTAGAACCCAAGAATTTCTGATTTACACATATTTAAGACCAATATCGCTCCCAAAGATACTTTCGTAATTCCTGATACGTTTTACCATCAATACCAGATAGTAATTCCTCCGGTGAAAGGACTTTGTACTTTGTTTTCTCTTGCAGCTGATTACTCCAGGTGTTTACCATATCCAGCCCACTACATTTATACTTCTTATCTAAAAGATCTTTGTTCTCCCTTGGAACCACATGCACATGAAGATATTTATCCGCATTTATTTCTTTATGCTTAATCATCTGTTCTGACCACAAGGTCTGCCTCATCAACTGATAGAAGGGTTCGTGGTAATACACTTCATGATTTTGATTTTTCAATTGTTTGGAAATGGCAATCAAGTTATCATATCGATCCCTTCGAGTCTTGCCGCTGCATTTATTGGGATTGGCTTTGCAGCCGGTCGTTTGCAGTACTGTTTATAGCTAGATTTTGTGTATTGATAATAATACCTCCTGAAGTGTTGCTCGAACTAAGCAAAAAAAGATAAAAAAAGCCTACAATCAATTATGTAGGCTTAAGCTTCGAGGACGTTATGTAATTTATGTGAATAACCCAAGACATTTGCTCTGTTATATTATTTCTACATATACTTCTTAAAATCCTCTTTTTTTGGAAAATAATATCAAATAACAACATCATTGTTTGACACCTCCACCCTCCGACCGATAAACAACCGCCCCAAAGATGGACTAAAGAAAAGCCTTCAGACCGTTATCCTTACTCGAAATTCATTCTATAATGTACTTAGAGATCAGGAAACAATCCAAAGAAAAATCATCACCAAAATATAAATGAAAAGGAGCGGATCACAGTGGAAAACATTTTAGCAATGGGAAGCGGATACGAAATGGCAAATGATAAACTCGATAGCTTAAAAGGAGGAAACAAATTGGAACGATCAATCAAACTAAACAACG
>PWEO01000211.1 GCA_003553525.1 Clostridiaceae bacterium
TGGTAATGCCCGGAGACAACGTAACCATGGACATCGAGCTCATCAGCCCAATCGCAATGGAAGAAGGACTGCGATTTGCGATTCGAGAAGGTGGACGTACGGTAGGAGCCGGAGTAGTAGCAAATATCCTGGAGTAAGATTTAAGCAACAGAAAACAAAAATAAAACAATCATCACAAAACAGATAAAAAAAGCATAAAGAGACAACTTAAGGAACAGCTATGTGGGGACTAGGAAAACCTAGTCCCCATAGTTTACGAATTGATTTTTTTGTTGACAGGCAAATTAAAATGTGGTAGATTTTATTAGGTGAGCTTTAATGAGACTGGTTTGCCCATTGGATAGACATTAAACATTTGCCTACGGCAATGTTTTTAGCTGGGAGGTGTAGTAGGTGCGAGTAAATGTAACCTTAGCGTGTGAAGAGTGCAAGAGAAGAAATTATATAACATCAAAGAACAAGAAAAATAATCCTGATCGAATAGAGTTGAAAAAATACTGTAAATTCGACAAGCATCATACTGTTCACAAAGAAACAAAATAACGTTTAGTAGAATTTGTTTAAAAAAGGATGTGACAAGTCATGAGTGCTCAACAAGCAAATACCGGTACCAAAAGAGCAAGTCTTGGGAAGTTTTTAAAAAGTGCTAGAGCGGAACTGAAAAAGGTAAACTGGCCCAATAAGCAAGAGTTAAAAACTCATACAACGGTTGTGATCATTGTTTGCGCAATAGCTGCTGTTGCTATTTGGATTTTAGATTCAGTATTCGGTTTAGGATTAAGCCTAATTATTTAATGCTAGACTATAATAAAGGAGGCGAGAGAGGACTATAATGAAAAAATAGCTCCTCCATATATATGTCCCAAGAAGAAGCAAGATGGTATGTAGTCCATACTTTTTCCGGCCATGAAAAAAAGGTCCAGGCTAATATTGAAAAATTAGTGGAAAACAGAGGTATGGAAGATGTAATTATGGAAGTAAAAGTTCCGATGGAAGAAAAAGTGGAAATCAAAAACGGCAAAAAAAAGATCAAGGAATCCAAGCTTTATCCCGGTTATGTAATTGTGAAGATGATTATAACCGATGAATCCTGGTATCTGGTTCGAAACACCCGTGGAGTAACCGGGTTTGTAGGACCGAGTTCGAAGCCGATTCCGCTCACGGATCATGAAGTGAGAACCATGGGAATTGAACATGTGGTAATAGAGGCTCCCTTTAAAAAAGGAGATTCTGTTAAAGTAATATCCGGACCTTTTCAAGACTTTATTGGAACTATTGAAGAGATCAATATAGATAAAGGTACTTTTAAAGTGCTTATTTCTATGTTTGGAAGAGAAACTCCGGTAGAATTGAGTTTTGAACAGGTAACAGATCTTTAAACACAAATATTTGAAGGAGGTGTAATCATGGCAAAAAAAGTAATTGGTCAAATTAAATTACAAATAGAAGCAGCAAAGGCGACTCCGGCACCACCGGTAGGACCAGCACTTGGACAACACGGTATTAACATTATGGGATTCTGTAAGGAATTCAATGCAAAGACTGCGGATCAAGCGGGTCTTGTAATTCCTGTAATTATAACAGTGTATCAAGATCGATCTTTCTCTTTTATTACGAAAACTCCACCGGCGGCGGTTCTAATTAAGAAAGCAATCGGACTGAAATCCGGTTCAGGAGAACCAAACAAAACTAAAGTTGGTAAGATCACAAAGGCGCAAATCAGAGAAATCGCTGAATTAAAGCAACCGGATCTAAATGCTGCCACTGTTGAGAGTGCAATGAGCATGGTCGAAGGTACAGCAAGAAGTATGGGTGTTGAAGTAGAAGCTTAGAAAGTTGAAGGTGTAACAATATTGTAGAATGAGTGGGAGGCAAAAGCCGATAAACCACAAGGAGGGTAATAAAATGGCTAAAAGAGGAAAAAAATATCAAGATTCAGTTAAACTCGTAGATCGAGAAAAGCATTACAGTCCTAAGAAAGCTGTATCGCTGGTAAAAGAAACAGCAAAAGCAAAGTTTGATGAGACGGTAGAAGCTCATATTAAACTGGGAGTAGATTCACGACATGCGGACCAACAAGTAAGAGGGGCAATTGTACTTCCCCATGGTACCGGTAAAGAAGTAAAGGTATTAGTTTTTGCAAAGGGCGAAAAAGCGGAAGAAGCTAAAAATGCCGGAGCGGACTATGTCGGTGAAGGAGATTTAGCGGATAAAATCCAAAAAGAAAACTGGTTTGACTTTGATGTGGTTGTGGCAACACCGGATATGATGGGGGTTGTTGGAAAACTAGGTAGAGTTCTTGGACCTAAAGGACTAATGCCGAATCCAAAGTCGGGAACCGTAACCTTTGATCTTGGCAATGCCGTTAAAGAAATCAAGGCCGGTAAGGTTGAATATCGTTTGGATAAAAGCAACATTATTCACGTTCCAATCGGAAAGGTTTCTTTCGGTGAGCAGGAAATATATGAGAACTACAAAGCGCTTATGGATGCTGTCGTCAAAGCAAGACCTGCTGCAGCTAAGGGTCAATACCTTAGAAATGTAACAGTGACCAGCACTATGGGACCTGGAATCAAGGTTAGTACAGCGAAGTTGGAAGCTGACGAATAAAAATCTTGACAGCCTAAAGGTTTGCTGATAGACTAATCTATATTAAATGTGAATATTTTGCCGGAGACAGTAGGTGCGAAAGCTTAATTTCCTACTTAGGCTTTGAATATAAGAACTCAAAGACCTTTTTATGTCCTCCGGACTTGAAAAAGGTCTTTTTCAATTTCAAGGCAAAATAGAAGCTTTTAGATAGACTTTAAATAAGGAGGTGGCCTTCTGTGTCAAAAGCTATTGAAAAAAAGAAAGTCATAGTAGAAGAAATCAAAGACAAATTTAATCGTTCTACATCAATGCTGGTTGTTGACTATAGAGGATTAGACGTTGCGGAAGCAACAGAACTGAGAAAGCAGTTTAGAGAAGCGGGCGTAGATTACAATGTTTATCGAAACACAATGATTCGACGTGCAGCTAAAGAAACAGGAAACGAAGCACTGGTAGAAGAGCTGAACGGACCAAATGCCATAGCATTCGGTTACGACGATCCCATGGCTCCCGCTAAAATTGCAAAAACATTTGCAAAGACTCACGACAAACTGGAGTTAAAAGTAGGCGTACTGGAAGGTGAAATGTACAAAGGCGAACAATTAAACAAAGTTGCATCCATTCCATCCAGAGAAGAACTGATTGCAAAACTTCTTGGAAGCTTCAAAGCTCCAATTTCAAATTTTGCATATATCCTTAAAGCGATTGCAGACAAGAAGCAGGAAGAAGAAGCATAAATAAAAAAATAATCGGAGGTGCTTGATAAATGACACATCAAGAAATTTTAGAAGCAATTGAAAACATGAAAGTATTAGAACTGAATGAATTAGTAGAAGCTGCGGAAGAGAAGTTTGGCGTATCCGCTGCGGCTCCTGTAGCTGCTGCCGGTGCTGCCGGAGAAGCCGTAGAAGAGAAAACAGACTTCGACGTAGTTCTGGAAAGTGCTGGATCCGGAAAAATCAAAGTAATCAAGATTGTAAGAGAGATTACCGGTCTTGGTCTTAAGGAAGCAAAAGCCTTAGTAGACGAAGCTCCAAAAGCAATTAAAGAAGGCGTAGAAAAAGACGCAGCTGAAGAAATGAAAACTAAATTAGAAGAAGTTGGAGCAACCGTAGAGCTTAAGTAGTTATAGTGTTCAAAATATAACATCAGACTATTAATTACAAAACTAATCGGGTAAGAGACGCATAATGATGACTCTTACTCGATTTTTTTTATTCATAAAATAATTATTGACACCCTTTATAGCACTGTGATAAAATTATATATTGCATTGAAGTGTGCGAAAAAGTTTCATTTACAAGGAATTGTAATATATATTTAAAGCAAGGAGTGAATACAATGCCACGTCCTATCCAACTTGGAAGAAGTACAAGAATGACCTATTCACAGATTAATGAGGTGTTTGACGTACCCAATTTAATCGAACTGCAAAAATCTTCTTATGAATGGTTTTTGAAAGAAGGGCTTGAAGAAGTCTTTAACGACATTTCCCCTATTGAAGACTACACGGGAAATCTTATTTTGGAATTTATTGGTTATTCCCTGGATGAAGATCCTAAATATGATGTTGCAGAATCCAAAGAACGAGATGTGAATTACGCATGTCCTCTTAAGGTGAAAGTGCGGCTGATTAACAAAGAAACCGGAGAAGTGAAAGAACAGGAAGTGTTTATGGGGGATTTCCCTCTAATGACAGAAACCGGAACTTTTGTTATTAACGGGGCTGAGAGAGTTATTGTAACTCAGCTGGTCCGATCTCCGGGAGTGTACTACAACATGGAACGGGATACTACAGGTCGAGAATTGTTTTCCTCTACAGTTATACCAAATCGAGGGGCATGGCTTGAGTATGAAACAGACTCTAACGGTGTAATCAGTGTCCGTATCGATCGTAACCGAAAGCAGCCGGTAACCGTACTGCTTAGGGCGTTAGGATATGGGAGTGACAGTCAGATAAAAGATTTAATCGGTGAAGATGAAAACCTGTTAAATACGTTAGACAAAGATAATACAACGAATGAAGAAGAAGCTTTGTTAGAGATCTATAAAAAGTTAAGACCGGGAGAGCCTCCAAACTTAGACAGTGCAAGAACTCTTCTGAATTCTCTTTTTCATGATCCTAAAAGATACGATTTAGCGAAAGTCGGAAGATACAAGTTCAATAAAAAACTTTCCATTGCCAGAAGGATTGCAAATCAAGTAGCAGCCATGGATATTGTCGATGATTCCACGGGAGAAGTTGTTGTGGAAGAAGGCAGCAAGATATCGAAGGAAAAAGCCTATGAGGTTGAAAATCTAGGAATTCGGGAAGCAAAGGTTTATGGTCGGGAAGACCGGATCGTAAAGGTTTTAGGAAACGGTTTTGTTGATCCGAAGAAGTATTTAGATTTTGATCTGTCAGAGTTTAAACTTCGGGAAAAGGTATATTACCCGATATTAAAAGAAATTCTGGATACCTGCAAAACAGAAGATGAAATTAAAGGAGCTTTAAAAGATCGGAGACGGGAACTAGTTCCTAAGAACATCATTCATTCCGACATCCTGGCTTCTATTAATTATGTCTTTAATTTGATTCATGGAATCGGTAATATCGATGACATCGACCATTTAGGAAATCGAAGACTGAGATCTGTGGGAGAACTAATGCAAAACCAGTTCCGAATCGGACTTTCCAGGATGGAACGGGTTGTAAAGGAAAGAATGACCATTCAGGATGTGGAAACCGTAACACCTCAGGCCTTAATCAACATTCGGCCGGTTGCCGCCTCCATTAAAGAATTTTTTGGAAGTTCCCAGTTATCACAATTTATGGACCAGACCAATCCTTTAGCGGAACTGACTCATAAAAGAAGACTCTCGGCTCTTGGACCGGGCGGACTTTCCAGGGAGCGGGCAGGATTTGCTGTTCGTGACGTGCACCATTCCCACTACGGAAGAATGTGTCCCATCGAGACCCCTGAAGGACCGAATATCGGACTGATCAACTCCTTAAGTTCTTATGCAAGAATTAATGAGTATGGTTTTACCGAGTCTCCTTACCGAATTGTGGATAAGGAAACCGCCATTGTTTTGGAAAATACCCAATACTTAACGGCGGATGATGAAGACGTGGCCATCATTGCACAGGCCAACGAACCCTTAGATGAAGATGGACGATTTGTTAACACTAAGGTAACGTGTAGAACCTATGACGGTGCCATTGATGTTGTTCCCCGGGACGAAGTGGATTATATGGACGTATCACCGAAGCAGGTGGTATCGGTAGCAACGGCTATGATTCCCTTCCTGGAAAATGACGATGCAAACCGGGCCCTGATGGGATCCAACATGCAGCGGCAATCAGTTCCCTTGTTAAAAACCGATGCTCCTATTATCGGAACGGGAATGGAGTACCGGGCTGCAAAGGATTCAGGGGTTGTGATTGTTGCGGAAAATGACGGAGTGGTGGAAAAATCCAGCGCTACGGAAATTGTGATCAAGCGGGAAGACGGAAATAAAGATCGCTTTAAACTACTAAAATTTAAAAGATCCAATCAGGGAACCTGCTTTAATCAAAAACCCCTGGTGAACAAAGGGGAAATGGTTAAAAAAGGTGACATATTAGCCGATGGACCCTCCACGGATAATGGAGAGCTGGCCTTAGGCAGAAATTGCCTGGTAGCGTTTATGCCATGGGAAGGTTATAACTTTGAGGATGCGGTTCTGATTAACGAACGTTTGGTAAGGGAAGATTCCCTGACCTCTCTTCATATAGAAGAATATGAATCCGATGCCAGGGATACAAAACTTGGACCGGAAGAGATTACCCGGGATATTCCCAATGTCTCAGAGGATGCACTGAAAAATCTAGACGAGCGGGGAATCATTCGCATCGGAGCGGAAGTGGATTCCGGAGATATCCTAGTGGGTAAAGTGACGCCTAAGGGAGAGACGGAATTAACCGCAGAAGAAAGACTGCTAAGAGCGATCTTTGGAGAAAAGGCTCGAGAAGTTCGAGACACTTCCCTGAAAGTTCCTCATGGTGAAAGCGGTATAATCATAGATATCAAGGTATTTACCCGGGAAAACGGAGATGAGTTGTCCCCCGGAGTAAACGAACTTGTAAGAGTCTACATTGCCAAGAAGAAGAAGATCAATGTAGGAGATAAAATGGCGGGAAGACACGGAAACAAAGGGGTAATCTCCCGGATACTTCCGGAAGAGGACATGCCCTTCCTACCCGATGGAACTCCCGTGGAGATTGTTTTGAATCCCCTTGGAGTACCTTCCAGAATGAACATCGGTCAAGTCTTGGAAATTCACTTGGGTCTAGCCGCAAAAGCCCTTAATTGGAAAGTGGCCACCCCGGTATTTGACGGAGCCAACGAGTACGACATAATGGAGGCCTTAAAGGAAGCGGGCTTTAGTGAAACCGGGAAAGTCCCGCTGATTGACGGAAGAACCGGGGAAAAATTTGATAATGACGTAACCACAGGCTATATGTACATGTTGAAACTACACCATTTAGTCGATAATAAAATACATGCAAGAAGTACGGGGCCTTACTCATTAGTTACCCAGCAGCCCCTGGGAGGTAAAGCCCAGTTTGGTGGACAACGGTTCGGAGAAATGGAAGTTTGGGCCTTGGAAGCCTATGGGTCTGCCCATACGCTGCAGGAAATCTTAACCGTAAAATCCGATGATGTGGTTGGGCGTGTAAAAACCTATGAAAGCATCGTCAAGGGTGAAAATGTGCCGGAACCGGGAATACCGGAATCCTTCAAAGTGTTAATAAAAGAGCTGCAAAGTTTAGCTCTGGATGTTAAAGTTTTGAGAGATCGGAATACGGAAATAGAAATCCGAGAAAGCTTAGATAGCGAAGGATCAGATCTCGGATTGGAAGAAGCACCGGTATCGCTGAACATTCAAAAAGAAAAAGAGGCGATAGAAGAAGGTGCAGTGGTGGAAGGTCTAAATAAAGAAGAAGAATAGCAAGGCTTGCAGTCAGCTAATAAAATCATGAAAATGGAAAGGAGCGATACTCCTTGTGTGAATTAAACAATTTTGAGTCCATAAAAATCGGCTTAGCATCCGCAGAAAAGATTAGACAGGGGTCAAGGGGAGAAGTAAAGAAACCGGAAACGATTAACTACCGAACGTTAAAACCCGAAAAGAAGGGGCTGTTTTGTGAGGAAATTTTCGGTCCCACGAAGGACTGGGAATGTCATTGTGGAAAGTACAAAAGAGTTCGCCACAAAGGGGTCGTGTGTGACCGTTGTGGAGTCGAGGTAACAAAAGCAAAGGTTCGAAGAGAAAGAATGGGGCATATAGAACTTGCCGCCCCGGTTTCTCATATTTGGTATTTTAAAGGCATTCCCAGTAGAATGGGTCTGATTTTAGATATGTCACCAAGATCTTTGGAAAAAGTACTTTATTTCGCAGCATATCTTGTTACGGATGCGGGAGATACAGGACTTTCGGAAAAACAGGTGTTAACGGAGAAAGAATACAACGATGCACTGGAAAAGTACGGAAACACCTTTGAGGCCGCCATGGGAGCGGAAGCAGTAAAGGTAGTTCTCCAAAACATCGACTTGGAAAGCTTGAACCTGGAGCTTAGACAAAATCTTAAAGAAAGCACCGGGCAAAAGAGAATTCGAACGATTCGAAGATTGGAAGTGGTGGAAGCCTTCAGAAAATCCGGAAATAAGCCGGAATGGATGATACTGGATGCGGTACCTGTAATCCCCCCGGATCTTCGACCCATGGTTCAGTTAGACGGAGGAAGATTTGCCACCTCGGATCTGAATGATTTATATCGACGGGTAATTAACCGAGACAATCGACTAAAAAGACTTTTGGATCTAGGCGCGCCGGACATCATTGTCCGAAATGAAAAAAGAATGCTTCAGGAAGCCGTTGATGCTCTGATTGACAACGGTAGACGAGGAAAGCCCGTAACCGGGCCGGGAAATAGACCCCTAAAGTCTCTTTCCGATATGTTAAAGGGAAAACAGGGACGATTCAGACAAAACTTACTGGGTAAACGGGTGGACTATTCCGGACGTTCCGTAATTGTTGTTGGTCCGGAACTGAAGTTTTATCAATGCGGGTTGCCGAAGAAAATGGCCCTAGAGCTGTTCAAGCCCTTCGTAATGAAGCGGCTGGTTTCCGGGGATCACGCCCATAATATTAAAAGTGCCAAAAAAATGGTGGAAAAGGTAAAGCCGGAGGTATGGGATGTACTGGAAGATGTTATTAAAGAACACCCGGTGCTTCTGAATCGTGCCCCGACACTGCATAGACTGGGAATCCAAGCTTTTGAGCCGGTACTTGTGGAAGGAAAAGCAATCAAGCTTCATCCATTAGTGTGTACCGCTTACAATGCAGACTTTGACGGAGATCAAATGGCGGTTCATGTGCCTCTTTCCATGGAAGCCCAAGCGGAGTGTCGATTCTTAATGCTCTCGCCAAATAATATATTAGCCCCTAAGGATGGAGAACCCATTACAACGCCCACTCAGGATATGGTTCTGGGGAGTTATTACTTAACCATTGATCTGGATGGAGCCAAAGGCGAAGGTATGATCTTTAAAGATCAGGATGAAATGATTATGGCCTATGCCAACGGTTTTGTAAGTCTTCATGCGAAAGTGAAAGTAAGAAGAAAATTAAATGAGCAGGACTCGGGAAAACTGGTAGAAAGCACAGTGGGTCGATTCATTCTTAATGAGGAAATACCTCAGAATCTTGGATTTGTTGATCGAGCCAAAGACCCGTACGGGCTGGAAGTGGATTTCCTTTGTGATAAAAAGGCTCTTGGTAAGATTATCGGTAAGTGTTTCCGGAAGCTCGGCAATAATGAAACCGTAAAACTCCTGGATTATATTAAAGGAATGGGTTTCAAGTACTCTACCAAAGGGGCCATTACCATCGGTGTTTCCGACATCGATGTTCCTGAAGCCAAGGTGCAGCTGTTGAAAGATGCGGAAGAAAAAGTAGAGAAGTTTGAAAAAGCCTATCGACGGGGATTGATTTCCGATGAAGAGCGATACGATAAAGTAATAGAGACCTGGTCCGAAACTACGGATCTTGTCACCGATAAGCTGATGGAAGGGTTGGATCGAATGAACAACCTGTACATTATGGCTCATTCCGGTGCAAGGGGTAGTAAGAACCAGATTCGACAACTTGGCGGCATGCGAGGACTAATGGCGAACGCCAGTGGACATACGGTAGAGATGCCGATCACCGCGAACTTCCGGGAAGGCCTTACGGTATTGGAGTACTTTATCTCCACCCATGGTGCCCGTAAAGGTCTTGCGGATACAGCCCTTCGAACGGCGGACTCCGGTTATTTAACCCGGAGACTGGTGGATGTTTCCCAGGACGTAATAGTACGAGAACTGGACTGCGGAACCACGGATTCCACAGTAGTTCAAGCGTACAAAGACGGAAACGAAGTGATTGAACCGCTTTATGACCGACTGAAAGGACGACACGCTTCTGAAGACATTCTGGATCCTACATCAGGAGAAGTAATTGTTAAGCGAGGGGAACTCATTGAAGAAGAAGAAGCCCAAGCCGTAGTAGATTCCGGAATAGAAGAGTTAAACATCAGAACCACATTAAACTGCAAAACAAAACATGGGGTGTGCGCCATGTGCTATGGCAGAAACCTTGCCACAGGAAAACCGGTGGAAGTAGGAGAAGCTATAGGAATTATAGCCGCCCAGTCTATCGGAGAACCGGGAACTCAGCTTACCATGAGAACCTTCCATACAGGCGGGGTAGCCGGTGCCGATATTACCCAGGGTCTTCCAAGGATTGAAGAGCTTTTTGAGGCGAGAAAACCGAAAGGACTTGCGATTATTTCGGAAATCGAGGGAGAAATTATTCTTAAGGAAAGCTCCAAAAAGCGGGAAGTTATGGTTAAGAATGAGCAGGATGAAAAGACCTATGATATTCCCTACAGTGCTCGAATTAAAGTGGATAATGGTCAAATGATTCAAAAAGGAGATGAGATTACGGAAGGTTCCGTAAATCCTCATGACATTCTAAGCATTAAAGGAAAGATCGGCGTGCAAAATTATATCATCAAGGAAGTTCAAAAAGTTTACCGTCTCCAAGGGGTAGACATCGATGATAAACACGTGGAAGTAATTGTAAGACAAATGCTCAGTCGAGTGAAGGTGGAGGATATGGGAGATACCGATCTTTTACCGGGTACCTTGGAAAATGTATTTGAGCTGACAAAAGTCAACAACGAAGCAATAAAAGCAGGACTGGAACCCGCATCTTACTCTGAAACTTTACTGGGAATCACCAAGGCATCCCTTGCAACGGATTCATTCTTATCCGCAGCCTCTTTCCAGGAGACAACCAGAGTCCTTACAGACGCAGCCATTAAGGGAAAAGAAGACCACTTAATCGGTCTTAAGGAAAATGTTATTATCGGGAAGTTGATCCCTGCAGGGACGGGAATGAAACGATATAAGAACATTGCCGTAAAAAACTTAGCCCAGTCTGAAGGAGAAATGGAAGCCGGAGGAGTTAACACCCCGGAGGTTTTGTTAGACAAGGAAAACTTACGTCCGACAGTTGACACGGAATAGTACAAATGGTAAAATATTTGAGTGCGTAAAAGCGCAGCCTTGTGAAACCTGAGAGATCTTAGGATCTCTCAGGTGATATCAAAGGAGGAAGCTGAACAATGGATGATTTGAAAAATGAGAAAAAGGTCGTCGGCTTTAAAGAGTCTGTACGAGCTTTGAAAAACAAAGAGGTTCGGAAATTGATCATTGCAAATGATGCTCAATCCCATATTGTAGAACCCCTATTACGACAGGCTGAGGAAGAATCCATTGAAGTTGACCGTGTAGAGACCATGAAACAATTGGGTCGAAAATGCGGAATTGGCCTTAATGCTGCGGTGGTAGCATTAATTAAAGATTCAGTTAATGAAAATTAACATATTTAAGACTTAAACTTTGGAAGGAGGTGCAAGGAATGCCTACTATTAACCAATTAGTAAAAAAAGGTAGAAAAAAGATCACAAAGAAATCAGGAGCTCCAGCTCTTCAAAAAGGATTTGATTCCCAAAGAAGAATGGCTACTGATCAAAGTGCTCCACAAAAGAGAGGTGTATGTACGGCTGTTAAAACCATTACCCCGAAAAAGCCTAACTCTGCTTTAAGAAAAGTTGCAAGAGTTCGACTGACTAACGGAATTGAAGTTACAGCATACATCCCCGGAATTGGTCACAACCTACAAGAACATAGTGTTGTGCTGATTAGAGGTGGGAAAATCAAAGATTTACCGGGAGTTCGATACCATGTTGTCCGAGGAACATTGGATACAGCAGGGGTAGAAAATCGAGTTCAAGGGAGATCAAAGTATGGTACGAAAAGACCAAAATAATAAGTCATGAAGTCGTAATGATTTTATATATATTGTATATATAGAGCACGACGGCCACTACTTAAGTGTCGAGTACCGACGAGTCAATTTTTATATTTGAGGAGGGAAGACTAGTGCCAAGAAAAGGAAATGTACCCAAAAGAGAAGTGTTGGCGGATCCTATTTACGGAAGCAAAGTTGTCAGAAAGTTGATTAACAATGTAATGCTTGACGGAAAAAAAGGAAAAGCCCAAAATACGGTTTATAAAGCTTTTGAAATTATTCAAGAAAAAACCGGAGAGAACCCTGAAGAGGTTTTCGAGAAGGCAATGGAAAACATCATGCCGGTCTTAGAAGTTAAAGCCCGAAGAGTTGGTGGATCAAACTACCAGGTGCCGATTGAGGTTCGACCTGAAAGAAGACAAACCTTAGGACTTCGATGGTTAATTCGTTATACCAGAGCTCGAGGAGAAAAAGGTATGATCGAAAGACTTGCGAAAGAAATTATGGATGCAGCCAATAACACGGGAGCATCAGTTAAGAAAAGAGAAGAAACACACAAAATGGCAGAGGCAAACAAAGCATTTGCGCATTATAGATGGTAAAATTAAATTTAGTTTGCCTTTAAGTATGTGAGAGGAGGATTATAGTGTCACGAAAATTCCCATTAAAGCGGACAAGAAATATCGGAATTATGGCTCACATCGATGCCGGTAAGACAACCACAACAGAACGAATTTTGTTTTACGCAGGTAGAATCCGGAAGCTAGGCGAAACCCATGCGGGAGCCTCACAGATGGACTGGATGGAGCAGGAAAAAGAACGGGGAATTACAATCACTTCCGCAGCAACAACTTGTCAGTGGAATGATCATAGAGTCAATATTATTGATACACCAGGACACGTTGACTTTACCGTGGAAGTAGAAAGATCCCTAAGAGTATTGGATGGATCCGTCGCGGTATTTTGTGCCAAAGGTGGAGTGGAACCCCAATCTGAAACGGTTTGGAGACAAGCGGATAAATATAAAGTACCGAGAATGGCCTTTGTTAATAAAATGGATATTCTGGGTGCGGATTACTTTAATGTAATTTCCATGATGAGGGATCGATTAGGTGCGAATGCAGTACCGATTCATCTACCCATTGGAAAAGAAGATTATTTTAAAGGGATTATTGACCTTATAAAAATGAATGCAACCATGTATCATGATGATCTTGGGCAAGAAATGGAGATCACAGAGATCCCTGAAGACATGAAAGAACTCGCTGCAGAATACCGGGAAAAACTGGTAGAAGCGGTTTCAGAAAACGACGAAGAATTGATGATGAAATATCTTGAAGGAGAAGAAGTCACTGAAGATGAAATCATCAACGCCCTTCGACAGGGAACACTGGATAACAAAATGGTACCGGTCCTTTGCGGATCAGCCTATAAGAATAAAGGGGTACAACGACTGCTTGACTACATCGTACTATTGATGCCGTCACCACTGGACGTACCGCCGATTACCGGAATAATGAAGGATACAGAGGAAGAAGTTTCACGAAAAGCTTCCGATGAAGAACCCTTTGCAGCCTTAGCATTTAAAATTATGGCAGACCCCTATGTTGGGAAGTTGGCATTCTTTAGAGTGTACTCCGGAACATTGGAAGCCGGTTCTTATGTTTACAACTCTACTAAGGGTAAAAAAGAACGAATCGGACGTATTCTCCAAATGCACGCAAACACCAGAGAAGAACTTACTAAAGTTTATGCAGGGGATATTGCCGCTGCAGTAGGGCTTAAAGATACGGGCACAGGAGATACCCTTAGTGATGAAAAATCACAAGTAATCCTTGAGTCTATGGTTTTCCCGGAGCCGGTTATTGCCGTAGCCATTGAACCGAAGACCAAAGCAGGACAGGAAAAAATGAGTATTGCCCTGCAGAAGCTATCGGAAGAAGACCCGACTTTTAGAGCCCACACCGACGAAGAAACTGGTCAGACAATTATTTCCGGTATGGGTGAGCTTCATCTTGACATTATTGTTGATCGAATGATGCGAGAATTCAAGGTGGAAGCTTCCGTAGGTAAACCGCAGGTTGCTTACAAAGAAACCATTTCTAAAGAAGTGGACATTGAGAAGAAGTATGCTCGACAATCCGGTGGTAGAGGACAATACGGACACGTTAAACTCCGAATTTATCCTCAGGAACCGGGAGCCGGTTATGAGTTCATTAACAAAACCGTTGGTGGATCCATTCCCAAGGAGTATGTACCGGCAGTTGATGCGGGTATTCGAGAGGCTATGGAAAATGGCGAGATCGCCGGATTTGAAGTTGTGGATGTTAAAGTGGAACTATATGATGGATCTTACCATGATGTGGATTCCTCGGAGATGGCATTTAAGGTTGCCGGATCCATGGCTTTTAAAGACGGACTTAGAAAAGGGAATCCCGTACTATTAGAACCTTACATGAAAGTGGAGGTTGTAACGCCGGAGAATTTCCTTGGAGATTGTATCGGTGACTTGAATTCAAGACGAGCAAAGGTAGAGGGCATGGAGCCGCGAGTCGGTGGTGTACAAGCGATTAAAGCTTTTGTACCCCTTGGAGAGATGTTTGGATATTCAACGGATCTACGATCAAACACCCAAGGTCGAGCCAACTACACCATGCATTTTGATCATTACGAACAAGTACCCCGAAGTATTGCCGAAGAAATTAAAGAAGGCAAAAAATAATTTAATTTACTAGAGGAGGAAGAATAATGGGAAAAGCTAAATTTGAAAGAAACAAACCCCACGTAAACATTGGAACTATTGGTCATGTAGACCACGGAAAGACCACGCTTACCGCAGCCATCACCATTACCATGCATCAGAAATTTGGTACAGGAGCCGCTATAGACTTTGACAAGATTGACAAAGCGCCTGAGGAAA
>PWEO01000219.1 GCA_003553525.1 Clostridiaceae bacterium
GATAAACCCGCATTTCATCCTCGGGAGCACAATGGATTTCGTAGTTGTATACAAAATACATATTGGTTCCGTTGATGTAACTGTGTGATGAATGTCCGCCGAGAAGAGTCAAGTCTTCCACGCGATGATATTCCTCTTTGATTCTTTTCATGACGTTATGATAAATTCTGATAATCGTTTCCCAGTCACCGGATACTTCTGTTGTAAACCCTGTATGGCTGTCATTTTCCAGCATACCTTCATATTCATCATCAATGTCCTGCTGCGACCAGTTTAAGTTTTCGAACCACTCTTCCAACAGCTGACTGTCCACTTTTTCTACAATGCCCTCTTTAAACTTCTCAGCGGCCATTTCAATCCCTTTTCCTGTGGCCTCCGCAATTTCTTTGTTGCCTTCCGCCATAAAGATCACGACGCTGTGATCCTTATAAAAATGATAGAAATGCTGTTTTGCATCCTCTTCCGAGTAACACCTGGCCACCGAAGGTCTGTAGCCGTTTACCATGACTTCCCGCAGTATTTTAATCCCTGTATCCATATCTTTTACTAAGAATCCGTGAAATTCATTATTTTCCGGAAAATATTTAAACAGCTTGACGGTGACCTCAGTGATGTAGCAAAGAGACCCTTCATTTCCGATAACAATATGCCTAATATCCGGTCCCCCCGCTCGACGACTGACATTTTTAATTCTTGATATATGACCGTCGGGAAATACACATTCCAGTCCCACGACCATATCCTCAATCCCGCCGTACAACGTTGAAAGCTGACCGATGCTTCTAGTGGCAACCAATCCTCCCATCTTCGCAACGGGCTTGGATTGCGGAGAATGTCCTGTGGTATAACCTCTTTTTCGAAGTTCCTCTTCTAAATCCCCTAATACCACTCCGGCTTGTACCGTGGCCTGCATATTGTATTCATCAATTTTAACCGTTTGATCCATATTTTTCGCATCAATAACGATGGTATCTTCCTTCCAGTTTTCAAGACCGCCCTCCGTAGCGGTTTTTCCCGAACGGGGAATCACATTGATTTTATTGTCATTACAAAACATTAACAGTTTGCTGACTTCCTCCGTAGAATTGGGATACACGATGGCTTTTGGCTTTGGCACATCCAATACCCGTCGAACCTTCGCATATTTTTTGTATCGATCCGCTGATGCGTCGTATAAGTCTTCCTCATCAGTATTGATTTGCTCCGTTGTCAGCATTTTTTCTAATCCTTTAAGTAAATCCTTGGTTTCCATTTACTATCCCTCCAAATTTAATAGGAGCAAAAAACCTTTGAATTCTATTGGACTTCCTCCTATTTCTATAGTTTCTATAATACTATGAATCCTTCCTACCGTCAATAAAATAGCGGAAAGTTTTATGTTTTTGCCAACAAATTATTATTTGAATGGAAAATTTTCCACCGGAATCTTTACTTTTTTTATCATTCATGCTACCCTAATGCTAAAGCATCTCAGGTATGATAAAGGAGGGATCTTGTAATGATCCGAATTGATTTTAGTAAGTTAAATCCACTGGAAAAAGAAATCCACAAAACGTTAAGTAAAGCCGCAACCAGTAAAACTTCCATTACCATTGATGAAGCCGCCGAACTTTGCAACTGTTCCATGTCAAAAATCTCGAAGTTTGTAAAAAAACTGGGTTTCGTCAATTACAAACAGTACATGCAGTTTCTTTATCAAAAAGATATTTCATCCCCGGAGGCCAGCAGTGAACTGGAGCGGTTAAAAAAATATATTGAAGATTTTGATCCCCTTTTGGTGGAAGAATTTGGGAAAGAAGTCCAAAAACACCAGAAGATTCTTTTTTTCGGTCACGGACCTTCCTATCTTGCGGCGGAGTATTTTGAATACAAACTGCGCCTTACCACCAATAAATTCGTCAACGCATTATCGGAAGAGTTTATGGTGGAAAACTTGTTGGATTCCAATACCCTTTTAGTGATTCTCACCACCACGGGTACCTTCCGGTCATTTTCCACACTGTTTGAATCTGCAAAAGATAAACAGGCAAAAGTTCTGATTCTCTGCGAAGAGTATAATAAAGAATTACTTAACAGTTGTGATCAGTTACTCTGGTTATCGAAGTATCCTCAGCCGAAAGAGTTAAAGCCCCATCAAAAAACCCGCACGGTTTTTTATATTTTTATCGAAGAGGTTGCGGAGTGTTTTCGTGCATTAAAACCATAGGAAGATGAAACTGGTGCAAAATAACTGGATATTTTCTTCAATAAAAGCCCCCTTTACCAAATTGGTAAAAGGGGCTTGATTTTTGTAATTCTTAGTCAATTAAACCATTGTCACGGAGGAAGGTTTCCGCTACATCTTCCGGTTCGATCTCATGGATGTCCACTTCTTCGTTCAATTCGGTTAAAGTCTGATGATCCAGCAATCGGGTAAGTTCATTGATGATTTCTTCTATTTCCGGGTAAGCATCCAGTATTTCCTGACGAACCACCGGTGCCGGGTTGTATACCGGGAAAAAATCCTGATCATCTTCAACAATTACCAAGTCAAAGGCCGGTATTCTTCCATCGGTTCCGAAACCTTCGGCAACATCCACCGAGCCTTGACGTAGGGCATCATAATACAGTCCGGTAGCTAAGAAAGTGATATTATCATCGCCGAATTCGAATCCATAGGTCTCTTCAATTCCCTGAACTCCGTCCTCCCGTTCATAGAAAACTTCATTACAGCCAAGAACTAATTCTCCGGGATTCTCATTAATGTATGCTGCTAAGTCGGAAATATTTTCGATACCTTTATCCGCTGCATCATCTTCCCGCATCAACAATACGTATGCATTGTTAGCCTCGGAATATTCCAGCCATACAAGATCATTTTCTTCTTTGTCCCAATCCTTTACCAGTTGATAGGCCTCATCGGGATCTCCTACCGGTTCATGATGCATAAAGGTGGTTAGCGTGGTTCCGGTATATTCCCAATAAATATCTACCTCATCACTGTAAATCGCCGGACGGATTACATCGGACTCTCCCAGTCCAATCCGATCTTGCACAGGATACCCGTGGTGATCTAAAAGGTCCAACACCATATTTCCTAAAATCATCTGTTCCGTCCAGGGCTTGGATGCCACCGTGATTGTGGGTTCATCCCCATCATCTTCTCCACAACCGATAAACAACGCTGTTGCTGCTAATAAAACAACCAGTAAGACAGCCCACTTCCTAAAATTCTTCACTTTACCGTTCATTAGATCTCCTCCTATATATTATTTTTGTAAAGCATTGTTACTGACAATAATCCCGTCGGAATTTTTAATAATAATCGAGTGCTCTTTCCGCTTATTATTCCTTAGCCTCCATACTTTCTTCGCACCCGTCTTTGAAATAAGCCCA
>PWEO01000049.1 GCA_003553525.1 Clostridiaceae bacterium
ATTTTCTCCTGCGGCATTTATCCCTCGGCCATGGCTATGATCAGTGATGTGTATCAAAAGGACAAAAGAAGCGCCGCCATGGGCAGGGTAGGTGCGGCAGCAGGCCTGGGAGTAATCATCGGGCCGGGGTTGGGAGGAGTGTTGGCCATAAACTCTCTGCAAACTCCCTTTTTTATTGCCGGAGCCTTTGCCTTAATCACAGCCCTGCTTGTCTGGAGAGGACTGCCGGAAACTTTGCAAAGCAGAGGCCAAACCGAGGAAGGGATAAGTACAGGTTCAGAAGAGGACTTAAGTATAAAAAGCAGCATAGCAAGTGCAACAGCCAATAGGGAAGATAAAGAATCAATTAATGAGATAGAGCGTCCATGGAATATATGGAGCCGCCACTTGAAAAGCACCCTGGCCCTTGGACTGATCGCCGCCTTTTTCGTGAACTTCGGGAAAGCCAATTTCACCAGCATATACGGATATTTCGCCCTGGAGCGGTTTGCCTTCGGGCCCCAGGAAGTAGGAGGCGTTTTAATGGCCATGAGCTTGATGTATGCCCTGGCCCAGGGAGTTTTTGTTGCTCCCTTAACAAAAGCCTTTCAGGAGAAGACGTTAATCAAAGCGGTTTTTCTTGGAATCGCCCTGGGTTTTTTCTTGGTGGCTTTTGCAGCCAAGGCTCTTCATATGATCCTGGCCATGGCATTTTTAATGTTTATGCTCGCCTTATTAAAACCCATCGCCTTAACTTATATTGCCAATCGATCGGAAGGAGAGGAGGGGGCGGTCATGGGGATTGCGGAATCTTTTATGAGTATGGGGAGGATTATCGGGCCCCTATGGGCAGGTTTTTTCTTTGATATTCAAATTCTTTTACCCTATTTATCCGGGGGAATCCTTTTCTTGGGGCTTTTCCTCTTCCGTGTATCAAAAGGAAAAGAGTTGGAAAGTTCCTGGTCACGATTTTAGGAGTGCGGCAGCTTTTATTGACAGGAAATTTAGGGCAGTGATACAATATAAAATGCTAATCGGCCTATGGTTTTGTGGCAGGATTTTTGTACAAACGAAAAAGTATGAACCTCATCGCTACTCTATTTTTAAACATGGTAACGGGATTCAACTACTGTTCATCCCCATTATAGTAAAAGCTTTTTATGACAAGACTTCATTAAAATATATTTTTATTTAGATTTTAAGATGCTGAGTGAAAAAAACGCCTCAATCCAATTATAAAAGATGAAATTTAAAATGATAACCGTCGTAGGGTGCAATGTAAGTCCTGCTGGAGACGGTATGCTTCTCCGCTGTTAGAATGAGAATATGCATAAAAGCCTATTCTCATTGGGTGTTAAAGATATAAGAGTATGGGGTATTGAATCTAGTATAAAACAAAAGTGTAATTAAACCATGAGCTTACAGTTCGTGGCTATAAATTTTTAGGAGGCTCTCAATGAAATATCGAGGTGTAGGATTAATCATGCTTGCTGCCATATTCTGGGGCATTAGCGGAGGAATCGGAGATATATTAATAAATAAAGGATGGGACCCAATTGTTATTTCCTTCTATCGAGGAGCTGTTGCATGGCTATGTTTTATTGCCTGGTTTCTCTTGCATCCCAAAATAAACTGGATCACCTCAATTCAGTTTCATTTATGGTCTTTATTGGCCGGTGTTGGTGTTGCGGGAAATTTTACTTTTTATTTTTTAAGTATTGAAGCTGCCAGTGTTGCGGTAGCGGTTACATTAATGTATACTGCACCGGTGTTTGTTCTTTTAATATCTTTTATATTAGGAAAAGAACAGTCCACTTTATTTAAATGGGGATGTATTTTTGTGGTGCTTCTGGGGATTGTCCTGCTTACTGGTGCTTATGATATTGAATCGATTTCAGTAGGTTTTGTAGGTACAGTTGCCGGGATTACCGCAGGTCTTTCCTACGTATTATTTATCTTCAGTTTTAAGAATGCTTCTATCATTGGGAAGCATCAAGCCTCTTTAATGAGCGCTTTCTTTGCTTTTTGTTTTATTCTTTTTCTGATTATGGATAAGGAACAGGCATCCCAGGTATTGACCTCAGAGGATATTGGTTGGTTTCTGACACTAGGAGTTTTAGGAGCGGGAATTTCATTTATACTTTATATAATCGGCATTCGTAGAACCACGCCCACAACTGCTTCCATGGTAGCCATGATAGAGCCAGTAACAGCCTCTTTATTCGGAGTTCTTCTTCTAGGAAATTCTTTGACATTTACACAACTGTTGGGAATGATTTTTATTCTGAGTACCACTACTCTATTCAGTGTGAAGCAAACCGAAAAAAAAGCATAAAGTTTTATGGCGATTGGGAAAAAGTAGTGGAAGAATCCGCAAGAAATAATCTCTGATATGTGATAAAATAAAATATAATTCAAGAAAGATATTATAACGGAGGATTTAATATGCTGGTAAAGATGAAAGCACTAGCTATCGTTAAAGCAAAGAAATATTTCGGGATTCCAAAGGTGCTGTATAATGAATTTGCAGATATAAGCAATAAAGAAGCGGTCTATGAGACTGTAATTATTGGATTGACTGTACTGGTCTTAAGTCTTTCCGCTTTGGATTTTTTCTTAATGACAAGCTTGAGATATACATCTTTTGTGGAGATCTTTGACCTATTGGTCTGCGGTATATTCGCATTGGACTTGGGAAGACGTTATAAAAAAACCAAAGGTGAAATTTCAACCGCTACATTTGTAAAACGTCATGGTATAGAAATTTTTGCAATCATACCCCTAGACGTCGCCTTCAGAGCATTCCGTCTGGTCCGAATATTTCGTTTTGCAAGGCTTGGTCGATTATCAAAGCTTGGACGAGTCGGTAATATGTTAATGAAATTCATTAATAAATTTGCCAATCCCAGTTACCTTCGATATAAACGTTTTAAAACCTTGATTCAAGCAAAGGGAATCAAAGATCAGAAAAAATAGATCAACATAAAGGGTATCTCAAAAAGGAGTTCGGTGTTTGTATCAAGAGAATACAAACACCAAACTCCTTTTTCTTGCAATTATAATGATCACTGAACTAGAAATCTCCGGTTACCACTTCTGCTAAGTTGGTGGCATGGTCCGCTACTCTTTGTAAATTACTGATCAGGTCTAAAAATATGACACCGGATTTGGGAATACACATCTTTTGATGGATTCGGTCGGTATGGTTTTTTCGTAAACTTCTTTCCATTTTCCGGACTTTTCGACTTTCCTCAATTACCAGGTTTGCCAAGTTCTGATCTTCCTTATCAAAAGCTTTTATGGCCCGTTCCAGCATTCCATCCACCAAACCATAAAATTCTTTCAGTTCTGAAACAGCATGGTCGGAAAAAATCAAATCCTCGTCGATTTTTGTTTCCGCCAGCTGAATAATGTTTTCCGCATGATCCCCAACCCGTTCCAGATCACTGCTGGCATGCATCAGTGCGGTTATAGCCTGGGACTGATCCCGTCCCAGAGAACTTTGTCCGATTTCTGCTAGAAAAGTGGTGATTTCCTTTTCCAAACTGTCGATTAGGTCTTCTTTTTGCAATGTAGAGTCGATCATTCCCCGATCTCTGTTATAGAGGATAGTCATGGATTCCATCAGCATTTCCCGGGCGATTCGCGCCATTCGCAACAATTCCTGCCTTGCTACTCCTATGGAAGCAGTGGGGGAACTTAAGAGCCTTTTATTAAGATTTTTCGTGCCGGACTCCACTATTTGCTCCTCACCGGGAAGAATTTTGGTAACTAAGCGTAGGAGAGGTTTTATAAAGGGGAAAAACAAAAAAACATTTAGTATATTAAAGATAGTATGGGCGTTGGCTACCTGGCGGGTAACCGTATCTCCGGTGTAGGAGATTAAATGTATAAAAGGATTAAACAGCAGTAAAGCAAGTAGAACACCAGAGACTTTTACAAAAATAATAGAAAGTACAGCCCTTTTAGAAGTCAGATTTGTTCCAATGCTGGCAAGGGCTGCAGTAATGCTGGTACCGATGTTGGCTCCAAGAACAATGGCAATGGCAGAAGGAGTATCAATCATGCCTTGCAGGGTCATGGCAATAACCACCCCGGCAGTGGCACTGCTGCTTTGAATCATCGCAGTAAAAACTGCTCCTGCAAGAACCCCTAGGGGAGGAATTGCTCCAAAAGTAGCCAAGAGATTGATAAAAGAAGGATGATCCCTCAGAGGATACATGGCATCAGACATAACTTGCAGACCTAAAAACAACAGACCGAAGCCGAGGATACCCTGTCCGATGGATTTATAAATACGTTTCGAAGAAAATAGATGAATTACCGAGCCTATACCGATTACCGGAAACGTAATTACGTAAATATCAAAGGAAATCAGTTGAGCGGTGAAGGTAGTACCGATATTTGCTCCAAGCATGGTACCCAGTGCCTGAGAAAGGGTCATTAGTCCGGAATTGGCAAAACTGACTACCATAACATTTGTAGTACTACTGCTTTGTACCAAAATGGTTACCAAGGCACCGGTGAGGGTAGCCATGAAAGGGTTGGATGTTAAAACCTCTAGAATTCTTCGCAATCGGTCGCCTGCAGCCTTTTGCAAACCGGAAGCCATGGTCTTCATGCCGAAAAGAAAAAGACCCAATCCGCCGATCATTCCTGTAAGTATAGTATAGAGCATAAGAAAACCTCCTGCTTTCTGTATAATAGGTTTTAAAAATTTAAACATTCCATCCATATTAGTATTCTAGATAAAAGAGAATAATCCTTTTTTTTAAAAATAAATTTTCCGAAGAAGTTTGAATATCAGAAGTTTCATACAAAAGAGCAAGCAGATGAAGGGTAAATAAACACAAAAATCGGGACAAATCTGCTAATATAATGCAGATCAGGTCCCGGTTTTTATTTCTGTTCTTTATAAAAAACCTTTCCATCCACACGGTAAAGAAGTTTTTCAGAACATGGCTGATGAGTCATATCATCCTGGTGGTTCGTATACTCAATCTTACATTTTGTTCTTTACATATTCTATACCCTTATCGGTAATCTCTATATGGTACTCTAATGAATAGCGTTGAATTTTAACGTATTCATCATCTTCTAAGGATTTGTAAGCGGATTCTGTTATTGTGAAGGTGTTTTTTACATCCCGATCAAAGGAATGGTAGTTCGTTCTTTTATCGATTCGGTCCAGGATGATGTGGAAGGGCTTTCCAAAGGGGGCATTCTCGGTATATTTTCTATAGAGTTCTTTTAATAAATTCATTTTTAGTTTTTGAAATTTTTCGCTTGAGGACATAGTTTCATCTCCTTTCAATAACCGCCTTCAGTTCATTGTTAACTTAACCGTTAAGAATAGTACCTCCGTTAATATGAATGGTTTGCCCCGTAATAAAGGAGCTTCCCTGTTCCCAAGCAAGAAACACATAGGCTTCCGCCAATTCTACGGGCTGGGCTGGTCGCTGAAAGCGGGTTCTCTTTCCAAAATTCTCAATGACTTCTTCATTAAAGGTAGAGGCAATCAAGGGAGTCCAAACGGGTCCGGGAGCCACCTGATTTACCCGTATTTTTTGAGGAGCCAGTTGAATGGACAGGGAACGGGTAAATGAGTTAACCGCACCTTTTGTAGCAGAGTAGTCAATAAGCCCTTTATTTCCTTTGTAGGAGGTTACGGAAGAGGTGTTGATAATACTGCTGCCTTCAGGCATATAGGGAAGTGCCGCCTTAACAAAGTAAAACATTGAAAAAATATTGGTGGCAAAGGTTCTGGAGAGCTGTTCATCAGATATATCAAGAATGCTTTCCTGGGGATGCTGCTCCGCGGCGTTATTGACAAGAATATCAATTTTACCGTAGGCATCCTGGGTTCCGTTTACAACCTCTTTACAAAACTTCGGGTCACCAATATCCCCTTCAAACAACATAGGAGTGGTACCTCCTTTGGATTCAATGTATTCCAGTGTATCCACCGCATCATGTTTTTCCGACTTATACACGATAACAACCTTTGCTCCTTCTTTTGCGTAGGCCACGGCTACTGCCCGACCGATTCCGCTGTCGCCTCCGGTAATAATGGCAACCTTTCCTTTTAGGCGGTCATAGCCCCGATATTCTTCAAGATCAAAAATCGGTTTCACTTTCATTTTATGTTCCAAACCGGGACGTTCTGACAGAGTTCCCTTTAACTCGCCGGAAAGGGGGAACTTATTTATTGACATGCTAAACCCTCCTTTAGATATATCTGTTCAATAGGCATAGGATGACACAGAATACTAATATGTTCAAAAGATACCCATTATTTGAGAAAAAAAACGATATGAGAAATAGGGGCAAAGGAAAAAACAGTTTTTTCCACTATTGTTAAAGGGTTTGTATAAGAACCCCGAGGGTATAAAACATAATAGGAAATTAACCGGCGGACAGGGAATTATTATACAATCCACTGTTTCAGTCAGGCATATTATACGAGGAGGTAGGATAATGAAAATCGGTTTGGTGGGCTTAGGTAAAATGGGATACGCATTAGCGCTGAATATGCATCAAAAAGGACATCAGGTAATCGGCTATAATCGAAGCAGGGATAAGGTGGATGCCATAAAGAAAGAAGGTATCACCGGAGCATTTTCTCTTGAGGATCTGGTCAAACAGCTGGATAAACCCCGGGTTTTATGGATGATGGTTCCTGCCGGGGATCCCGTGGAAGAGGTGCTTAGGATTTTGGCACCGCTCCTGGATGAGGGAGATATGATCATTGACGGAGGGAATTCCAATTACAAGGATACGCTTCGGCGGGCCGCTGCATTGGAGGAACTGGGCATTTCCATGGTGGATATCGGAACCAGCGGAGGCATTGAAGGGGCTCGAAAGGGAGCCTGCATGATGGTGGGAGGCAGTAATGATGATTATCATCGCTTAGAAAGTCTGTTGCAGGATTTATGTATAGAGGACGGCCTGGCCCATGTAGGACCGGCAGGTGCGGGACACTATGTAAAAATGATTCATAACGGCATTGAATACGGTATGATGCAGGCCATTGGGGAAGGCTTTGAAATTTTGAAAGAAAGCCCTTTTGAAGTGGATTACGGTAAGGTAGCCCAGGTATGGCGTCATGGGTCGGTCATTCGGGGATGGCTGATGGATTTGACCCATAAGGCATTTGTTGAGGATCCGGAGCTGTCTTCAATTAAAGGAGTGGTTCATGCCTCGGGGGAAGGGCTCTGGAGTGTACAGGAAGCCTTGGAATTGTCAGTGCCGGTTCCCGTTATGTCCGCATCGTTGTTTACCCGGTATCGTTCCCAACAACAGGATACTTTCTCCGGAAAGGTGGTTGCCGGGCTTCGGAATCAGTTCGGAGGTCACGCTACTGTAAAGGATGAATCCTGATGGAGGTACGACAGGGTATGGCGGCGGAGTCCCGTATGGAGACCTGTTTACTGATTATCTTCGGTGCCACCGGGGATTTAACCTTTCGAAAGCTTCTTCCCGCCCTGTATCAGTTGGAAAAAAAGAAAGAACTGCATAAGGGATTTGGAGTAGTAGCGGTTTCCCGGAAAGACCATACATTAAAAGAGTATTTACAGAAGGCAAAGGAAGCGGTAAAAACCCACACCAGTGAAGAGTTTCAGGATTCTATCTGGAAACGGCTCAATAAAAGGATACAGTATCAGTCATTGGAATTTAACAATGAAGGGGACTATGAATCCTTGCGTGGAGTCCTAAAAGAATTGGACCGGGAGATCGGGGCTCGAGGAAATCGACTGTTTTATATGGCCACCTCTCCAAAGTTTTTCGGAGAAATATCGAAACATATTCAAAAAAAGGATCTATATAGTAAAAAAAGGGGTTGGAAGCGGTTAATGGTGGAAAAGCCCTTCGGGAGAGATCTGTCTTCCGCAAGAGAACTGAATGAAGCACTAACCGAGGCCTTTAAGGAAGAGGAAATTTTTCGGGTGGATCATTATTTAATGAAGGAGATGGTACAGAATCTTTTAATGATCCGGGCCGCCAATCAAATTTTTGAGCCAACCTGGAATCGGGAGCATATCGATCATGTACAGATAATCTCCACGGAGTCGGAAGGAGTCGGGAACCGGGGAGAGTACTACGATCAGGCGGGGGCTCTTCGGGATATGGTCCAAAACCATATGCTGCAGATGCTGGCTCTGACGGCGGTGGAACTTCCCGGGAATCTTATAGCGAAGAATCTTCGGAAGGAGAAAATTAAGATTTTACAGAGTTTGATTCCTTTTAAAGAAGTAAGTATTGAGGATCAAATGGTTCTTGGCCAATATGAGGGTTTTCGGGAGGAAATGGGAGTATCGGAAAAATCCTCTACGGAAACCTATGCCGCAATTCGGGTTTTTCTGGATCACCCCCGATGGTTAGGGGTGCCCTTTTATCTTAAGACGGGGAAAGGTTTGAAGGAGAAGGCCGCAAGGATTGTTATACAGTATCGCCTGCCCATGGGATCCTGTTGCTTGGGAGAAACGAAGGAAATAGAAGAACCCAATAGATTAACCATTAATATACAGCCCCAGGAAGGGGTGGTGCTGAGTTTTAATACGAAACAGCCGGGAACATTGGATACCATTATGCCCGTGAGCATGGATTTTTGTCAAAATTGTTTAATCGGCATGAATACTCCCGAGGCCTATGAAAAACTTCTTGGGGATGCTATAAAAGGGGATCAGACTTCCTTTACCCACTGGGAAGAGGTGGAGGCCGCCTGGAAATGGTCGGATACACTAATTAACTGGGCAAGGAAGTATCCGTGGATGATTAAGTCCTATGAAAAAGGATCCCGGGGGCCAGAAGATGCTCCGGACTTAGTGAACCGGGAACCGGGTCGGAAATGGCTGTAAAAAGGAGTGATAAAATTGATACCGACTGGCAAAATTATTGATATCAGTATGGAAATATCCGAAGAGATGACGGTATATAAAAATAGAGAGGAAAATCGTCCCAAAATAGAGGTAACCCGGGATTATAATAACAGTGATGCCTTCGAAACCACGATGACAATAGGCATGCATACCGGGACCCATCTGGATCGACCTCTGCACATTATTGAGGACGGAAAAACCATGGATTCCTTAAATCTGCATAAGGTGGTGGGTCTATGCCAGGTAGTGGATCTCACAAATGTGGAAGGAGGGATAGCGAAGGAGCACCTGGAGGGAAAGACCATTCACCGAAATCAATTTGTTTTACTGAAAACGAAGAACTCCTTTGAGGAAGATTTTAATTTTTCCTTTATCTATCTTGCGGCCTCTGGAGCAACCTACTTAAAAGAGCAGGGGGTATCAGGAGTTGGTATTGATGCTCTGGGAATTGAGCGGGCTCAGCCCCAAAAAAACACCCATAAGATTCTTTTGGAAAATGACATTATGATTTTGGAGGGGTTGAGACTCCGAGAAGCGGAGGAAGGGAAGTATTTTTTGATTGCGGCACCGCTCAAAATCAAAGGTGCGGAAGCCTCACCGGTAAGAGCCATGCTTATGGAGCTAGAAAACAAGTGAAGTTTAAATTAAAACAAGGACACAAAGGAGTGTTATTATGAAATACTTTGTAGTGGATGCTTTTAGTGAAAAAATCTTCGGAGGGAATCCTGCGGGGGTTTGTGTTTTAGAAAAGCAGATCGATAAAGAGCTGATGCAGCAAATCGCTGCGGAGAATAACCTGTCGGAAACCGCTTTTGTATTCGAAGTGGCCGATGGGTATGAACTGAAATGGTTTACGCCTACAGAGGAAGTAGACCTCTGTGGGCATGCAACTTTGGCTGCTGCACATATCGTAGCAACGGAAATTTATTTCGGAAAGAAGTTAATGAGTTTTAGTACTTTAAGCGGAATATTAGAAGTGGAAAAAAAGGATGAGCTCTACCGGATGAATTTTCCGAGTCGAAAGCCGAGGCTCGCCATGTGGACAAAGGATATGGAGGCGGCCTTAGGTGTTAAAGCAGAAAAAGCCTTCTTAAGTCGGGACTTGGTAGTTCCATTGGAAAATGAAAAAATGGTTAAGGAGATTCGTCCGGATTTAAGAAAACTTGCAGTATTAGATCATGGAATGGGTGTTATTGTAACTGCAAAGGGAGATGAGGCGGACTTTGTATCCCGATGCTTCTACCCTAAAATCGGAATTGATGAAGATCCGGTAACCGGTTCAGCCCATGCGGCGTTGACTCCTTATTGGAGTGAGATCTTAAATAAAAAAGTAATGGTTGCAAAACAGTTATCAAAACGAGGAGGAACGGTTTACTGCGAGGATCTGGGGGATCGAGTGGTGATCAGCGGAAAAGCTAAAACGTATCTTAAGGGGCAAATAATTGTGTAAAGATGTTTATCGTACCTTCTGAATTTAGAGTTAAGCCAATCATAACCTAAGTGTAACATATTTTACAGGATTCGTTCAGTTAATGATTTATCATAGAAGATATAGTATAATAATAAAAAAGTCTACTGCAACGGCGGCGGACTTTTACCAAGCTGGAGGGATTATTATGAAACTGAAAATTGAACTTATCAATGAAAATGCTAAGTTGCCGGATTATGCCCATGAAGGGGATGCGGGAATGGATCTGTATGCTGTGGAAAACGTCATACTTAACCCGGGAGAGCGTAAACTGGTAGGGACAGGTCTGAAAATCCAGTTACCTCCCAATACAGAAGCCCAGATCCGACCAAAAAGCGGTCTTGCCCTAAAAAAGGGAATCACGCTGTTAAACACTCCGGGAACCGTTGATGAAGGCTACCGTGGAGAGGTAGGTGTGATTCTAATAAACCACTCCCAGGAAGTTTATCCAGTGGAAATTGGTCAAAAAATCGCACAGATGGTTATTATGCCCGTGACCCGAGTAACCGTGGAAAAGGTGGACAGTCTGGAAAACAGTGATCGTGGAGAAGGTGGCTTCGGCTCCACAGGAGTTTAAAAAAGAACTACAAAGGAAAAATAAAGGGGACGGTTTTTGTGTCATTACAGCACAAAGACCGTCCCCTTTTTTATTATATATACTATGTTAGGCTTTTTCCACGCCTAAATTATTATCCAATACCGGTGCGCTTGCTCTTTTTAGCACTACGGAAAGACCGAGGGCAATGCAGGCGGCAACCGCTGAGATCATAAAAGTGTTGGTAAAGCTTCCTGCCATAGATTTAATGAAAATTCCTGATAAAGCGGCGATTCCATAGGCCTGGTATACCACTCCGTAATTTGATGCATACCGGTAAGACCCGAAGGTTTGATTCGTAAAGGTAGGGAACAGGGCTAAAAATCCCCCGTAGCCTACGGCTACCCCAATCATCCCTAAGTAGAAAAACAGGGGATACTGTGCTAAGAAGCTGAGAGAGAACAAGGAGACTATGGTGATAATAAAAATTCCTTGTAACACATTCAAAGTTCCGTAACGATCGGATAAGGTTCCTGAGACTAATCGACTGCCGGCATTGGATATTGCTAAAATTGAAATGATTCCTGTTGCGGCGACGCTTTCCAGTCCCGCCACTTCCAATCCGATGTTCTTTGCTGCACCGAGGACAAGCAGCCCGGGGATTACGGCGAGTAAAAACATCACCCAAACCAGTTTGAAAGCCGGTGTTTTCATCATCTCCCCGGTGGTAAAGTCGTTATTGTTTTTTATGGCTGCGGACTTAACATAATCCACAGGATTGTTGGTCAGCAGTGCTCCGAGAAAAATCAAAACAAAGGAGATTATCCCCAGCCGCAAAAATGTTCCGGCTACGTCGTTAGTGACTAATAAAGTGGAAATTACCCTTTGAAAAATGATGCTTCCGCCACCGAATACTCCTACGGACAGTCCCGTGATCATACCACGTTTGCGTGGGAACCATTTGATTAAAGTTGCCAACGGGCATACATAAACAAAACCTACGCCTGCTCCGGCTAAAATTCCATAAGTGATATAGAGCATCCATGGAGCTGTGGCAAAATAGGATAAGGCAATACCGCTGCCGTATAATACCGATCCGATCAACAGTGCACTTCGCGGTCCTTTTTTGTCAACTAAACGTCCGGACCATAGGGTACTTAAGGCAAAAATAAACTGAGCTAAAGCATAGGGCCATAGAATCTGGTCGGCACTCCAACCTCTTTCCATTTGCAGTGCGGTTCCGAAAATACTCCAGGCATAAAGTCCGGCAATGGTAACTTGGGCAAGCAAAGCCCCGATTAGAACGATATAACGGTTTTTTATTGTCCACATTTGATTTTCCTCTTTTCTAATTATTAAGTTTTTAACAGATAAATCTTATCACAGTAGAATCCTATAAAGCAATCTTTTTTTATGATTGTTTAAGAGGACTAACTCTAAGGAATACAAGGGAATAGAGGGTTTTGTTATTTCGCAGTACGAAAACCTACCTCCTCTAAGTGCTATTTCGCGCATTAAGAAGGATTTATCCAGTGGTATATCGAATATATAACAGTAAGAAACTTACAAAGGAGTCTGATGCTATGAATTATCCAATTGATGCTGTTAGAAAGAGGTTTCCAGCATTACAGCGAACTTACAAAGGAAAACCGGTGGTGTACCTGGACGGTCCCGGTGGATCCCAAACCGTAGCGGAAGCGATTAATGCAGGACGGGATTATATGATGAAGGGCGGAGCAAATCTCCATGGGGCTTTTCCCACATCCATAGAAACCATGGAAAAAATTGCAGAAGCCAAGGAGCATGTTGCGGCCCTGTTTAACGGAAAAGCAGATGAGGTAGCCTTTGGCCCCAACGCCACTACCATGATGTTTCATGCCGCAAGAGCCATAGCCAAAACCTGGAAGGAAGGGGATGAAATCCTTCTGACAGAACTGGAACATCACGCAAACATCGATCCATGGAGAATAGAGGCGGAAGAAAAAAAAATGACCGTCAAGTATATTCCGTTGGATACGAAAACCTTAACCTTGGACCTTTCTTCTCTGGATCACCTCTTAACAAAGAAAACCAAATTTGTTGCCATCGGCCTGGCCTCAAACTGTATTGGGACGATCAATGATGTAAAGACTGTATCCGAAGCTGCAAAGAAGGTGGGTGCGGTAATGGCAGTGGACGCTGTTCATGGAATCCCCCACTTTTATGTGGATCGGGAAGAGTTGGGAATCGATATGCTCTTTAGTTCTGTTTATAAGATGTTTGGACCCCATGTGGGTCTTGCTATGATTAAAAAGGAGCTGTTTGATCAATTGGAACCCTATAAAATCATGCCCGCACCGGACTATACACCGGATAAACTAGAAATCGGCACCCAAAATCATGAAGGGATCATGGGCGTTACGGAAGCAATACGATTTATCGGAGATTTGGGACAGGGAAATACCTTGAAAGATAAAATCATCTCCGGCTATGATGCAATTGAGCACTATGAAGAGTCGCTGGCGAAATTTGTGCGAAAAGAGCTGGGAAATATTGAAGGACTGACCCTATATCAGGCTGAGGATTCTGTTAAGAAGACGCCGACGGTGGCCTTTCGTGTGGAGGGTATTGCGCCTAATGAATTTACAGCCCGCATGTGTGAAGAGGCCAGTGTGTTCATTGCCGATGGGCACTTCTACGCCTATCAACTGGCAGAAAAGCTGGGAATTGTGAAATCCGGTTCCTTTATTCGAGCCGGCATATCGGTTTATAATACTATGGATGAAATGAAGCGGTTTGTTGCCGGAGTTCAATACATTATAAAACATAAGTAATTAAAAGAAAGTCCCCGAGGGAGCCGATGCAAGATATCAGACCCAAGGGGACTTTTATTTTCAAATTTTTAATTTCGTAGTAAATAGAGCAAAGAGAATCCTGGTTTTGATGATTTTGACGAAGAAATCAGGAGTCATAAAATAATTACTCGAACAGAGCAATTAATTTATCGGTTGCTTCTGCTGAAACCGTATAGATGGTATGGGTATCATCGACCTTCATCAAAGCGCTTTTTTCTCCGCTTTCTCCAACCCATAAATGAAACCCTTGATCGTTTTCATCTTTATAAAGGATTTTCAAATCATACTCCGGTTTGATCATATCCACAATTCCCTCTTCTTTGGATGCATTTTTCAGTAAATCTGTGAATAGTAAGAGAGAATCTTCGTCCTGATAAATTTCAAAATAATTCGGATCCACTTTAGCAAAGTCGGTGGATTCTGAAATGCGCACTTCGGTTATATCCCCATAGTTCAAAGTACTATCCGCACTTGATTGACAGCCCATAAGAACTGCAGGGAGTAACATGAAAGCCAAAATAATTATCAGATACTTTTTCATTTTTTAAACCTCCTATTCAGTTTCTAATTAGACGGAGGCACACCGGGTAAAGTTCCCGGAGAATTTTAAGAAGTTTGTAGCGCTTTTCGAACCGGCGGAAAGGTTTTTTCTAGATTAAGCTCTCTAATTTTTCCGGTTGAAGGAGGGCAAAGTGATTTTTGTGAAAATGGATCAGCCCTTCTTTTTTTAGATATTGCAACTCCCTTGAAAGAGAGGGTCGTGGCATTCCTAGATAATCTGCCATCTCCTGACGGTTATGAGGGAGGATAATTTCGCTTGTGCCTTGGATTCGGCATTGTTCCATAAGATAAGAGGCTACCCGTTGTTTTAAGCGGTCATAAGAAAGAATCCGTACTTTGTCACTCATCATCCATACTTTGTTGGATAGAAGCCCCATCAGATTTCTTAAAAATTCAGGCTTTGCTTTGCACAGACGAAGGATGGCCTCCTC
>PWEO01000200.1 GCA_003553525.1 Clostridiaceae bacterium
CTCAGTATCGCTTTTTTGGGTGTGACCTTAGTGGCCAGCCTCTGCTTTGTGCCCATATCCATTTTCAAAGCCTTCGCAGGGATTTACTTCGGTTTTTTTTACGGATTCCTTATAGCCTTTTCCGCAGCATTAATTTCTGCAACTCTTTCTTTTTGCTTTGCCAGGATGATTGGAAAGGAAGAGGTGGAGTTGTTGTATCAAAAGAAGATTGCCCACCGTTTGTCAATAAAACAGCGTCATTGGATGGAAAGAGTGGGGAATCCGGGATTTCTTCATATTTTTCTTTTGCGAAACCTTTATTTTATACCCTTTACTCCGATGAATTATTTGCTGGGGGTCTCGAAAATTTCCTTTTCCACCTACTTAGGGGCCACCATTGCCGGGATGCTACCCGGAACCCTAAGTTATATTTACTTTTTCAGTCGGTCTTTGAGTATTAGGGAAGATCCTACCGGCTTATGGCCCATAGTCGTTGGAATCCCATTATACTATTATCTTTTGTGGAGGCTTCGAGAAAAGCAAAGGGACAATTACTCCGTCCCGCTGTCCGCTGTCTTCCAGACTAAAAAACACAAAGCAGAGGAGGGGAAAAAATGCCGGGAATTATGATAGCAGGAACCAGCAGCGGTGTGGGAAAGACCACCTGTACCCTGGGGATCATGAAGGCTCTAGGGAAAAGAAATATAGAAATTACTCCTTTTAAAGTGGGCCCCGATTACATTGATCCTGAGTTTCACCGATTTGTCAGCGGAAACCCTTCGTACAATTTAGATCAGTGGCTTCTGCAAAATTCCACGATTGAGGTGCTCTACGAAAAGCATACAAAAAGAGGGGAGTTCTCTGTGGTGGAGGGAGTGATGGGTCTTTACGACGGTGTGGGCACATCGAAGGACGTAGGCAGTTCGGCGGCGATGGCAAAGCTCTTGGGACTTCCGGTGATTCTGGTAATCGACGGCGGCAAAAAATCCACCAGTGCAGCGGCGGAGGTGTTGGGCTTTAAACTTTACGATCCTGAAGTAAACATCGCCGGGGTGATTGTCAATAAAGTTTCGGGAAAAGCCCACTACGATATGATTAAAACCGTCATCGAGCGGGATGTGAAAATTCCCTGTGTGGGGTACTTGAAAAAGGAAGAGGGACTTCACTTAAAAAGTCGGCATTTAGGGCTGGTACCGGCGAAGGAAGTTAAAAACCTTCAAGAACAGCTGGAAACCTTAAGTGAGCGAATCGAAAAAACGGTGAACCTGGATACAATCATTGCCATCGGGAGCGGACATATTCCCCGGGATCCCAAGGATCATCAAAAGTTTATCACCCTTCAGATTGATAAGTTAAGAAGGAAGGGGAAGGGACTCAGCCTCGGAGTATTTCAGGATCCCGCCTTTAGTTTTTATTATCAGGATAATCTGGAGATATTAGAGGAAATCGGTATAACCTTGGAATATATCAGTCCAATGAAGGATCAAAAGCTGAAAGACGGCCTTTCGGGGCTGTATATCGGCGGCGGATTTCCTGAAGTGTTTGGACGGGAACTGAGTGAAAACCGAGCATTTATGAGCTCGTTAACAAAAGACTTGAAAAAGGGCCTGCCGACCTTTGCGGAGTGCGGGGGACTGATGTATTTAACCGAGGGTATTGAAGACCTTCGGGGAGAATTTTATCCCATGACAGGATTTTTTCCCGCAAAGACGGTGATGACCGAGCAGCTGCAACGTTTCGGCTATGTGGATGTGACCATGGATAAGAAAATTACCCTGAAGGCCCATGAATTTCATCGTTCGAAACTCATTGAAAGGATCCAAACCCCGAAGAGTTATCAGGTGCAAAAAGTTCGGGAAGGCAAGGTGTTAAAGGAGCATGAGTGCGGCCTAAAGAAGAAAAACACCTTAGCGGGCTATCCTCATTTTCATTTTTATGATCACTGGGAATTTCTCCAAAACTGGATCGAAGAAATGAGAAGGTATTATGATCAGCATTAGATGTCCCGCCTCCTGCGGAGAAATTTTCCAAGGTCCGGTTAATAATCAGGAAGCACTGATTTCCTACGCCATAGACCTTTACTCCGTGGTGCGTTTGGAAAAGGGAAAAAGAAGGACCGGGAGTAATCAGGACAAAGCCTACCATGCCATGGAGGAGACCCTGAAGTATTTTGATCGGCCGGAGAGTCTCTTAAAGGACTATCGATTAATCATTAAAAGTGATATTCCAAGGGGAAAGGGAATGGCAAGTTCCACAGCGGATGTGGCCGGTGCAGTAATGCTCAGTGCCAAAATGCTACAGTTCCCGATGACGGAGGACATTCTGGGAAAAATCGCTGCAAAGGTAGAACCGACGGACAGCACACTGTTTTCAAAACTGAGTCTCTTTAACAGCAAAGCCGGAAATCGAATACGAAGCTACGGGCCCTATCCAAAGGGTAGAGTATTAATTTTAGAAGGTGTGGGTACGGTAGATACCCTGGAATATCATCGAAAACACCAGGAGATAACAAATCAGCAGTTGCACCAGAGAAATAAGAACATGGATAATTTGAAACGAAATGGACTTGTTGAAAATCCTATAAGGGCTGCTCAAGCCTTAAAAGCCTGGGAGAAGAACCGGGAAAATCTCTCACTAAAAGAACTGGGAAAGCTGGCCACAGTCAGTGCCAGAGCCCATCAACAGATTTTGCCAAAGCCCGGGCTGGAAAAGATTATTAAACTGAGCGCCAAATCAGGCGCCTATGGTGTCAATACCGCCCACAGCGGATCGGTGCTAGGGGTTCTCTACGATGAGGCCTTATTCGATAAAGAAGGATTTATCAGGAAGATTCACAAGGAAGGTCTTAGGAAACATTATCCGATCCTTCGGGATCACCGACTGATTCCCGGCGGTCTTCAATGGCTGAAATACTTATAAAGAAAAGAGGAATAATGATGTATATCAAAGATCCTATGGAAATTGAACGAAAAAGCTTTGAAATCATTGAATCGGAATGGAAGCAAAATCCGAAAAGCTACGAGGAAGCACAAATTATGAAGCGGATCATACATACCACCGGAGATTTTGAGTACGGAGATCTGCTGCGAGTGGGGGGAGACGGGATCGAAAAAGGACTGGCGGCCCTAAAGCCCGGATTTAAAATCTACAGCGATACCAAAATGATTCAGTCGGGGATCAACAAAGCCAATTTGAAACGTTTGCAGGGCGCGGTGTATAACGCCACCCATGACGAGGATGTTGCGATTCAGGCAAAAAAAGAGGGCAGGACCCGGTCCATGGTGGGGATTGAAAAAGCCGTGAAAAATGAGGATATACAGATCTTTGTGATCGGGAATGCTCCTACCGCTTTATTTCATCTGTTGGA
>PWEO01000130.1 GCA_003553525.1 Clostridiaceae bacterium
TATGAAGATCCGACTTTGGTATTTTTCTCAAATCTTCTAGGGAACCTTTTTTTAGTGCGATGATAAACTTCTCTCGGTATTGATTCATAATTTATCTCCTTCTTTTATAATATACCCCCTAATCATGAATTGCTTGAATCACCGGGGCAATGGTTTCTTTATTGGTAAAGTCAACCACCTTTCCATAAGTGGCAATCATCCCCTTTGTATCATCATTTATATCATCCTTCTTTTTTAGTTTAAGTGATTGAATCAACAAAAACATTAACGACCGATCCACCACATTCATCTTTTTATAGTTCAATCCTCCCCGTAGAAGAAACACCTTCACCTTCCCTCTCATTTCCGCGGTAAGATTTTCTGCGATTACCTCTTTTAACGCTTCCTCTTTTTTTAGCGTCGCTCCTACGGCTACGACAATCACCTTTTTATCACAGAACTTCTGATAGTTTTTTTTGATAAAAGAAAAACCCAAGAGCCCTCCGGCGTAAAGCCCGCCGCAGTATACAACGGTATCGAATTCTTGTAACTCTTCTACTTGAATGGTTTGCACTTTAAGCAGCTTCCCGCTGAGGTCCTCTGCAATCCATTTAGCATATTTCTCCGTGCTCCCATATTTAGATTGGTATACAACCGCTGTCTTTTTCATGGATTTCCTCCTTAATATCATCATCCCATATATTACAATTACGAAACCAATAACGATAACATTTTTTCAATATCCTGAATCCAACCTTTAATAATCAAAGTGTTCTCTTCTAGTTTTTTTCGATCTTTTTCATAACTTTGCAGTAGTTTCAATTGATGTTTCCAATAAGCCATCAGTTTTTCAAAAAATACTTTTTCCTCTAACAGGAGCTGATCATTTCCTTTTTTCATTTCATTATTCAGATTTTTAAGCTTTTCCAAGGCTTGCTCCCCGGATAAAGACATTGATTTTTTGAAATCCCGCAACACCCATTGTCTTTCAAAAATATTCATCCCTTTCCATGCTTTGTATTGCTCGGTATAAGTCAACAGGATTTTTTCCATTATTATCGCTGATTCCTTCGTCAACTCCTCTTTCAGTGATGCTGCTTGCATCTCTTGTTTCCCCATCAGTTCAAAGTCCATTAATACCTGAAGGGAGCTGATCTCCTGTCCGTTATAATTTTTTGCCTTCAAAGCAGATAAGGCAAAACCGGTGCCGGCACTTTCAATGTCAATAATATGCCGATCATTCATTTGATAAAAAGTCTGAGTTGACATGCCCATTTTCCCGGCGACAATTTCAATGGCCTCCATGGCCGTTTGGGTTTTTACCAATCCCGGTCCAATGGTATAGGTATTTATATCGGTTCCTTCAAGTTCCATGGCAAGAGTATTGCAAAGCTCTACCTGGGCGGTTTTAAATACTTCATAGGCTCCCATAAACGGTGCCGCTCCGGAAGATGAAACAAACACGATTGTTCCGTGATTTTGTTCTTTCATTAATGGAAGAAATTTTTGCAATAAAATCAGCGGCGCTTTGAAATTTACTTGATAGCTTTGATTCCAAAACTCCGGTGAGATTTCGTCTATTCCCCCTATTTTAGTAATGGTAGCATTGTTGAAAATAACATCGGGACAGCCGTAGTTTTCGATAATATACTCGATTAGTTGATATACTTGTAAATCATCGGAAAGATCAACCCGGTAAAACATTGCTAAAGGCTCTTCAAATAAATGATTGATAAACCCCTCTGCCTGCTCTCCTGTACTCCTGTCAATTTCAGCAATAACAACCCTAGCCCCCATATATGCAAAGGCTTTTGCCGCTTCAAATCCGATACCGCCCCCACCACCGGTTAACAGTACGGTCTTTCCACTCATTGGGTTGTTTACGCCTGCTAGCTTTTCTATTAACATATAACCACTCCTCTCAAACTTCCCACGAAAAAATGGAGGATGCTCTTCATTTTTCAGTAAATTTCTTGCCATGTATTCATGATCCTGACAGCTTCACGGTAAAGAGCTTAGTTAAGGGGATTTCATCCATCCCTAACTGCAGTTCCAGGGTGCATTCTTCTTTTACAGTGATATATCCCAACTTCTGATATAGTTTTTTTGCCGGAGTATTATCGTTTTTCACTTCCAACTCTGCCTTGAATACCCCCTGTTCACTTAAAGCATGAAGTACTTCGATCAATAACAGTTCACCTAAACCTTTTCCTTGATGAGGAGGGGTTACAAAAATCTCTTCAGTCATATAAACTTTTTTTTCCAAAGAATAGGTCATAACACTTGCAACAAGATTACCGCTATAATCAAAAATACCATAGCCTTTCCCACCTTTCCAAGGATTGTCGAGATTCCAAAGAAGTTTCTCTCTTGAAAGGGGATTCGTCGGATTCGCTGCCCGGTCAGCTCTCAGATAGTTTTCAATCATCGCTTGATCATCCAGTTTGTATGGCCTTACAATGTAGTTCCCTCCGTTTTTTCTTACCGGTAAAGTTTCTTTTAATTTTTTTCTCATAGTAAGGAGTCTTGTGGTTTCACGAAAACCTTTAGAATCGTAAAATGCCATAGAGTCCTGATGATGCATCATCTGTAGTGTGGTAAGTATACAGGGGTGCCCATCATATTGCGCCTTAAGAACATTAGCCCGTTCAATTACTCCACGGAAAAGCTGATCTTTTATTTCCGGATACCCGGGATCAAAGGGATTATAAAGGATGTCCATCCAAAAGTGATGCGGAGCACCTTCTTTGTCAGCGGCCAGTGTAGGAAATATCGGAGCGTAGGCCACCAAGTCCCCCTCCTCGTTGAATCCGCACAGAATATTTTTTCCCTGTTCAAACGCAGGGTGTTCCGAATATACTGTTCCTGATCGGATCCAATACTCCGGATGTTTTTCCTTGAATTTCTCCTGGAGCTTTACCACCGCATCTTCATCTTCTTTTATGTAATTTCGAGTTTGATTTTTCAATGTTCCCCACTCCTTTAAAAATATTATGTATAATTATATTATAAGCAAAGCCCTTATCATAGATAAGGGCTTGGGGTCGGATAGAGGCTCCGTCTTCAGGCGGAGCTTCTATTTGAATTTGTCTTTTCTTGGTAATAAGCTGGGATTCACTTCTTTTTAATCGGTACTCGCAGCTCCGTCAACCAGTCTTTTTCCCTTTCTTTATTCCAAACACCGTCAATATAGCTTTCCCTTGGGCTGTCTGCGGCTTCGTATCCGTTTTCTTCGATCCACTTGTATGCATAGGTGTAAGCTTCCGATAATCCTTTGTAGCTACCCTTGTGCATCACAGATACTGCAGTAGCACTATCAACTTTTTTGAACCGAATATCATCAAAGTCCGGTTTCATCTCCTCA
>PWEO01000151.1 GCA_003553525.1 Clostridiaceae bacterium
AAAGCTCTGCCGCATTTTTTACAGTTGATTAAGTCCATTATGACTCCTCCATTCTTTTGTCTTTATATATCCTTGGTTTATCAGGCTAAACATTTCAGGCTAAGTATTTTCTTCCGATTCAAAGATTCCTCTCCAGTCCATGACTTAGGTTTCGATTGTCAAAAAAAACTTCAAATGTCTTGTATAAACATCACGCCTATGTGACATACTCCCACCACTTATAGAAGTGGGGGCTTCTCGGCATTGCGGTTAAAATATCAGAAATTACTTTAATACTACCCGGGCGATACTTAGCATGGTAATATGGGCTGCTCCTTGTTTCTTCAGAGCCTCTGCTATGGATTTTGCCGTAGCTCCTGTAGTATATATATCGTCAATTAAAAGGATTTTTTTAGCCTTTTTAAGATTATTTTGATTATTTTTAAGAAAAAATGCATCCTGCACATTTTGTATCCGCTGGGATTTCGATAGTTGATTCATAATCCGGGTTTCTTTTATTCTAGACAGGGCTTTGCTGTCATAGGGAATTTGAAGTTCTTTGGAAAGGTGTTTCGCCAGCAGGTCCGATTGATTATACCCTCGATGTCGAAGTCTTTTTTTATGTAGGGGTACGCTGAGGATCAGGTCAAAGTTTTGTTCATCCTTTGGAAGGCTTCGAATTTTGGACGCCATCATTAATGCGAAGATCCGGGCAATGTAGGTTTTGTCGCTGTATTTAAAGGCATAGATGGCGCTTTTTATTGGCTTTTCGTATAGGCATAGGGAAATATTCCGGTCCAGAGGTGAGTCCTCGCTGCATTCGATGCAGAGGTTTTTCGGTCTGGGCAGGGGGCGAAGAATTTCTTCCTCGTACCGGACCTTATCCGGCGAGGTCTCAAAGCAGTTTGCAGAACTCCTGTACAAAGGGATGGAGCACTTTTTGCAGGAAGGCTCCTCAATCCAGGGAATTTCGTCGATACAGGTGAGACAGAGGTAATCTTCATAATGTAGGGCCCCTTCCTGTTTTCTGTTCTCTCGGAGGGGCTCTTTACAGATATGACAGGATAGATCCAGGGGAAACAGTAAATCCATAAAGGCTTCTCGGTATACGTTAAATATAGATTCCTTCCTTTCAACGGGCGCTTTCCCCATCGGCCAAACCTCCTATCCCCCAACGACCTCCCGGTATCTTGACAGCCTTCTGCCAAGTCCCGAGTGCCGGGTAATGATTTTATTATTATCGATCATCATTCTTAAAAACTTCTCCTCGCCGATCAGTACCACCAGTTCTTTTGCCCGGGTTACCGCAGTGTAGAATAGATTTCTGGTAAGGAGCATGGGCGGCCCCCAGGTGACGGGCATGACGATTACGGAAAACTCACTTCCCTGGGATTTATGGACCGTGGTGGCGTAAGCGAGGTCCAGTTCATCGAGTTTCGTAAAGTCGTAGACCACTTCTTTGTTGTCATCAAAATGGACTTCCACTTCCTCATTTTCCCGGTCGATCCTGACGATGTATCCCATATCTCCGTTAAATACCCCTTCTCCTTTATATTCAAAGGCACCGGGTTCATTGTTGACCCATTTTAGGGAGTAATTGTTCTTGATCTGCATCACCTTATCGCCCTCGCGGAAGATCTTGTCCTTCATCTTTTTTTCCTTTTTATCACCCCGGGGGGGATTCAGTTTTTCCTGCAGAGCGGTGTTAAGATTCAGGGTCCCCACTTCCCCTTTTTTCATCGGGGTCAGCACCTGAATATCCGAGGTGGGCGAGTATTTATAGTGCTTCGGCAGGCGGGATTTTACCACATCCAAAAGGGTTAGTAAAACCTCCTCTTTTTCCCGCTTGGTAATAAAGAAAAAGTCCTTATCCTTTTTATTCAGTATCGGGTATTGGCCCTGATTGATCTTATGGGCGTTGACCACAATCATGCTTTCCTTGGCCTGGCGGAAGATTTCATTCAGCTTCACCACTTTTACCACACCGCTGTCGATAATGTCTCGAAGGACATTTCCCGGCCCTACGGAAGGCAGCTGATCAATATCTCCGACGAGGATTACTCGAGTTCCTTTTTGCACCGCTTTTAGAAAACTGTTCATCAGAATAATATCAATCATGGAGGCCTCATCAATAATCAATACATCGGCATCCAAGGGGTTATCCTCATCCCGGTTAAACACCATTCCCAGATTGTCGTCTTCACTGTAGCCGATTTCCAACAGGCGGTGGATGGTTTTCGCATCCATTCCCGAGGTCTCGGTCATGCGCTTCGACGCTCTTCCCGTGGGCGCCGCCAGGGTTACGGTCATCTCCAGTTTTTCGAACATTTTAATTAGGGTATTCAGCGTCGTGGTCTTTCCCGTACCGGGGCCTCCGGTGATGACCAGCATCCCGTTTCGAACCCCCTCTTTTACCGCCTCTTTTTGATTGCTGGCCAGATTTAAATCCTCTTCCTCTTCGATCTTTTCGATTTCTTCATCGAGGTTGATCGTAACATCCTCCAGCTCCGCTTCGGAGATTTCAATCACCTTTTTCGCCACACCGGTTTCCGCATAGTAATAAGCCATGGCGTATACGATCAGCTCATCGTCCAGTCGTTCCAGCTGAATTTTTCCGTTCAGGGCCAGGGTTTCGATGGCGGCTTCAATCCGCTCTTCCTTCGAGCCCAGTAGTCCCTTCGTCTCCCGGATCAGTTGATCCTTCGGGGCATAGGTATGCCCATCCATATGAATCCGGTTTAGAATGTAATTGGTCCCCGCATGAAGCCGGTACTCCGAATCCCTTGCAATGCCCATGGAGCTTGCAATGCCGTCGGCCACCTTAAACCCGATGCCGTATATATCGTCGGCCAGTCGGTAGGGATTTTCCTGAATCATGGGGATCGCCTGATCCTTATATTTTTTATAAATTTTTACTGCCAAGTTCGGGGTGACGCCGTATTTTGAGAGAAATAAAATAATTTCCCGAAGCTGATTTTGCGCCTTATAGGACTCAATAATCTGCTGGGCTTTTTTCTTTCCCACACCGGATACCTCTTGCAGACGCTCCGGTTCTCTTTCAATAATATCCAAGGAATCCGTCCCGAACTGGTCTACAATCCGCTCCGCCATTTTTCGGCCGATCCCTTTAATTACGCCGGAAGCCAAATAGTGAAGGATGCTGTCCTCCGTGGTCGGAGCTGAGGGCCGGTATTCCTTTACCTCAAGCTGCTCCCCGTAATTTTCATGAAATTTAATGTCGCCTTTGACCTTGACGTATTCCCCTTCTCTTACCGTGGGTAAATATCCCACCACGGTGATTTCTTCATCATCATTGGTCTCCAAAACCCCTACGGTATATCCGTTGGATTCATTTTGAAAG
>PWEO01000061.1 GCA_003553525.1 Clostridiaceae bacterium
TCTTCGATGGGTTTGTATTCTCTGGGTTTTCGGTAGGTGAACAGAATTGCGATAAACAGGCCTAGCACCATGGCCAGTCCCGGAATCCACATAACGTGCCAAATCTCACCTTCTACAAGTTCTAATCCGCTGGCCGCCATTTCGTCCCGGATAATATTATGGAAAATCAATCCGAAACCTACGGGAAGGGCTACGTAAGGGGCTTTCAAACCAAAAGTCAGCGCTGAGGCAACCGCCCGTCTGTCAATTTTTAATTTGTTCATTACCATAATCAGCGGAGGAATTAAAATCGGAATAAAGGCAATGTGTACCGGAATTAAGTTTTGAGAAAAAATACTGATAAAGGCAATCATAAATACCAGGGATTTTCCGGTACCCTTCATCGTTTTGGATAATTTCTGGGTGATGATCGTTGCCGCACCGGTTTTATGAATGGCCGCAGCCAGTGCTCCTAATAAAATATAGTTCAGAGCGGTCTCGGCGTTTCCTCCCATACCACCAATCAGGGTATCCATAGTTTCCATCAAAGGCATCCCGGCCAGCAGTCCTCCTACTACTGCAGCAAGAATTAATGCAAGTAATACATTGAGCTTAAATAAGGATAATACCACCATTACAATTACTGAAATTAAAACAGGATTCGTTAACATTTTCTCACTCCTTTTTTGATTTATTTGAATATTATAGCTTGTTTAAATATTATAATATCATACCGTCTCCGCTACGTCTATAAAACGAAAAAACCTTCCATATAAAAAACTTCCGGATCAATCTCCGGAAGTTTTTTTGTTGGGTTTCCTATTATTTAATCATTAATGGTACTTATACTTCTTCAGCTGTTGATATATTTTGTGCTATCATTATCCTTTCAGCCAACCTATATATTCAAGTCTCCAATGGCTTTTTCAACCGCTTGCAATATTTTTTCATTATCAATAAGCTCTGAAGCAATATTGATATCTTTATATAAGATTCGATCCTCTTTTAGAGGCGTCAATACTTCCCGCAGGGTATCGTAAGCCGGTTTCGTTCCGATGCCCAGCTCTTTATGATCATGGAATTCAATCCCTTGAGCTGCTGACATCAACTCTATTCCCAGTACTCGGGAACTGTTAAACACAATATCTCTTGCTTTTCGAGCGGCAATGGTTCCCATACTCACATGGTCCTCCTGGTTAGCCGAGGAAGGAATGGAATCCACACTGGCAGGATGGGCCAGTACCTTGTTCTCTGAAACCAAGGCTGCTGCCGAGTACTGTGCAATCATAAAGCCGGAATGAAGGCCTCCTTTTTCCGTTAAAAATGCAGGAAGTCCGCTAAGTTGAGGATTCACCAATCGCTCAATCCGTCGTTCTGAAGCATTGGCCACTTCCGCCATGGCAATGCCCAGATAATCAAAGGTCAGGGCCATGGGTTGACCATGGAAGTTTCCGCCGGAAATTACATGATCCTCTTCCGTAAAGATTACGGGATTATCCGTAACGGAATTCATTTCGATTTCCACTTTTTCCAGTACGTATCGCAGGGTGTCCTTTGTTGCCCCGTGAATCTGAGGGATGCAGCGGAGGCTATAGGCATCCTGTACCCGAACCTCCCCTTGTTTCGTGGTGAATTTACTGCTATCCAACAAGCGTAGCAAATTAGCCGCTGTGTTAATTTGTCCGCTATGGGGTCTTACGGCATGGAGTTTTGGGTCAAAAGCATCGGTAATCCCGTTCAAAGCTTCTATGGTTAAAGCCGAGGAAATATCCGACATCTTCGCCAAAACAATGGCTTTATGAAGGGCTAATGCTCCGACGGAAGTCATGGCTTGGGTTCCGTTAATCAGTCCCAGTCCTTCTTTTGAGGTCAGGGTAATGGTTTCGATACCCGCTTGGTCCATGGCTTCTTTCCCGGTCATCCTTTTTCCTTCATAGATTGCTTCTCCCTCTCCGATCATTACCAAAACCATATGAGAAAGGGGGGCTAAGTCTCCACTGGCTCCCAGGGAACCTTTCTCGGGAATAATGGGGTGCACTCTTTTATTTAACATGTCGATCAAGGTTTCAATGGTTTTTATTCGAACTCCGGAATATCCTTTTGCCAGAGCATTTGCTCGAAGCAGCATAATTCCCCGTGCCTCTTCCTCTGAAAATGGATTCCCCACACCGCAGGAATGACTGATAATAAGGTTTCGCTGAAGCTCTTCAGTTTCTTCTTTTGAGATGGCTACATCGCTGAATTTTCCAAACCCCGTGGTAATTCCGTAGGCTACCCGTTCCTCATTCACATAACGTTCTACTAAATCCCTGGATTCTTGAATTTTCCCCTTAGCCTCTTCTGCTAGAGTAACCGGCTTCCGGTGTACTGCTATATCAATAAATCGTTGCAAATTCAAGGTGTTTCCATCAATTCTTATCATAATATGCCTCCTCAATAAACTATTTTCTTTTATCCTATCGATCCTCCGTCGCTAAACCGTCTAATCTTCGTAAAATATCAACTTCATAGCATCCCTGGATGTCCCCAAGGTTCTCAATTCCTTTTTTGCAGTACCAGGAGAGACTTTGGGGCAGGCACTCTTGAAGACTTTCGGGTACATGCTTGCGCTCCATCATTTCCCGCTTAATGGCACTTTTGATTCGATAAATTATCCCCAATTCATAGGGGCTTTGAATCTTTTTACTGTATTTGTCTCCCCGACTCAGACACTCCTGAGCTTTATAATAATCCCCCTCACGGAAATAAATCAGTGCCATAAACCCTTCCGCCGTGGATCTTCCCCAAACCACATCATATTTCCCGTAAAGTCGTAGCCCTTCTTTTAAATAACCCTTGGCTCGAGTAAAGTCTCCGCCGTCAAAAGCCGCTTGTCCGGCTTTTGTATAGAACATGTTTAAACTTCGGCTGATCTTATGATCCTTGCAGATTTTAATGGCTTCGTCATAATACTTCAGTCCCTCAAAAAATTTCATTTGAGATCTTCGAACTTCTCCTAAATAATTATAGCCCGCTGCAATATTAAGTACATACTTTTCCTTTGACTTTGACATCTGCCCAAACAGCCGAATTGAGTGACGGAGAGTGTCATCGGCATGTTCGTAATACCCGGTCATTAAATAGTACACTCCCTGCAAACGATAAAACACCGCTTCCTCTTTGGGATAGTCAATGATTTTTAACAGCTCCATGCCTTTCTCCAGATTCTTCTTTACCGCTTCTGTGTCATGGACCTGAATACCGTGATAAATCCGCTGTTTATAACCTTTAACCGCATTCCTGTAATCCTTATGATCCAAGGCTACTTGAATCATTTTGTCAATATGATCCAGACCCGTGGTATAAGATCCTTCCCAAATTAAGTATCTCCCCTTAATATAATGAAAGTACATCTCCTGTTCTGCCAAATCCCGATTCATCGAATTCGCTTCCTTCGCCTTAACTAAATAGTGTTCGATATCTTTCATGGCTTTACTCATTTGTCTTTTGGATAAATTGAATTGACTGAGATCCTCCCCGGTATGCTGGTCCAGCACGGGAAACAGTTCATGGGTAAAATCCACATGCTGGTTCAAGTTTTTTATGCTGTATCCCAGGGTTTTTTTGTATTCACTCGCCCGGTAAAAGTGATAAATCAGTTTTGAGTACAACAGTCTGTCTCGATTTCCCTGGTTCAGTTGCTTTTCTAAAATATTTGCAATCCGGGTATGGAGAATCTTACGCTTTCCTTTACTTTGTCTGAGATAACAATATTCCCGAAGCTTTTGATGGGTAAAACGGTACAGAATCTGATCTTCCTCTTCATTCTCTTCCAGTATTCCTTCCCTGGACAGGGCTTCCAAATGATTAATCAGTTCCAGTTCATCCCATCCCGTTAAAGCTTTCAGTCCTTCAAAGTGAACATTATCAAAAAAAATGGAGGCCATATTGGAAATCTCCTCTTCTTCCTTAGAAAGATTTCTAAATCGGGTCTTTAAGAGATCCTCAATTTTCGGAGTAAAGCCTCCTAAATCTCCATGGTTTTTCAGCGCATGGAGATACTCCACAATAAAAAAAGGATTCCCTTCGGTTTCTTGGTAAATTTCCCTTGTAACACTGCCCGGATTCACAACATCCTTTTTCCATGAGTTTTTCTCCTGGGATTCCTCATAATATTGCTCGTAATTTCTCATAAAATCCAGGGTTTCTTCCTTGGTAAATCGCTTTAACTGAATCTTTTCCAGTCGATTTTCTTTACTGAGTTGAGACAGGAAAAATTTCACATCCCGGTTCTCTCCGACTCTTAAGGTTCCGATTAATCGCAATCTCGGAGAGTCAATCTTCACCAGCAAATTTTCCAACAGTCGGAGGCTTTTTTCATCCATCCACTGAAGATCTTCAAAAACCAGCAAAATTTCACGGGTACGCAGTATCCGCTGAAAAATTTCCACAATGGCTTCTTCCAGTAACTGATCCTGAACTTTTCCTTTCCCGTAAAAGTGCTCAACAGGTTTTTCTTCTTCTAATACAAAATGTGGAAATACACCGGCTGTTATGCTGCTCCAGGGTTTCGGCAAGTGAATCTCCTCTTTTTTCAGTATCGGTATCAGTTTGGATATAATCCCGTTCCAGGGTTTAAGGATATACTCTTCCTCTGCAGCATAACAATTGGATGAAAGAATGGTTTTACTTTCTAAGGCAGTTTCCCTGAGTAATTTATCCTTTAAACTGGTCTTGCCGATGCCCGCTTCTCCCAAAATAATCAAAGCACTTTTTCCTTCCTGATTTCCCGAATCTCTTAAAAAAGCCTTTCCCCTTTCCAGTTCTTTCCTTCGCCCGAAAAAAATACTCTTTTCTTCCTGGGCTTCACGGGTTTTCTTTTTCTGTTCCTTTTGCCGTATTTCCAAATAAATTTTTTGGGTTTTTTCATCGGGTTCGATCCCCAATTCTTCATGCAAACATTTCCGGAGCCTCTGATACACTTCTAAAGCTTTAGAATTAAGGCCTAGAGCCTGATATACCTCCATTAGCTTTTGGTAACCCCGTTCATCAAATTCATCTTCCCGGATCACTTTTTTGCAGTCTTTTTCTCCTTGAATATAGTTCCCGCTTTTTAAAGCCTGATCTATTTTTTCAAAGGATTTTTCGATATACAGGTTTCGATAAAAACCCTGTTGCTGATCCACCCACTGGGCAAACCCTTCTTCTCCTTTAATATAAAAGCCTTTTAGAAACTCCCCCCGATATAGTTCCAGGATTTTCTCCGGGTGTTTTTGAACCGATTGGATATCACTGTCAATGGCCAAATCTTTGTTGATCATAACCGTGGATTTTTTCGGTGAATGGATAATTTCCAAATCAAAAGCCTTTCGTGTTTTATACATGGCATTTCTGAGATTCTTCTTTGCCACTTCCTCATTGCTTTCTCCCCAAAAAAGACTTACCAGTTCTTCACGGGTTCCTTGGTTTTGCACCAGCAGATAATAAAACAGCGCCTCTGCCTTCCGGTAAGGAAAAAGTAATTTTTCCCCGTTTTTGTAGACTCCGGGAGTGCCAAACAAGTATACTGAAATTTTATCCATAAAATCCACTCCCTCTCTACGCCTTTTTCTTCGGGGTCGTTCTTAGTTTAGATCTTCTTTAATGTCTAGTCATATAATCTGTAGTTTTTATTCCGTCATTCTTCTTTCATTATAACTTATTATAATTTTTTCGTAAAACAAAAAATCGGAGTAGAAACTCTACTCCGATTAACATTTATCTTATTCGCTTCAATTCATGAAATGAATATTGTACTATTTGATGATTTATTCCGCTTCCATAAAGGGATAACGGTAATCCCTGGGCGCGATATAGGTCTCTTTTATGGACCGCGCGGACATCCAACGCTGCATATTCAACTTGCTTCCCGCTTTATCATTGGTTCCCGATGCCCTTGCCCCGCCAAAGGGTTGCTGATTTACAATGGAGCCCGTAGGTTTATCGTTGATGTAAAAGTTTCCTGCGGCTTGCTGCAGAACCTTCTCCGCCTTGATAACCGCTTCACGGTCCTTTGCAAAAATACTTCCCGTAAGGGCATAATCCGTTGCTTGATCACATTCATGAAGGATTTCATCGTACTTCTCATCTTCATAAACATACATCGTAATTACCGGTCCGAATATTTCCTCCACCATGGTTTTAAACCGGGGATTAGTGGTTTCAATGATGGTGGGGTCTACAAAATATCCTATAGAGTCGTCATAGGTTCCTCCAAGAAGGATTTCAGCCTCCTTCGATTCCTTTGCAAAATCAATATAGGAGGTGATTTTTTCGAAAGACTTCTTATCGATTACGGGATTGACAAAGTTTCGGAAATCCTCTGTGGATCCGACTTTCAGTTCCTTAGTTAAAGCAATAAACTCTTCTTTAATTTTCGGCCATAAACTCTTAGGAACATAGGCCCTTGATGCGGCCGAGCACTTTTGACCCTGATATTCAAAGGCCCCCCGAACTAATGCGGCGGCTATCGGTCTGATATCAGCAGAAGGATGCACCACAACAAAATCCTTCCCTCCGGTTTCACCTACAATTCGAGGATAGTTTCGATACCCGGAAATATTCTTACCGATGGTCTTCCACATATACTGGAAGGTTTTTGTGGAACCGGTAAAGTGTACTCCCGCTAAGTCTTTATGAGGAAGAATTTTCTCTCCGATTTCCGCTCCGGATCCCGGTAAAAAGTTTATGACTCCTTTCGGCAGTCCCGCTTCCTCAAGAATTTTCATGAATAAATAGGCGGAGTATACCGCAGAAGATGCGGGTTTCCAAATCACGGTATTTCCTGCCATTGCCGGTGCCGTCGGTAAATTTCCGGCGATGGCCGTAAAGTTAAAGGGTGTTACAGCGAATACAAACCCGTCTAAGGGGCGATAGTCCATGCGATTCCAAGTATTGTCGGGAGAATGGGGCTGCTCTTTCATAATCTCTGACATAAAATAGGCATTGAAACGTAGAAAGTCGATCAACTCACAGGCTGCATCAATCTCCGCCTGATAAATGTTTTTTCCCTGTCCCAACATCGTGGCGGCGTTAATGGTTGAGCGGTAGGGTCCCGCCACTAGATCCGCAGCTTTTAAAAATATGGCCACCCGTTCTTCCCAAGGCATATGAGCCCAAGCATCCTTGGCATCCATGGAAGCTTGGATCGCTTTTTCGATTTCTTCATCGCCGGCTTTATGGTACTCCGCCAATAGAAGATTATGATCCTCGGGAGATGTTCTTTTCCCCATATTTCCGGTTTTTATTTCTTCTCCTCCTACAATCACGGGAATTTCCGTAACTTCCCTTTTTAATTCTTGGAGTTTTTCCTTAACCTCTGTTTTTTCACGACTTCCCTCCCGATAGGCTAGAATTCCTTCGTTTTCAGGTTTTTCAATCATAAAATAGGCATTGGACACACGTAACAACCTCCTTGTAATTCTTGTGTTTTTTTTCCTTCAATATGTTGTTACCCTAAAAAATCTTAGTTCAAACCCTTTATCGGTAAACGCAGGGGCTGCCTTCATTATCGTAAACCAGTTTTCCCCCTTTAATTACTTTTTCCACGGTACTTATGCCGATATGATAGGGTATGAACTTATAGGAATCAAACTCTAGTAAGATCATATCCGCTTTCTTCCCTACATCAATACTTCCGATAGTATCCGCACGATCAAGGGCCGCTGCCCCGTTAATCGTAAGGGCGGTAATGGCCTCCTCGGTGGAAACATTCATATACAGCGTTGCCAGTGAAAAAACCAGCGGAATGGACTCGGAAAAACAACTCCCGGGATTCAAGTCTGTAGCCAGGGCCACGGCGGAACCTCGATCGATCATCTCCCGGGCTCTTGCGTACTTTTCCTTCAAACTAAAGGCGGTTACAGGAAGGATTGTGGCCACCACCCCTTTTTTCGCCATTTGATCGATGCCTTCATCGGAAGCTTGCAGTAAATGATCCGCTGAGACGGCTTCCAACTCCGCCGCAAGTTCTGCCCCTCCTAAGGGTACAATTTCGTCCGCATGAAGTTTTACTTTCAGTCCCATTTCCTTGGCCTTGGTTAACAGACGTCGGGACTGTTCGATGTTGAATACGTTTTTTTCACAGAATACATCGCAAAATTCAGCGAGTTTTCTCTCAACCACAACGGGCAGGACGTCATTAATAATCTCATCGATCATTTCATCCTCCCGACCTTTGTACTCCTTGGGTACCGCATGGGCTCCCAGGTAAGTCTTTACCACATCTATGGGGTGGTCCCGATCCGTATCCTGCATAACTTCCAATTGCTTAATTTCCGTATCAAAATCCAGTCCGTATCCGCTTTTTCCCTCTACGGTGGTAACCCCGAAGGATAACATGGAGTCCAATCGCTTCATGCCTTCTCCATAAAGTGCCTCTTTGGAAGCGGCTTTGGTTTGGCGCACACTACTTAAAATTCCCCCGCCCCGGTTCATGATTTCCATATAGTCATCTCCCCGAAGTCTCCAGGAAAACTCCTCTGCTCTGTATCCTCCCCAAATATAGTGGGTGTGAGAATCTACAAATCCGGGTAATAGAGCTTTTCCCTTGGCATCCAGTACCTCGTACTGCTCTTCGTCATACTGCTTTAGTATTTCCTCCTGGGGCCCCACAGCTTTAATGATGCCGTCTTCCACAACTACGGCTCCCTTTTCGATGATCCCAAGATCCGACATCTCTTTACCTTTTTTTGCTTTAAATCCGCTACATGTCACAACTTCCGATGCATTTTTGATAATCAGGTTTTCCTTGTTCATTGATTTCTTTGCTCCTTTCATACCGTATTTTCTGAAAGTACTTTTATGCTTAGTTCTCAGTACCGAGGTTTTTACAACAATAGCATAAGCACCCCCTTCGGTACTTATGCTATTGTGATCCATAAGAGATCATTCTTATATCGTTTTATAATATACCCTGTCTTTTTCCCTTTTATTCATGCACTTTAATCAAGTCCCGGAAAAAATTCAGTTTAACCCTTTATTCCATAATTCGTTGTTCTAAAATTTGATCCATGGAGAAGTCTTCCACTCCCAGATAATAAACCGCGGTATCGATTAATGCTTCCATGGGTAACAGACCGATAATCTCGGAACCCACCACATTAACACCGTATCTTTTCGCTTCGATTTTGATTAATTCAAACACCCGGTATAAAGCGGTTTTTGTAAAGTCTGTCATATTCATGGAAACCTGTACAATTCCCCGGTCTTTCAGTTCAATTCCGATTCCTTTGCAGTATCGGAATCCTCCGCTTAAATGCCGCACATTCTTTGCAATTTGATTTGCAAAATCGATATTATCGGTATCCAGGTTTACATTAAAGGCAACCAATGGCATTCTTGCCCCTACGGCAGTGATTCCCGCAGTGGGATGGATTTTTCTGCCTCCGAAATCAGGTTCCCAATCCTCTTCTTTTACTTTTTCTTCCATTCCCTCAAACTGGCCTTTTCTTACCTTGGCTAAATTCTGGCGATGGGGGGCTGAAGCGGATTTTTCATAAAGGAAAATGGGCAGATCGTATTTTTTATTGACCGCCTTGGCCACTTCCTTGGAAAGCTCGATGGCTTCATCCATGGTTACCCCTCTAATGGGAATAAACGGCACTACATCCGTAGCCCCCATTCTCGGGTGCTGTCCTTCATGCTTGGTCATATCAATTTCCTGAATCGCTACTCCGATGGCTTCAATCACGGCTTCCTTTAAAGGATCCGGTTCCCCCACCAAGGTCACCACGGTTCGGTTATGATCTTCATCAGAACTGTAATTTAAAAGTTTCACCCCTTTCTTTCCCCGAAAAGGTTCTACTATTCGATCCACTTTTTTCGGATCTCTTCCCTCACTGAAATTCGGTACACACTGTACAATTTTATTCATAATCATAATCTCCTTTCATCTATTAATTTTTTTCGGTTATTTATTTCACGAACAATCAGCCCTATCCGTGAGGTTTTCTCTCGGATAAGGCTTTACATTGTTATTTCTTATTTTTTTCAAAAGCCTCGGCGACCAAATTTTCCACCAAGCCTTCTTTGGGGATATAGGGAATGGTAATATGATCCGATCCCGTATTTTCATTATTGTATTCGATACTGGTACTGATGGAGTTCTCATTTCTGGCCCAGGCTCTTCTTGCAACACCGCCCATAACATCCCAAGGCATAGCGGTGCTTAAAATATCATCAACTCTTCGGCTTCCGTCTAGAACCATTCCAAATCCGCCGTTAATGGATTTTCCGATTCCCACGCCGCCGCCGTTATGAAGGGCAACGAGGCTCATACCTCTGGCCGCATTTCCAGCAAAGCATTGTGTGGCCATATCCGCCATAACATTACTGCCGTCCTTGATATTGGCGGTCTCTCTAAAGGGAGAGTCTGTACCGCTGACATCGTGGTGATCCCGACCAAGCATAATTGGCCCTACTTCACCCTTTCGTACCATTTCGTTAAACTTAAGGGCTATCTTCGTTCGCCCCATGGCATCCTGATAAAGGATCCTTGCCTGGGTTCCCACCACCAGTTGGTTTTCCTCCGCATCCCGAATCCAAACATAGTTGTCACGATCTTGACCCCGTCGCTCAGGATCGATGCAGTCCATGGCTGCTTTATCGGTTTTTCGAAGGTCTTCATGATCACCGCTTAAGCAAACCCATCTAAAGGGTCCGTAACCGTAATCAAAAAGCTCCGGCCCCATGATATCTTCCACATAGGAGGGGAAGATGAAACCGTCTTTATCATCGATCTTATTCTTGGAAATTTCTTTTACGCCCGCATCGTATACGGCTTTCATGAAAGAATTTCCGTAATCGAAGAAATAAGTTCCCCGTTCATCTAAGGTTTTAATCAGCTCAAAATGCTTTTTCAGACTCTCGTCCACCAGCTCTTTAAACTTCTCACGGTCCCTTTGCAACAGTTCCGTTCGCTCTTCAAAGTTCAGACCCTGAGGACAATAGCCTCCGTCATAAGCCGCATGACAGGAGGTCTGGTCCGATAAAAGCTCGATCTCTTCATTGTTCTCCACCGCATACTCTAATAAATCCACAATATTTCCATGATAGGCAATGGAGATGGGTTCTCTTTTTTCCATATATTCCTTCGCGGTATCAAAAACTTCTTTTAAATCACTGGAGATTTTACTTACCCAGCCCTGGTCATATCGTGTTTTAATACGGGAATAATCAACCTCCGCCACAATTCCCACGCCATTGGCAATCTCTATGGCCTTCGGTTGAGCACCGCTCATACCTCCAAGACCGGAAGAGACAAACAGATGTCCCCGAAGATCTTCATCATCGGCGATACCGAGTTTTTTCCGTCCGGCATTGACAATGGTATTAAATGTTCCATGGACAATTCCCTGGGGTCCGATATACATCCATCCCCCGGCGGTCATTTGTCCGTAATTGGCAACGCCCATTTGCTCTGCAATTTCCTGATCCTTGGTGTTATCAAACATTCCGATCATCAGGGAATTAGTAATAATCACCCTTGGTGCTCCCGGGTGGGATTTAAACAATCCTAGTGGATGTCCCGACTCTACCACTAAAGTCTGGTCTACCGTTAATTCCTCCAAGTATTTTTTCAGCAATTGATACTGCATCCAGTTTTGACAAACCCGGCCCGTCTCTCCGTAGGTTACCAGCTCATAAGGATATAGGGCAATGTCAAAATCCAGATTGTTATCAATCATTACCTGCATGGCTTTTCCTTCCAGACATTTCCCTTTATACTCCTCTATAGGCTTTCCTTTAATTTCACCCTTCGGTCTGAATCGGTAACCGTAGATTCTTCCCTTGCTCATTAATTCTTCTAAAAACTCCGGGGCTAAGGTATCGTGCAGGGACTCGGGAACATAACGAAGGGCGTTTTTCAACGCCACCTCGGTTTGTTCCTTGCTTAGTTTAAAACCACGATTGGGGGCCCTGCGGATCCCCTCTTGAAACTTCGGAGGATCCGGTAATTCATTATCCAGTTTTATGGTCATTGCCTGTGATATATCAAAGTTATTGCTCATATAGGACCTCTCCTTCCTAAAATAATCCGATAATGGTTCCTTCTTCATCAATATCCATCTTTTCAGCAGAAGGTACTTTAGGTAATCCCGGCATAGTCATTACATCTCCGGTTAAGCAAACGATAAAGCCGGCTCCTGCCGATACATTTACTTCCCGTACCGTAATGTCAAACCCTGTAGGTGCTCCCAGTAAAGTTGGATCATCGGATAAGGAATACTGGGTCTTTGCCATACAAATCGGTAAATTGTCCAATCCGATTTCTTCAAGCTTTTGGATCTGTTTTTTCGCTTTTCCGGTAAATACAACATTGTCTCCACCGTAGATTTCTCTTACAATGGTTTCCACTTTTTCCGGAATTGATTTTTCCACTTCATATAGTGGCTTATAGTTTGCTTCCCCTTTTCCAACAATGCTTACGACTTTCTCAGCAAGTTCAATTCCGCCTTCTCCGCCTTTTGTAAATACTTCGCTTAAGGCTACTTCCACTCCAAGGTCATTACATAATTCCCGCATCGCTTTAATCTCCGCATCGGTGTCGGTCGGGAATTTATTCATGGCTACCACTGGGGGTAAACCGAACTTTCGGATGTTTTCCACTTGCTTTTTCAGGTTAACAAATCCGGCTTTTAATGCCTCTACGTTTTCTTCCTGTAAGTTCTTTTTATCTACGCCACCATGCATCTTCAGAGCTCGAATGGTACCGACGATTACTACGGCTTCAGGATTCAGTCCTCCGTATCGACATTTGATATCTAAGAATTTCTCCGCTCCGAGGTCTGCTCCGAATCCGGCTTCCGTTACTGCATAATCCCCTAATTTAAGGGCCATTTTCGTTGCCATAATACTGTTACAACCATGGGCGATATTGGCAAAAGGACCACCGTGAATAAATGCTGGAGTATTTTCAAGAGTTTGCACCAGGTTCGGCTTGATGGCATCTTTAAGAAGTAGTGCCAAGGCTCCCTGTACATTCAATTCTTTTGCAAGAACCGGCTTGTTTGCCCGTGTATAAGCAACAATGATGTTTCCAAGACGCTCTTTAAGATCCGCCAGGCTGTTGGCCAGACATAGGGTTGCCATAATTTCCGATGCAACGGAAATCATAAAGCTGTCCTGTCGGGTAAATCCGTTTCCTTTTGGGCCAAGACCTACAGTTACTTCCCTGAGGGCACGGTCATTCATATCCATTACCCGTTTCCAAACAATTTGTCTCATATCAATATCTAAGGTGTTTCCTTGATGGATATGGTTGTCAATTGCTGCAGATAATAAGTTGTTTGCTGTTGTAATCGCATGCATGTCTCCGGTAAAGTGAAGGTTAATGTCTTCCATCGGTACTACTTGGGCATATCCTCCACCGGCGGCTCCGCCTTTCACTCCGAAAACCGGTCCTAATGAAGGCTCTCGAAGAGCGATGGCAGTTTTCTTTCCGATTTTATTCAGTGCTTGGCCTAAACCTACAGTGGTTGTGGATTTCCCTTCACCAGCAGGAGTGGGGTTGATTGCGGTTACCAAAATTAATTTCCCGTACTCTTCTTTTTCCAGTCGATCAAATAAATCAAGGGATACTTTGGCTTTATAATGACCATACATCTCCAGTTCATCGCTATTGATTCCTGCGTCCTCCGCGATCTCAGAAATATACTTCATTTTTGCCTGTTGTGCAATTTGAATATCAGTTAACATTTACCTCATCCTTTCTTTAATGTGATATTATTATGATATCTTTACAGCGTCAATTTTACGTCGAAAAAACCACGCTGATTTTACTTTTTTCAGCGTGGTTCAATGATAAACTTTGATAATTTTTTCGTTATGTATTTTTGTCAGATCTAAAAATTCTCTTTCAATAATGCCCTTAGCTTCTTTTTGTATAATCTGAATCATCGGCCTGGTGTGAAAGGATCGGTTGAATTTCCGGACCACGGCACTTTTCCCGGAACTCAGTTCAATCAGTCTTCCTTCAAGGTATATCTCGAAACTCTGTAAAAAGGCTTGGACAAAGTTGCTGTCGAAGATTTCTCCCTGATAGGCGATAAGATACTCCACCACATCACTGAAGGACCATGCTTTTCGGTAAACCCGATCCGTACTCAGGGCATCAAACTGATCACAAATCGCCACAATTCGAGCAAAGGGATGTATTTCCTTGCCCCTTAATCCCTTTGGGTAGCCTTTTCCGTTAACCCACTCATGATGATCCCGTATGATTCGTCGGGAATCCTCACAAAGAAGATCCAGACTCTTTACCAGCTCATAGCCCTTGGTTGTATGTCTTTTGATTTCTCCATATTCCCCGTCGGTAAGCCGCTGGGATTTTTTTAAAATCTCCTCATCTACGCCGACTTTTCCAATATCATGAAGCAGAGCACCCAGGCCAATTTTCCTTAAGTTTTTTTTGCTGTATCCGATGGCTTTCCCAAGAATCATCGCCAGTATACATACATTTACCGAATGTTCAAAGGTATAGTTATCCGTGGATCGGACTTCTGTTAAATCGATCAACAGCTTTTTATTATCCAGAATTTCCGATAAAATTTCCTCCACAAGATTCTCAATTTTTTTAAACTCTGTGTTTTCCTTCTCCGCTAACCGATGAAAACTTTTTTTGAACTGTTCCTTTACCTGATTTCGGGTATCCTGAATTATTCCTTCCATGATTTCCAACGGGTATTTATGATGCCAATCAATATAAACTTCCTTTACCTCATAATTTTTCATTCTATCAATAAAAGGACCCTTAAGAACCTCCCCCTTATGAATCAGAAGTTGGTCTTCCTCCGTAAAAATAGGCTTTGCCAGTCGCATTCCCGGTTTTAAAGACTCTTTCCGAATTCTCAGCATTGATGTCTGTCCTCCTTGACATATATTGTCGAACTTCTTCCCTGTGTCTATTATAGCCTGAATTTCAGAAAAATCCAACATTTCTTCCAGAATTTCTATCATAAAGAGGAAGTTAAAATGAATCTCCTTGGATTTTATTAATAAGGACTTTGGCGAATTTTCTTTGCTATATTTTCCATTTTACGGAACCGATGATTGACACCGGATTTTCCCACGGGAGGATTCATCATTTCTCCCAGTTCCTTCAAACTTGCATCTTCGTGTTGAATTCGAAGTTTCGCCAACTCCCTTAGGCCTTCAGGAAGTTCATCAAGACCAATGGTCCGTTGGATTAGGTGAATATTTTCCAATTGTTTTACCGAAGCATTTACGGTTTTACTAAGATTTGCGGTTTCGCAGTTTACAATTCGATTAATATTATTACGTATCTCCTTTAAAATTCGGGCGTTTTCCAGTTCCAATAAGGCATTATGGGCACCGATAATATTTAAGAGCTCCACAATTTGATCCCCTTCTTTTAAATAGACCACTTGATATTTTTTACGAGGAACAATTTTCGCATTGAGCCCGAAGGAATTGATCATGGTTTGAATTCCTGTTGCCACGGACATTTCATGGGCTACAAACTCCAAGTGATAGGTTTTTTCCGGGGCGCTGATGGACCCTCCTGATAGAAATGCTCCACGAAGATAGGCTCTCTTGCAACAACGATTCATAAAGATTTCATCCTTGGGAAAATGGGTCATCCCGTCTCTGCATCCAAGGTTTTCTATCAATCCCAGTTCTTGAATGATCTTCTTGCTCCCCATAACATGGGTGATTACCATTAAATAATAGTTTGATTTTTTAAAACTTGAATTTTTCCGTACTTTAATTTCCGGATTAATGGCAAACAGAGTTTTAATCAGCTTGAAAATTTTACGGGCAACCGCCGGGTTTTCCACGGTAACTTTCAAATTAAATTTTTCATCAGTGGTGTGAACGACTTCTCCATTTAGGCCGATCAAAGCCGAAAGCTCCCCTTTGTTGCAGCAACTCTTCTCAGCTTCCAACCGTGCCAATTCACCTTTGGTTTTTAAAGAAAAAGACATTTCATCACTTCCTAACTATTTCTACATCCGTTTTTTATATAACTTAAGACCCCGTTCAATAATGTTTTTTTCATCCTGGTACCGGGCCATATCCACCGCTTTGTCTTCATGTACAAAGATCGCCTCAATAAAGCCCTCTTCTTTCTGAGGAATACAGTCTATGGAGTTTGACTCCATTAAATACCAATGAACAGTTTTATACACCCGCTGGTCCTTACTCCAGGAATTATGGTAGCTGTATTCTATTTTATCGATATACTCCACAGGCCTAGCCCGGACCTTAGCCTCTTCCAGGACTTCCCTTTTTGCGGTTTCCTCTAAGGTCTCCCCGGATTCCACCTTCCCCTTGGGCAGGACATAATCTCCATTATACTTCTTTAATAATAACACGGCGTTTCCAAAAATCACGACGCCTCCGGCACTGATTTCTATACTCAAGACTCTCCACTCCTTTACTTTTGTGGATGGTTTTACGGTCTCACGTTAATACTACTTATTATAGCATAATAAATAAAATCTTTAAAACCCATAAAAAAAGGAGCTCCGGGGATACTCGGGAACTCTCTTGAAGACTTTTATGGGCAATATTTCGAGGATTAGATCTCATCGGATATTTGAAAATGTTTTTTAGCCCTCTTCTTTGAGCGCCATCGGTTAATCCATCGAGTACCTTTCTGTTCATAGGCGCAGGAAATAATTAATTTTGAAAGTTCCAGACTGTTATGCCGCACATAGTCCTTTCGTATTTCCACCAGGTCCTCCTCAAGAATTTTCATATTTAATTCGCTGAGTTTTTCACGGTCCTCCTGGGTAATGGACACTAATTGGGCTCCTTGGTTTTCGTATTTATCTTTTACCTTTGTTGGCAGGGGACCGCTATTATTGGCGATAATCCAATCCAGGTGAAGATTTCTATGGTGATTCAACAGGCCCTGAACATGGTCAAACACCGAATAACCATCGGTTTCTCCCGGTTGGGTCATTATATTGGGGATATAGACCTTGGAAGCCTTGGTATTCTTAATTTTCTTACTTAATCGCTCCACCAGTAAATTCGGAATGATGCTGGTATACAAACTTCCCGGTCCCAGAACCACCACATCCGCTTCTTCAATAGCGCGTAGCGCTTCATCCAAGGGCTTGGAATACTTCGGTTTAATAAATACCCGCTGGATCTTGCTTTGATATTCCCGACTTCTCAAGGGAATATCCGATTCTCCCTTAACCACCATACCGTTCTCCAACTTCGCATAGAGGGTGATGTTTTCCAATGATACAGGCAACACCTGTCCGGTTACGGCTAAAATACTGGACATTTCTTTAATAGCATTTTCAAAATTCCCTGTAATTTCATTCATGGAAGCGATAAATAAATTTCCGAAGCTTTGTCCCTTTAGGTTTCCTTCTTCAAATCGATAATTCAAAAGTTTTTCCATGGTGGGCTCCATATCCGACAGGGCTAGAATACAGCTTCGAATATCCCCGGGAGGAAGCATTCCCAAATCTTCCCGTAAAATCCCGGAACCCCCGCCGTCATCGGCTACGGTTACAATGGCGGTAATATTCGATGTTAATTTTTTCAAACCCCGCAGGAGCACAGAAAGTCCGGTTCCGCCTCCTACAACCACAACCTTGGGCCCTCGAATCAACCGCTTCTGCTTAAGAATCTGACTTCGAATATCTTTTTTTGAAAAGGTCCGGATTTTCATATGGGTCAGAAAAAAAACAAGCATCCCCCGAAGGGATAGTATAGCCATGATTAGTCCCGCAAGAAACAACAGTCCCTTTATGGGCAAGGTCAAATACGCATTCAGTCTGGTAAAAACTCCACTGAATGCGGACAACATCATAGCAAATCCTAAAAACACAAAAAACAGATATTCCTTAATCCGCCAACCGGTTTTCAACATTTCCTTTAAAATGACGCTCTCCCCCTCTCCGGATTAATACATCCCACTAGTTTTTCTTTTTTTCCTTGTCCCGATGGTGGATCGTTACCCGGTTCCCATCCTCTGTCAATTCCTTAAAGATTTTATTTACTAAAGTTACCGACCGGTGCCTTCCTCCGGTACAGCCGATGGATATAACCAAATTGTTTTTGCCCTCCTGAATATAGTTCGGTATTAAGAATCGAATCATGTCCAAAAGCTTTGCATAAAACTCCCTGCTGACATCATTGCCCATCACATAGCGCTGTACCCGTGGATCATCCCCGGTGTACTCCTTCAAGGATTTTTCATAGTAAGGATTCGGTAAAAAACGCACATCAAATACCAGGTCCGAATCCAGGGGAACTCCGTATTTAAAGCCGAAGGAAGTTAAGGAAATCCTAAGATTTCTCCCTTTTTTTCCTTCAATATACAGGTTTCGAATCTCCTCTTTTAGGGATTTTAAATCCAGACCTGTGGTATCGATAATATTATTTGCCATCTGCCGTAGATTTTGAAGCTTTTTCCGTTCTTCTTTAATCCCTTCTTCCAAAGATCCATCCATGGATAAGGGGTGACTTCTCCTTGTTTCTTTGAAACGTTTAATCAGTTCCTCATTACTGGCATCCAAGAAAAGAATTTCATAATGATAACCCAGTCTTTCCAATTCTTCCAAATTTGACACCAGATCATCAAAGAACTCTCCGCCCCGGATGTCCATAACAATGGCTGCTTTTTCAAAGGTGCCCTGGGATTGATCCCAAAGCTCTGAAAATTTTTGCAATAGTATAGGAGGCATATTGTCCACACAATAAAACCCTAAATCTTCCATGTATTTGACCACTTGACTTTTCCCGGCACCGGACATACCGGTTATAATGGTGAACTTCATCCTCTCATCTCCTTATTTACTCTACTGCCTATAACCCTTAGCAGCCGTTATTCTTCACCGATAATGCGAAGTTCCCGTTGTAAATCCACTCCGTATTTTTCTTTTACGGTTTTTTGTACTTTTCCTACTAAATCCATCACGTCCTGGGCTGTGGCTCCCCCTTGATTTACTATAAATCCGCAGTGCAGAGTGGACACTTCAGCCCCTCCAACGCGACAACCTTTTAACCCGCTGTCTTGAATCAGTTTTCCTGCAAAATACCCTTCCGGTCGCTTAAACACACTGCCTGCACTGGGCAAGTTTATCGGTTGCTTTGTCGTTCTTTGATAATCCAGTTCTTGAATTTTTGCATATATTTCTTCCGAATTCCCGGTTTCCAATTCCATTACCACTTCCAAAACTGCATAGTGCTTTTCCTGTAAAATACTGCTTCTATAACCCATCTGTAATTCCTGATTACTAAAGGTGACAACGTCGCCATGATCATTTAGGGCTCTCACCAAGGTTACCACATCTTTCATCTCGCCTCCATAGGCTCCGGCATTCATGAATACTGCTCCTCCCAGACTTCCGGGAATCCCGCTGGCAAACTCAAAACCTTTTAACGAAGCCTTCGCAATCCTTTTTGCCAGTCTTGATAATAGAATGCCGGATTCCGCTGTCACTGTGGTGCCTTCTATGGTTACCTGATTATAACTCTCGCCAAGTTTAATGACCACCCCGCGGATCCCTTTATCTCGAATCAGTAAATTACTGGCATTCCCAATAATCATATAGGGAATATTTTCTTTTTTTAAATTTCTGACGGTTCCCGCAATCTCTTCCATTTTTTCCGGCAACACCAGAAAATCTGCAGGCCCTCCTATTTTAAAGGAGCTATGATTCTTCATGGGCTCATCGATTAAAATGTGTTTTTTATCTACGGTTTTCTCTAAAACCTCTAAAATTTTGGTCTTATCCAATCCATTCACTCCTTGTTCACTGGTCTGTTTTTTAATATTTTAATCCTTTTTTTCTGTAATTCAGTTTTTCATTTAACACGATCTCACCGGGGGTTTCAACTTCTAAAAACAAAATTTCCTGCAAGAAAGAGCACCCTGCTTTCCTATAGATGGGACAAGTGCTGTGGCATCTTTTCCCTACTTTCCCAATTGTGAAGGCTACTTCCTTTCCCAGTACTTGATCCCCCGGTTTCATTCCATGGACTTCATTATCCCCGGATGTGCTTATTTCTATATTGGCTTTGAATCGACCATGACAAAAACCTCGGATTCCAAGTTGAAGATCCTCTTTTATCATTTTTATTCCCCGGTCCGTAATCAAGCTGATTTCATTCTGTTCATGGAGAAAAAGGGCCCTTCGGTCTTCCCAACAGCTTTTCTCTTTCGCTTGAAGCTTCAGCACCTTCATTATTCAGCCTCCGATTTGAGACATATTTCGAGTAATGGCTTCATAGTCCACGGTATCTAAGTAATGCTTTTCCGGTTTGGATGTGATGGCTTTTGCCAAAAGGTTTTTTAACGACCCCTCATTCCGACGTAATGCAGGAAGAAGGTCGATCTCCTGGCTACTGTGAAGGCAGGGTTTTAATTTACCGTCAAAGGTAACTCTCAGACGATTGCATTCAGCACAAAAGTGACTGGATATGGGATCGATAAATCCTACTCTTCCTTTCCCACCCGGAAGTTTATAGTATTTTGCCGGACTGCCGATCTCCTGGTTTAAAGGGACCAGCTCCGGAACCCGATTTCGTACTTCTTCATTGGAAATAAAATGTTCCTTTGACCATGTACTGGCCTCACCAATAGGCATAAGCTCTATAAACCGTACATCGATGGGATATATTCTGGTTAAATTCATCAGATTTGGAATGTCCGCTTCATTTTCCCCTCCGATAATCACCGTGTTCAGCTTAATGGGATGCAGTCCCAGTTTCAAGGCTTCTTCAATGCCTTCCAGCACTTGTCTTACCTCTCCTCCCCGGGTAATATTTCGGTATTTATCCGGGTCAAGGGAATCAATGCTGATATTTATCCGATTCAGCCCCGCCGCTTTTAACTCTTTGCCGTATTTTTTAAGCAGCAGCCCGTTTGTGGTCATGGCAACATCTTTAATCCCTTCTATTGAAGCGATTCCCTTTACTAAATCAATAATTCCTTTTCTTACCAGAGGTTCTCCCCCGGTGATCCGGACCTTTTGGATTCCCAAGCTTGCACTTTCTTTAGCAATTTTTATAATTTCTTCAATACTGAGCACCTCACAGTGATGCATTTTTTCCACACCGGATTCCGGCATGCAGTATTTACAACGGAGGTTGCAAAGATCCGTCACAGAAATCCGGAGATAATTAATGTTTCTTCTATAAGTATCCTTCATAAGATCTCTCCATTCTACTTAGTCTTCCCACTGACTCTTTTGCTTCCATGATAGATATTCATTCGATTTCCTCTGGCAAATCCGATTAAGGTAATATCCAAATCTTTTGCGATATTAACAGAAAGCTCCGTGGGAGCAGACCTTGAAACAACAACCGGAATTGCTTTTTTGGCGGCCTTGATAATCATTTCCGAGGATAACCTTCCACTGGTAACAAGAATTTTATCCTCCAGGGATACTTCTTTTGAAAAGGCTTCTCCGATAACTTTGTCCAAAGCATTATGTCTTCCGATATCCTCATGAAAAAACAGCACTTTTTCCTGATCGCAAAGAGCGCAGAAATGAACTCCTCCTGTTTCTTTGAAAAGACCGGATTGTTGATTCAGTTCTTTGGAAAGGTTTAAAATATGTTGGTAATCATATTGGATATCTCCCTTGATTTTTTTACTTCCCAGGGAATCCAACACATTATAAAAGACCGTTCCTTTTCCGCAACCTGTGGTCACCGTGCGTTTTCCGTAAAGCTTTTGTTTTAAGTCTATTTTATTATGCAGTTGTATATGAATATGACCGGTTTCTTCCTCCACCGTAATCTTTCCTACATCTTTTTTATTTGCAATCATCCCTTCGGATATTAAAAAGCCCAGGGTCAAATACTGAAGATTCTCCGATGAATTCGGGGAGCAGAGTAATGTGATAAATTCCTCATCATTTAAATATACGGTTAGGGGGTACTCCATTACCACCTGGTCTTCCATTTCCTCAATTACTCCATCTTTGATTTGTTCTATCTGAATTGTTTTTGTCCGCTCCATGACTTTCCCTCCAAGAATTTTCTTCCTAATTCTATATCCTTTATCATTTTCGATCTTTATACTTTTGGTATACTGCAGAATGCAGAGAGACCAAAATTCCTAAAAACAAATAAACCACCAGTCCATCGATGAAATGCACCCCAACCATGGCAATGATTAGAAAGGGAATGACCGATACAAAAAAGATCTTTGAATTAAAGCGCTGAAATTTTTCTTTGATTTTCATCCACACTACTCCTTTAACATCCATTATATTCTTTTTTTCTTCTATGCCTATTTTAACATACAAACTATAAAAAAAGCCATTTTTCAGAAGGATTTCTTCCGATAAAAGGCTTCGGTTACTGCTTATATATATCTAAGAAAACTTGGTTTCCTTTGACTTTTCATTTGACACTTCCTAAACTACATCTTCCGGTTTCTTTTCCTACCTATGTGATTTACCTTATGATATAATATTGCTAGAGTGTCTATTTGAGAGTCAGGGGAAAGGAAGATGTTTATATGAATCTGCAATACTTAAAATCATTTTATATCACCGTTAAACTCAATAGCATCTCCAAAGCGGCAAAAGAACTTCACCTTACACAGCCGGGTTTGAGTATGCAATTGCAGGCTTTAGAAAAAGAATTGGACTCGAATCTTCTAATTCGAAGTAATCGGGGAGTGGAACTCACCGAAGCCGGGAAAATTCTATTTGATTATGCGGATACCATTCTGTCACTTCAGGACAACATTCAGCGGGATCTGAGCAATTTCAAGACCTCAAAAAAAGAATTATTCCTCGGGGCCTGTAAATCCATCGGAGAACATGCCCTTCCCTGCAGTATTTATATTTTTAAAAATAAGCATCCGGATATTGATATAAATTTCAACATTTATAATTCCCGGGAAGTCATTAGTCGGCTCAAGGACAAATCCATTAACCTCGGTATCGTTCAAGAGGAAGTTTCAGAGGATGGTATTGTTGCAGAACTTCTTGGCGAAGACCCTATACTATTGGTTACCTCCTCTTCTTCTCATAAGAACAGTATTACACTGGATGAACTTTTACAGGTTCCCCTTATTTCCCGGGAAAAGGGATCCGGCACCCAACGAGCCATACAGGAAGCATTGAATAAACAGTCGATTCAGTGCGAAGATTTAAAAACAATGTATCAGCTAAACTCCATGGAAGCCATTAAAAGCTCCGTAGTGTCGGGTAAAGGCATGGCCTTTATTCCGAAATTAACCATAGAACGGGAGTTATATGAGGGCACCTTACACGTGGTTGATGTGGAGGGACTTTCCATTAACAGCAGTTACTATGTGATCTATCGAAAAAAACATCCCTTTTCCATATATGAAGAGGCCTTCAAAAAGTTTTTGAAATCCTCCGATCGCGGCTTTTGTTAAGCAGTAGGTGAGACGTAGATTGGCCCCTTAGAAAACTGAGGGGCCTTTAAATTATTGGATTGTTTACTCTTTTTTAATTGCATTTCTTTCTTGCTTGTCCTGTTTTCTTGCTTTTTTCCCTTCTCTCTAAACCATGTAGCGCATCAAAATTTTTGATCCGATCACTCCTCCAAACACCATGAAAACTCCAAAAACCCAGCCATGCAGTGAGAAGGAAGGAATCCCGCTGAAAAATGCTCCGATGTTGCAACCAAAGGCGATATTTGCTCCATATCCCATTAACAGTCCGCCGAAAACAGCGAAAGCAACCTGTTTAAAGTTCTTAATCCTTCTCCATTTAAACTCACTGCTGATTAGAACCGATAACAGTGCCCCTAGAATCACCGCAAGATTTAAAACACTCACCGTGTTTACTAAAAAGCTTTCTCCTGCCGTAAATCCTCCATAAATTTCGAAGTAACTTCCCGCGAAATCATTGTAGCCGAATTTTTCCAGAACCCACATCCCCCAATATAAAAAACCGGAAGTAATTCTCCAGGGGGCCCCCGTAAACATGAGTAAAAATACATTTAACAGACTTAATATAATTGCAGCCGCCCAGTAAGGCCATGGGGCTTTCAGCACTTTATTAAATATTTTATTCATGGGAATCCACCTTTTCAATATAAATCTCCCATTCTCCCCGTCCGATCTCAATATAATCCATTTTATGACCCTGTTTATCCACCCATTCTATAACATTGGTTATCGAACAGTTATGGTCGGTTTTCATAATTAACAGATCTTTTGCCTTCATCTTCTGTAATTTTTTCGAAGCTTTAATCAGTGGAATCGGACAGGCTTCATGCATACAGTCCAAGAATTCTTCCTTCATGGTTTTCATCCCCTTTCACCTTCAACAGGTTATATATTTTTTCTTTTCGCAAATTTACGGGCCCCGGCGTACAGTAGTCCTAAGACCGTAAGCTGTAATAGTAATGCAGGAATAAAGCCTATAATGTTGGGCAGATAGATGGCCTCCCTACCCTCAATAAATGAATCATACCAGAAAGAATAATGAAATACCCCGGCAAGCAGGGCTCCCGCAATAAAAGCCATCAGCACCACCATCTGCAGTGTGAAACCTTCTCCAACCCTCACTAAGGTTCCGGAAGCACACCCTCCGGCAATTACCATCCCCACACCGAACAAGCTCCCTCCGATCACGGTATTCCAGCCTATGGGCCTCAGGGTACCCGGCACTTCACTGATTAGAAAATTTCCGATATCCAGAGTCAGCACCTGCAGGATGAAGAAAAACACAGTGGACACCATCAGGGCCAGAATTACCGCCTGTAACAGTTTCGTGGTGCCAAGGGTCAACGGGTTTCGAATGCTTGCGGTAAAACAAAACCTTGAGCGCTCCAGGGTAAACCCTATAAGTATGCCCAGGGGAAACACCCACATATAGTGGGACTGGTTAATGAATAAAACCGAGACAATCCCAAGTACTATGATCAGCAATGTCCACCCATAAGGGCTCTGATCCCTAGTTTTAATTGCTTTCATTTCTTCTTGCCGTCTTTTTTTCAAGGCTTCGATTCGTTCAGAAGTCATTCTTTCCCTCCCTCTGTATTTTTTCATCAATCCTTGTATAATGTTTTTACTTTATAAACAATGCGAACCAAGGTTTTCCCTTTTTAGAAAAAGCCCTCTATACTTCATAGAGCGCTTTTAAAAATATTTTAATTTCGGACTTCCTCTTCATCCTTCTGTTTTTCTTTTTTTCGATAAATAACGGAAGATATAATAATACTCAGTTCAAACAAAATCATCATGGGCCCTGCCAGTAGGGCTTGAGAAATAATATCCGGAGGTGTAAGAAGGGCTGATAATACTACTACGATCAAAAACACAAATTTCCGGGCCCTTCGAAGGGTCCTTGGACGTACCAGGTTGAATTTTGTCAATAACAGTACCAGCATGGGAAGTTCAAAGGCTACTCCGAAAGCCAACAAAATTGAAGTGACAAACCCGATATAATTAGTAAAAGAAAACAAAGCCTGTACCTGTTCACTGGCCATCCCTGCAAAAAAATCCAAACTTAAGGGCAGAATTAATAAATATGCAAAAACAATTCCCCCTACAAAAAAGAAGGTTCCAAAAAATACGGATAAAAATAAAAATATTTTTTGTTTTTTTTCAATTCCGGGAACGATAAAGGCCCACAGTTGATAAAGTATGATCGGCAGTGCTCCTACCAAACCTGTTATTAAGGCCAGTTTTATATGGGCCATTAACAGTTCCGGAGGACTGAGGTAAATAAAGTCCACCTCACCACTGGGACGAATAATCAGATTTTGGATTTCATCAACGAAATAGAAAGCTATCCCTGTTGCTCCCAATAAGGAAACAATCACGATGATAATTCTTTTTCTTAATTCAGTTAAGTGTTCAACCAGTGTTAATCCTTCTTCATTCAAGGAAGGGCCTCCCTCAGCACTTAGTCTGCCTTCTGTTTTTAATGTTTTCCTACTTTTAATCTTCCTCGGTGTCTTCATTCTTTATCCCGTCAGTTTTCGTTTCCTGGGTTTCCTCTTCTTTTTGATCTTTACTTTTTTTTGATTCGGAAACCTCTCCATCTCCCATTAGATTACTGGTTTCTTTCTTAAATTCTTTTAAGCTCTTGCCTAGGGCTTTTCCGATCTCCGGTAGCTTTGCCGGTCCAAAAATCACTAAAGCAACAACCAGAATCAATATCAGCTCTACAACTCCTAATCTTCCACCAAACATGTTGATTCCTCCTAAAGTATATTTGCAGCTCCATATCCAGCTAACAGTATGTAGCTACGGATGATTCTTTTCTTGATAAAATTATAACATATTATTGATAAGAATAATTCTTTATTCCTTCTTCATGCTAAAGTCTTATGGTTCATAATGGTTGGTTATACTCATAGATAAGTGTACAGAGCCTTAAAGAATTCTAAAGCCTTCGATATAATTCATGTTTATAAAAATCCTCTTTATCGTCGAGGGCTTGATCAATAGTGTTCAGTAAAGCCTCCCTGTCCTTGGGAAGACTTCCTTTCAAGGCTACATAGTTTGATGCGTGGTTGCTTCGAAAGACTGTATTCTTCAGCTCTAAACCTTGGATCATCCAACGGGCTTCCTTAAGAACTTCCTCCGGTCCCTGGAGCTGGAATTCACCTTTTTCTACGGCTTCAAATAAGATCGTCCCTTCTTGAACCAAAAGGGTTAATAAAGAGAAATAATCCGGTTGAATAGCGTTTACCACCTCTGCGGATTTTAATGCATGCTCTTGCCAAAGCTCTTTCCCTCCGAGACCGGAAATCACTGTAACCGATAGTTTAAATCCTGCATTACCGGCCTTTTGACCGGCTTCAATCATTTCTTGGGAACCGACCCCTTTATTGATTTTATCCAGAATGATATCGCTGCCGGATTCTATCCCCAGATAAAGCAAGTTCAGACCTAATTCCTTTATTTTTTCCAATTCTATAGAGGTTTTTCTCAAAATATCCTTTGGGGCACTATAGGCCGATACTCTTTTACATTCGGGGAAAAGCCTTCTAATTTCTAATAATATCCTTTCCAGTTGGAAGTTCGGTATTACTAAGGCATTTCCATCGGCTAAAAAAATCCTTTCTACGTTGCTATGGGTTTTCCGTGCCATGGTTAAATCCTCTAGTATTTCATCTGCCTTCCGTAGACGAAAACTTTTTTCTTTGTACATTCCGCAAAAAGTACATTGATTATGGGAGCAGCCAATACTTACCTGTATTATTAGGCTGTAGGCTTCGCTGGGCGGACGATAAATATTTCCTTCATAGTTCATTATATGATCTCTCCAAACTTTTTTTATTTCTTTTATTCTACCATATTTCCATTGATTCTTTTACCCGTCTTTGCTTTTCGTTTTTTAGTTTTAGCTTGAGGGACTGATGTTGGGTTTCTAAAAATCTTCGAGAAACGGGAAAATGACTCTCCGCCCGTCGAACATATTCTTCGCTAAAGGAGCCGGGGTTCATTAATACGGAACCCAGAATCAACAGCAATGTATTTTCCATTAGAAAATTTTTCATGCTCTTTTTCATACTCTGATGGGTGGTGCTATCAAAATAAGCTTCAAAAACCCTTTCAGTGAAATCAATTAATTGGTCCGCCTCCTTATCTAAGGTTTTCTTTCCATAGCCCAGGGAAAAAAGGGTTTGATGTTGATTTTGATAATCTTCTTTGCAGTCCTGTAAATCGTCGGCCATTTGCAATAATGCTCCGTAATTAAAACAAAAGATCCTTTCTTCTTCGTTCAGGCTGCCCTTGACCAAATAGCCATCGGCCAGTACCGATGCCCCCCCTTTGTGAAAACTGATTTCCAGCAGATTTTTTTCCTGTGATTCTGTTCCTGTTCCATTTTCCCATATTTTATCTCCGATGCAGGCAGACTGTTGTCTCAAACTTTCTCGCTGGCTGTGATGAATATATAAAAGACTTTCGAAAACCTCCGGGTGCAATTCCCTAGAAAAGGTTTCTTCGATTTTTTCAATCATATGAAAAATTTTTACTTCTTCTGTTTTCTCACTCTGCACCTTATCGCCTAACAGACGTCGATGTAATCGGTCACAGGCTAAGTATTTTTCCTCCTTTTTAATCCCGGGATCATCCATGAAGTTATCGGTGTAGGGATACAGCATACTATATCCGAAAACTCCCTCAGTACATTCCACCGGGATCTCAAAAGACTTTTGCAGCAAATTCATAATCCATACATTACGAAAGGCCTGTCCGATATCTTCTATTGCTATTTTAGAATCATAATTTCGAACCTTGGTGATAAAATCCTCGGAACTTTGAAAGAATCCGGGATCCAGAAATATCTCTTTGCCTTCCCGGGAAAACAAAGGGCCCTGCAGTAAAAACGCTTCCAGAACTTTCTTTAATTTCTCTTTGGACTTTAACTCTTCCGTGTTCTTCATAAGTTGAAGGAGTGCCCCTTCGTTTTCTGTTTTTTCTTTCTTATCGTATTTTCGCATTGCTCCGCTCCATGGCTCCCGTTTTACATTTCTCCATAGTTTGAGAGCCTGTTGGTGCATTTTATCAATGTCTAAATAGTCATAGGTAAACCCCTCGGGATTTCCTCTTATCATCCTGTTTCCCCTCCCATATTTATTTCCTTGTCTTTATTATAATCAAATTTCAACATAAAAAAAACTTGAAGTTTTTTCCCTCGCCCTCTTAGAGGAGGATCGTACAAAAACCCTGCAAGGATTGGCTCCTTGCAGGGTTTTTTGTTTCAATGCTTAGACTATTTCAGCTTAACTTTTAAGAAGCTTTTTCAATGTTTACTGCACTTACCTTTAATTCAGGAATTTTAGAGTACTCATCCAACACACTGCCATTGGTCAGAATGTTTGCTGCTCCCTCTGCCCAGTGGAAAGGAATAAATACGGTGTTTCCGGAAATTTTATCCGTTACCTTGGCATTTACAGTAATCGATCCTCTTCGGGAAGAAACCTTAATCCGGTCTCCGGTTTCGATATTCTTTACCCGAGCCAGTTCCGGACTGATTTCAATAAAACTCTCAGGTGCCAAGTTGTTCAGCCCTTCAGTTTTCCCGGTCATGGTTCTGGTGTGATACTGATAAAGTACCCTTCCCGTAGTCATGATCAACGGATATTCTTCATCGGTAACCTCGGCAGACGGTTTGTAATTTGCGGGTTTGAACAGTCCCAGTCCCCGGGCAAAGCGTTCTCCATGTAAAAACCTGGTTCCTTCATGGGTTTTTGTAGGGCATGGCCACTGCAGTCCGTTTCCTTCCAGACGACTGTAATCGATTCCGGCGTATTGTGGTGTCACACTGGCAATTTCATCCATGATTTCCGAAGCACTTTCATAGGTCTTTTCATAGCCCAATCGATTCATCAGGTTCATAAAGATCTCCCAGTCATTCTTCGCTTCTCCCGGCGCATCGATGGCCTTACGAATTCGTTGTACCCGTCTCTCGGTATTTACAAAGGTACCGTCTTTTTCCGCATAGGCGGTGGCGGGTAGCACAACATCCGCAAGTTCTGCAGTTTCCGTAAGGAAGATGTCCTGGACTACTAAGAAATCTAAACTCTCTATGGCCTTTCGAATATGGGTGGTATCAGGATCGGAAACCATTGGATTTTCTCCCATAATGTAAATCATCTTCACGCTTTTTCGAAGAGCGTTATCCATCATTTCCGGAAGGGTAAGACCATTTTCATCAGAAAGATCCACACCCCAAGCTTCATCAAATTTCTTCTTCATATCAGGGTTTGCTACAGGCTGGTATCCCGGATAAACATTGGGAAGACCTCCCATGTCACAAGCTCCCTGTACATTGTTTTGTCCTCTCAGAGGATTCACTCCCGTACCTTCTCTTCCGATGTTTCCTGTAAGCATGGCAAGATTCGCAATGCTCATTACACTTTCGGTCCCGGTACTGTGTTGGGTAATTCCCATACAGTAATAAATTGCAGCACGATTGCCTTCTCCGTAAATTTTTGCAGCCTTTATAATGTCTTTGGCATCCACTTCACAAATTTCCGCAACTTTTTCCGGAGTATACTCTTTTACCAGTTCCTTTAATGCTTCAAAGTTTTCCGTTCGCTCTTCAATAAACTTATCATCTTGAAGCTCTTCTGCCAAAATCACATGCATAAGTCCGTTGGAAAGAGCCAGGCTGGTTCCCGGTTTAATCTGTAAAAAAACATCCGCATAATAGGCAAGTTCAATTTCCCGAGGGTCCGCTACTATAAGCTTCGCCCCATTTTTTACCGCTTGCTTCATTTTGGATCCGATGACGGGATGATTCTCTGTGGTATTGGATCCCGTAACAAATAATACGTCGGATTTTAATACTTCGTCCACACTATTTGTCATCGCTCCGCTACCTAACGTTGTTGCAAGACCTGCAACGGTAGAGGAGTGTCAGAGTCGGGCACAGTGGTCCACACTGTTGGTTCCGATGGCTGCCCGCATAAACTTTTGCATCATATAATTGTCTTCCGTGCTGCATCTTGCAGAGGTAAGTCCTGCAAAAGCTCCCGGACCGTTTTCCGCTTTAATGCTGTTGATTTTTCCAACGATGGTATCATAAGCTTCTTCCCAGGTGGATTCTTGAAGTCTGCCGTCTTTTCGAATCAAAGGCATCTTCAGTCGATCGGGATGACTTAAGAAATCAAAGGCAAATTTACCCTTTGCACAGAGCATTCGATCATTAACCCCGTCCGCCGGTTGCACTTCCACTACTTTATTATCCTTTACCAGTAAATCCATTTGACATCCCACACCGCAGTATGAACAGGTAGTCCGGACTTTGTTCACTTCCCAGTATCGAAACTTGGTTTTCTTCTTCGATCCCAAAGCATCCACGGGACAGACGGAAACACAGTTTCCACAGGATACACAGGTGGACTCGGATAGACCTCTTTCCAGGGGAGTTGCAATATGGGTTTCAAACCCTCTTTCTGCAAAACCGATGGCATGGGTTTCCTGCAATTCATCACACACCATTACACATTTTCCGCATTTGATACATTTATTTTGATCGCTATAGTAAAAATCATTAGACTGATCGATTTCATAGTGGTTTCTTGCCCCGTCATAGGAGGTTTCTTCCACGCCGTACTGATAACAAAGATCCTGCAGGACACATTCCCCGGCTTTTTCACAGGTTAAACACTCCAGGGGATGGTCCGCTAAAAGAAGATCCAGGATCTCTTTCCGGGCGGTTACTACATCTTCGCTTTCGGTTTCCACTTCCATTCCTTCATAAACAGGCGTTACACAGGCCGTGGGAAGGTTTGCTCCGCCATTTACTTCCACCACACAAATTCTACAGGAACCATGGGGCTTTAATCTTTCATCGTGGCAAAAAGTGGGGATCTTAATACCGATTTTTTTTGCTGCTTCCAGTACGGTACTGCCTTTTTCCACTTCCACCTTTTGACCATTAATTGATACGGTCACCATTTACTTTCGCCTCCTTCGTAAAATCATTTAGTACATTCTTTATCGTCAAGGACTATCAAATTTCTTAAGAAATTCATCTTCATTCAATCTTATCCTTTTTTTATGGCGTCAAAAGGACAGGCTTCCAAGCAAGCGTTACACTTAATACATTTATCCGTATCAATGTGGTATACGGTTTTGCCTTTTGTTCCGCTGATACAGTCCACAGGACATTTTGCTGCGCAAATTCCACATTTCTTACATTTATCTTCAATCACGATATAATTCAGTAAGGCTTTACAAACACCTGCAGGACACCGCTTATCATGAACATGGGCTTCATATTCATCCATAAAGAAATCAAGGGTTGAAAGCACAGGGTTCGGAGCAGTTTGTCCCAACCCGCAAAGGGATGCATTTTTTATGGTTTTTGCCAGGGTCTCAAGTTTAGCCAGGTCCGCCGGCGTTCCTTTACCCTCTGCGATTTTATCCAGCATTTCCAGCATTCTTTTCGTGCCGTCTCGACAAGGAGTACATTTTCCACAGGACTCGTCCACGGTAAAGTCTAAAAAGAACCGTGCAATGTCCACCATACAGTTATCTTCATCCAAAACGATCATACCGCCGGACCCCATCATAGATCCTAATTCAATTAAATTATCATAATCAATAGGAGTGTCAATATGGGCCGCAGGAATACATCCTCCCGAAGGTCCACCGGTTTGTACCGCCTTAAACTCTTTTCCTCCTGGAATACCGCCTCCGACATCATAAATCGCTTCCCGAAGGGTGGTTCCCATGGGGATCTCCAAGAGTCCCGTATTATTAATTTTTCCGGCTAAGGCAAACACCTTGGTTCCTTTGGATTTTTCCGTTCCAATACTGGCAAACCATTCCGCTCCCCTGAGGATTATTTGAGGAATGTTGGCATAGGTTTCCACATTGTTCAGCAGAGTCGGCTTATCAAAAAGTCCTTTCACTGCCGGAAAGGGAGGTCTCGGTACCGGCATTCCCCGTTTTCCTTCAATGGATTTAATTAATGCGGTTTCCTCTCCACAGACGAAGGCTCCGGCTCCAAGACGAATTTCCATATCAAAGCTGAAGTCCGTACCAAAAATATTTTCTCCTAAAAGTCCCATCTCTTTTGCCTGGTCGATGGCAATTTGCAAGCGGTTTACCGCAATAGGATACTCGGCTCGAACATAGACATATCCCTTATTCGCTCCTACAGCATATCCTGCAATGGCCATGGATTCGATCACTACATGAGGGTCCCCTTCTAATACGGAACGGTCCATAAAGGCCCCGGGATCCCCTTCATCGGCGTTACAGGCAATGTACTTCTGGTCCCCTTCCGCCTTCGCGGTAAATTCCCACTTCAATCCTGTGGGAAATCCTCCGCCTCCTCGGCCTCGGAGTCCCGAATCTTTAACAATTTGAATAACCTCTTCGGGCTTCATTTCAGAGAGCACCCGCCCTAAGGCTTCATATCCGTCATAGGCGATATACTCTTCGATAACTTCCGGGTTAATTACACCGCAATTTCTCAGCGCTACACGCTCTTGCTTTTTGTAGAATCCTACATCATTAATGGACTGCATTTCTCCTTCTTGATAGGATTCCTTATATAGTAAATCCGTAACGATTCTTCCCTTTACCAGGTGCTCTGCAACAATGGTATCCACATCTTCTACCTTCAGCTGACTATAGAATGCTCCCTCGGGGTAGACAATGACGATGGGTCCTGCTTCACAAAGACCGAAACATCCGGTTTTCACTACTTTTGCTTCATCCTTTAAATCATTTTTTTCAATCAGCTCTTTAAACCGTTCTTCAATTTTCAAGGAATCGGAAGATACACATCCGGTCCCTCCACATACAAGTATATGGGATCGATATAATTCCATTTTCAAACCTCCTTGCGCTTAGTTTAGTCCCTTACTTTTCATAGGCTCCAATCGTGTACTCACTCACTACTTTTCCATTGACGATGTGTTCCGTCACAACTTTTTTCGCTTTTTCCGCATCCATGTGCACATAGGTAACTTTTTCTTCCCCGGTTCTGTATACTTCAAACATGGGCTCTAATCGACAGGCTCCGATACATCCGGTTTGGGTTACGGTTACATCCTGCAGATTTCTTTTCTTAACTTCTTCCACAAGAGCCATCATTACCGGTCTTGCCCCGGAGGAAATTCCGCAAGTTGCCATTCCTACCACAATCCGGGTTCCTTTGCCGCTTCTTCGCATATCCACCTGATCTAAGGATTCTTTTCGAAGTTTTCTCAGTTCTTCTAAGCTTTTCATGACCGAACCTCCTTGGATTCATAATTTTTTCTTATAGGTTCCTTTAATCTTTGTATTTCTCCATAATTCCCGGTACATCTGTCACTTCCAACTTTCCATATACGTCTTCATTAACTGTAATAATCGGAGCCAGTCCGCAGGCGCCAATACATCGGGTAGCCTCTAAAGTGAAATTTCCATCGGCTGAAGTTTCGCCGCTTTTAGTATCAATGATTTCACTGATTTTGTCTAAAATCGGCTGTGCACTTTTTACGTAGCATGCGGTTCCCATACAGACACTGATGACATATTTCCCCTTTGGTATCAGCGAAAATTGGGAGTAGAAGGTTACCACGCCGTAGATATCACTCATGGGTACTTTTAACCTTTCAGATACATGCTTTTGCACCTCATAGGGTACGCACCCGAAAATCTTTTGGGCTTGGGTCAACACTTGCATAAGGGGCCCTTTGCTTCCTTGTACTTTTTCAATCTGTCGGTCCAGTTGCTGAAAATTTTCTTCCGTTAACGCTTTGCTTACCAATTCTTCCATAATGTCCCTCCTTAGCTATATATTCATGTACTTTGTAACCGGGTTCTGGTGAATACATTATAAAAAACCTTACCCTCTTATTCTACTTCAACGGGTAGGGAAATTCAAACTTTTGTATTCATTTTTGAATATTTCAAGTACTTTTGGGTATCTAATAATGTTAATTTTTTAACTATTATAGTATATAATAAAAATCCTTTGAAATCAATAAAGTTTTTACAACTTTCGTAAATATTTTAAGTGTTCACACTTTCCCAAGGTGAAGTTCCCCTAATACTTTCATTATGATAACAAAAAAACTATAGGGCAGCTTTTGCCCTATAGCGCGCTCCAGAAGATTAAGCTGTTTTGTTCTTAGATTTGACATTTTTCATCATTGGATAAATTGTTTTTTTAAATTCTCCACATCTTTTTTAGTAATACGGTCCACTGCCAAGAGTTCCTCTTCCGGAGCATTTTTTATGTTCTCCAGGGTTTTAAATTTATTATAAAGGGCCAATTTTTTTACTCGACCGATGCCCGGGACATCGTCCAGTTCCGACTTTTCCTGGTGTTTTTTCATCAAACTTCGATGATGGGTAATGGCGAAACGATGAACTTCCTCTTGTACCTGACTGATAAATAGCATTAATGAACTGCCCTTTTTCAAAGGAAGTTCTTGTCCTTTATAGACCAGGCCACGGGTACGATGTTTATCGTCCTTGACCATACCGCATACGGGAATCTCTATGCCGAGGCTTTTAAGAACTCTTTCGACGATGCTCACCTGACCTTTTCCGCCATCGATTAATATCAATTCCGGAAAAGTAGCGAATTTCCCCAAAGTCTCCACTGCCGATAAATCCTCCAGTTTCTGTAGATCTTCGATCTCTCTTAAACCTCTTTTAAAGCGACGTTCCAACACTTCTTCCATACTCTTGTAGTCATCGGGACCCTTGACCTTTTGTATTTTAAAACGCCGATATTCCTTACGGTCCGGTTTCGTATCCCTAAAAACCACCATGGAGCCTACGGATTCCACTCCTTGAATATTGGAGATATCATAGGCTTCAATACGGTGGGGAGGCTCGTCCAGTTTCAAAATTTCCTGTAATCCTGTAAGTACCTGGTCCGCTTTTTCTTCCTTTTTCTTTTCCACTTCCACCTTTTGATCGAGAAATAATTTTGCATTTTCCTTCACCATGGTTAAGAGTTTTTTCTTCTCACCGATCTTCGGGATCTGAAGAATCACTTTCTCATTTTTTCGTGAGGAAAGCCAGCTTTCAATAATTTCCCGGTCTTCAAAATCCTGTTCCACTAATATTTCCTTGGGAATAAAATTCATACCGCTGTAAAACTGTTTAATAAAGGAGGATAAGATCTCCTCATCCTTTTCCTCCACATCGTTTTCCAAAATAAAATTCTCCCTCTGTACCAATTTCCCCTGTCTAATAAAGAAAACCTGTACGGAGCTTTTATTTTCCCTTTTGGACATGGCAATAATATCCTGATCGTACTCCTTCGTGGATACCACTTTTTGCCGTTGAAGAATTTCCTTTAAGGCCTCCACCTGGTCACGATATTTTGCGGCTTTTTCAAAGTCCATGGACTCCGCCGCCCGGTGCATTTGTCCTTCTATTTTTTTAATCAGCTCATCTTCCCGACCTTCCAAAAATAAAAGGATTCCCTGGATCATTTCCTGATAAGCCTCTTTATTTACCCGGCCGGTGCAGGGACCGATGCATTTTTTAATATGGTAATTTAAGCAGGGTCGGACCTTTCGCTCAATCAATTTGTTAATATCCTTATTGCATTGGCGAATAGGATAAAGACTTCGAAGAATATTCAGGGTCTCGTTTAATGCCCATACATTGGTATAGGGGCCAAAATACTTGGCCCCGTCCTTTTGAATTTTTCGGGTTTTCAACAGCCGGGGAAACTCCTCCTGCAACGTCACCTTAATATAGGGATAGGTCTTGTCATCCCGAAGAAGCACATTGTACTTCGGCTTATTCTCTTTTATTAAGTTATTCTCTAAAATCAGGGCTTCAATCTCCGAGTCCGTGACAATATACTCGAAGTGATGAATATTGGGAACCATGGCCTGAACCTTCGGTGGCTGATTTCTGGGTGATTGAAAATACTGGCGCACTCGACTTCTAAGGTTAATGGCTTTCCCCACATAAATGATATGGTCCTTGGCGTTTTTCATCAAATAAACCCCGGGACTTTTAGGCAGGTGTTCTAAAAGATTTTGAATCTGCTCTGAGATCTTCTCACTCATTTATGAACCTCCTCAGGATGAACATTCTTTACTTTTTTGGGAAAAAAGCATGGGTTTTAAATATCTTCCGGTGTAGGACTCTTTTACTTTTGCAATTTCCTCCGGGGTTCCCGTTGCTAAAACCCCTCCGCCTTCCTGTCCCCCTTCAGGACCTAAGTCAATGATATGATCTGCGATTTTAATAACATCTAAATTATGCTCAATGACCAGTACGGAGTTCCCGCCTTCTACCAACCGTTGCAGAACGCCAGTAAGTTTATGCACGTCAGCGGTGTGTAGACCGGTGGTGGGTTCATCTAGGATATACAAGGTTTTTCCCGTACTTCGTTTGCTAAGCTCCGTGGCCAGTTTAATTCGTTGAGCTTCTCCTCCCGATAGTTGGGTCGAAGGTTGCCCCAATTTAATATAACTAAGTCCTACGTCCTTTAAAGTTTGGATCTTCCGATTGATTTTTGGAATGTTCTCGAAAAACTCCAGAGCATTTTCCACAGTCATATCCAGTACGTCGGCAATGGTTTTGCCTTTATACAGAATATCCAGAGTTTCCCGATTGTATCGTTTCCCTTTACATACTTCACAGGGCACATATACATCGGGAAGGAAGTGCATTTCAATCTTAATAATTCCGTCACCGTTGCAGGCTTCGCATCTTCCCCCTTTGACGTTAAAACTGAAGCGCCCTTTTTTGTATCCCCGGGTTTTCGCCATTTGGGTTTTTGCAAAGGCATCCCGTATTTCATCAAATACACCGGTATAGGTGGCAGGATTGGAACGAGGCGTTCTTCCAATAGGGGATTGGTCAATTTCAATCACCTTATCGATGTGTTCCATACCCTTTACCTCGTCATGATCTCCAGGTATGTTTTTGGCTCGATTTAAGGTATAGGCCATTTGCTTATATAAAATTTCATTAATGAGGGTGCTTTTTCCCGAACCGGAAACCCCGGTTACACAGGTAAACAGTCCTAAGGGGACGCTGACGTTGATGTTTTTTAAGTTGTTTTCCCGAGCCCCAAGGATTTCCAGGGACTTCCCATTGGGCTTTCTCCGCTCCTTGGGAATCGGAATGAATTTCTTTCCGCTGAGATACTGTCCCGTAATGGACTCCGGCACCTTTTCAATTTCCTTTGCGGTGCCCTGGGCAACAATATAGCCTCCCAGGTTTCCGGCCCCGGGGCCTACATCAATGACGTGGTCCGCTTTTCGAATGGTATCCTCATCATGTTCCACCACAATTACGGTATTCCCAATTTCTGCAAGGTTTTTCAACGTCTTCAACAATTGATCATTATCCCGCTGATGAAGGCCGATGCTGGGTTCGTCCAGGACGTACAGGACCCCTACCAGTTTCGATCCGATTTGAGTAGCCAGTCGAATTCGTTGGGATTCTCCTCCCGATAAGGTTCCCGCATTTCGGGACAGGGTTAAATAACCGAGACCTACATCAAACAAGAAGCTCAGTCTCGCCCGAATTTCTTTAATGATCTGATGGGCAATAAAGGTTTTACGGTCATCCAGTTCCACTTCTTCAAAGAATTTCAAGGCATCCTTTACCGAGTAATCGGTGATCTGTTGAATATTTTTATTATCAAAAGTTACGGCTAAGGCCACATCTTTGAGCCTTCCACCGTTACAGGTTTTACAGGTTTTTTCACTCATAAATCCTTCGATTTTCTCCCGCATATAGTCGGAGTGGGTTTCCAAATATCGTCGTTCAAGATTATAAACCACCCCTTCAAAAACTATGGAGTGTGTCCTTCTGCCGCCGTATTTGGAGTCATATTCAAAGTCCACAAGGGTACCGCCGTCGCCATATAAAAGATCCTGGATGAAATTATCCGGCAGCTCTTTAATGGCCGTAGCAAGGTCGACTCCATATTTATCCGCTAAGGATTGAGCCATTTTAAAATAATAAGTCTCCTCCATATTTCCGCTGGCTTTTCCCCAGGGGACAACGCCCCCTTCTTTAATGCTTAATTCGGGGTTAGGGATAACGAGTTTCGGATCCACCACTTTTTTATGACCGATGCCGCCGCAGGTTTCACAAGCTCCATAGGGGCTGTTAAAGGAAAACATTCTGGGGGATAGTTCTTCCAGTCCGATTTCATGTTCAGGACAGGAAAACTTTGTGGAAAGCAGCATTTCATCGCCATCGATTACATCGACTTTCACCATGCCGTCGGAGAGTTTAATAACGGTTTCCAAAGAATCGCTCAGTCTCCGCTCCACCCCTTCTTTTACCACAATCCGGTCCACAACCACATCGATGTGATGTTTTTTATTCTTCTCCAATTCAATATCTTCACTGATTTCCCGCATTTCTCCATCCACTCGAAGCCGGACAAATCCTTCCTTCTTTAGGTCCTCCAACACTTTTTTATGCATGCCTTTTTTCCCGCTGATGATCGGGGCCAGCAGTTGAATTTTCGTCTTGTCTCCCAACTCCATAATTTTATCGGTAATCTCTTCGATGGTCTGTTGTCGTATTTCTATACCGCAGACGGGACAATGGGGCGTTCCCACCCGGGCAAACAACAGTCGCAGGTAATCATAAATTTCCGTTACGGTCCCCACGGTAGACCGGGGATTTTTATTCGTGGTTTTTTGATCAATGGAAATGGCCGGGGAAAGCCCTTCTATGGACTCCACATCGGGTTTTTCCATTTGACCGAGAAACTGTCTTGCATAGGAGGACAGACTTTCAATGTAGCGCCGTTGTCCTTCCGCATAAATGGTATCAAAGGCCAGGGAGGACTTCCCGGATCCGGAGATTCCGGTGATCACTACAAGCTGGTCTCTTGGAATTTCCACATTAATATTTTGTAGATTATGCTCTTTCCCGCCTTTTACTATGATTTTATCTCTTGTCATCTCTACACCTCTTTTAATTGTTCGATTTCATCGCGGAGTTCCGCAGCCTTTTCAAATTCCAGGGCCTTTGCCGAAGCTTTCATTTCTTTTTCCAGTAATTTAATCCGTTTTTCCCGTTGAGTCTTGCTTAACTGATCCATCCTCGGCTGCTTTTTCGCAAGCTCCAGGGTATATTCCACTTCATCCTCTGCCACTTTGGTAGCTTCAATGATTTCACTGATATGCTTTTTAATGGTAATGGGCTTAATGTTGTGTTCTTTATTATAGGCAATTTGAACGCTTCGACGTCTTTCCGTCTCATCAATGGCTCGCTTCATGGATCCCGTAATCTTATCGGCATACATAACCACCCGGCCTTCCGTATTTCTGGCGGCTCGCCCAATGGTCTGCACCATGGAGGTTTCCGACCGCAAAAATCCTTCTTTGTCCGCATCCAGTATGGCCACTAAGGATACTTCCGGTAAATCCAGTCCTTCTCTCAGGAGGTTAATTCCGATTAATACATCGAATTTACCCAGACGAAGATCCCGGATAATTTCCATTCGTTCCATCGTATCAATATCCGAGTGAAGATAGCGCACCTTAATTCCCAACTCTTCCAAATAATTCGTCAGATCCTCCGACATTTTCTTCGTTAATGTGGTAACCAGTACCCGGAATTTTTTCTCCACTTCCTTATGAATTTCCCCTACCAGGTCATCAATCTGTCCTTTTACGGGACGTACATCCACTTTCGGATCAATAATTCCCGTAGGCCGAATCAGTTGTTCCGTAATCATCTGACTTCTTTCACTTTCATAGGGTCCCGGTGTAGCAGAAACATAAACAATCTGATTGATTAAGGATTCAAATTCCTCAAAATTTAAGGGTCGATTGTCATAGGCCGAGGGTAAACGAAATCCGTATTCCACCAAGTTTTCCTTTCGGGAACGGTCTCCGCCGTACATCCCCCGAACTTGAGGAATGCTTACATGGGACTCATCGGCGATCATCAAATAATCATCAGGAAAATAATCGAGCAAAGTAAAGGGTCTACTTCCCGGCTCTCTACCCGATAAATGTCGGGAGTAGTTCTCAATCCCCTGACAAAATCCCGTTTCTCTAAGCATTTCAATATCATACATGGTTCTTTGTCGAATCCGCTGGGCTTCCAACAGTTTCTCTTCCTGTTTAAAATATGCCTCCCGCTCTTCCAGTTCTTCTTCGATGGCTTTAATCGCGTCTTCCAGTTTTTCCGATCCCGTTGCATAGTGGGAAGCAGGGAAGATGGAAACATGGACCCGTTCCCCGACAATCTCACCGGTCAAGGCATTTACTTCCGTAATCCGTTCAATTTCATCTCCGAAGAATTCCACACGAATGGCCTGCTCCGATGAATTAGCAGGAAAAATCTCGAGGATATCCCCCCGCACCCGAAAGGTTCCCCGTACAAAATTTATATCATTTCGTTCATATTGAATATCCACCAGCTTCCGTAGAATTTCGTCCCGGTCCCGCTCCATACCCGGTCTCAGGGAAAGTCCCAACTCCTTGTATTCTTCGGGATTCCCCAGTCCATAAATACAGGATACACTGGCCACAATAATCACATCCCGCCGTTCAAACAAAGCGGAGGTGGCGGAGTGGCGGAGCTTGTCAATTTCGTCGTTTATGGAGGCGTCCTTTTCGATAAACATATCATTATGGGCCACATAGGCTTCCGGCTGGTAATAGTCATAATAGCTTACAAAATACTCCACCGCATTGTCGGGAAAAAACTCCCGAAACTCACTGGCCAGCTGTGCCGCTAAGGTTTTATTATGGGCCAATACCAAGGTTGGCCGCTGGACATGTTGAATTACATTGGCCATGGTAAAGGTCTTTCCTGAGCCCGTAACCCCTAAAAGAGTTTGATCCCGATGACCTTTATTAAGACTCTTAACCAAGTCTTCAACAGCCTTCGGCTGATCCCCCGTGGGTTTGAAATCCGATTTGATTTGAAAGCGTTCTTCCATTAAATCTCATCCTTTTTTTTAAGTTTAATATAAGTTCATTTTCTATAATTTCTTCTTCGATAATTTTAGTTCTTTTTCAGAACTTTTACACCAAATAGAACTTTAGTTCGTATTATTGTATGTTTTTTCTTTCGGCTTGTCAACCGGAAAACTTGGAATTATTAAAGTTTATAATACGCCGATATTGTAATACCACAACCAGGCCATATGAAGAAATAATACCATAGAATAGACCACAAGGCCGAACTTTGCAATGGGTTCTTTATATTTTTTCGTTTGCCGGATCAAAAACATCACTGCCAAAATCATCAAAATCCTCAAGAGGGCGGCTTTTAATAAGGGGAGCTCAAATAGCCATACCATTAAGGGATTGGCTTCTTCAATGACATTGAGATCCACCACTCCAAAATAAGTTAATAGGAAGTCTAAAAACATCATATATCCCAGAACCCTTATTTTCTTTTTCATAGCCGATGCTCCCTTTTTATTTTCCAATTAATAATCATTCTTAATCACAAAACAAAAATAATGTGGCAGTTGACATAACCTCCCTACCACACTATTATTATAGCATATTGAAAATCTTTATTCAATTATCTTCACCTTCATTTTCCCGAGGATCCGAAGGTTATTATTCGATTCCAATCTTCTCTTTTAACACTTCAATTCCCTGTTGCAGCTGCAGGTCTTCACCCTCTTCAATCAACTCCACGCTAACGGTTCTTTCCATTTCCACAATGATATCCGGCTCGATGCCTTCATCCTGAATATAGTTTCCGTCGGGGGTAAAATATTGAGATACGGTATACCGGAAACCGGACCCGTCATCTGAATATTCTCGAATACCTTGTACTAAGGCCTTACCAAAGGTGGTCTCGCCAACAATGGTTCCTCGTTCTCCGTCTTGAACCGCTCCGGCTAAAATCTCCGAAGCACTGGCACTTCCTTTATTCACCAATACCGTCAATGGTACATCTACATGATCACTGGAGGAAGTTTCCTCCCGTCGATTCCCATCCCGATCCTCCGTGTAAACAATTACCTGTTCATCCAACAGCATGTCGGCAATTTTTATGGTTTGGCTCAGCAGTCCTCCGGGATTATTCCGAAGATCCAATACCAATGCCTGCATATTGTCCCCCACTAATTCATCCAGCGCTGTTCTGAAGTCCCGTGCGGTTTGCTGATTAAAGTTGGTAATTCGGATATAGCCGATATCATCCTCCATCATTTCATGATGAACGGTTTCAATCTTTATGGTATCCCTTACAATGGTAAGTTCAATCATTTCCCGTTCCCCTTCTCTACGAATGGTGACTTCCACTTCCGTTCCCGGTTCCCCCCGCATGAGATCCACGGCTTTATTGAGATTTGGACCCTTGACTTCCTGTCCGTCCACCTCAATAATTCGGTCCCCGGTTTGAATTCCTGCACGAAAGCCCGGTGTGTTTTCAATGGGTGAGACAACAGTTACAAATCCGTCCTCTCCTGGAGTGACTATAATACCGATGCCCCCGAAGGAGCCTTCCGTTTCCGTCATAAAATCTTCATACTCATCGGTACTCATATAAGTGGTATATGGGTCCCCCGTAGCTTCAAACATCCCCCGGACGGCACCCTCCATCAGTTCCGATTCATCAAGCTCCTCATAATAATTTTCCATTAAAAAGTCTCTCATATAGATCAGTTTTGAGAAATCCTCTTCCAGTTCCTGATAATATTCCATATGATTGTCGGATATTAAATAGTTCTCTCCTACTCGAAGGGCGATAAAATTTCCCAAGGTCATATTAACAACGGTTGTTAATAACACCAGAATTACTGCCCCGATCAAAGCCTTTTTTTTACTTATCATTCCATACTCTCCTCTGAGTTCTGCGTCATTATGTTTTTTATGTTCAGTTCATTATGTTTAGTATATTTTATCTATTTTAACATAAATTATCGATTTAGCCAATGCGACGGATTTATGATTTTCGGGTCTCCGTTGACTCTTACTTCAAAGTGCAGATGGGGCCCGGTGGAATTCCCCGTACTTCCGATAGATGCAATCACCTGACCCTGCTCCACACGATTCCCCGCAGCCACATGGTTTTGTGAGTTATGGGCATAAAGAGTCGAGATTCCATCTCCGTGATAAATCACCACATAGTTACCGTAACTGGATCCATAAGTTGAAAGAATTACTTCCCCTGCTAAACTGGCAACGATAGGGGTCCCCATATGAGCAGGAATATCAATTCCCCAGTGCGGTCTCAACCCGCCGAAGATCGGATGGATTCGATTGCCATAGCCGGAAGAAATTCTCGTATAACCCGGTACCGGCCAGGAGGGATTTGTACTGGGAGGGGTTGTTATTATTTCTTCTTCTTTCGGCTCCTCTTCAGGAGGCTCTTCTTTCACAGCCTCTTCTTCAGTTTCCTTGGCTTCCTGTTCCTTCGCAGCTGCTGCTCGTTCCGCTTCCTCTTTGGCTTTTCTTTCCGCTTCCTTTTGAGCTCGTTCCTCCGCTTCCTTTTGAGCTCGTTCCTCTGCAGCTCGCTGTTCCGCTTCTATTCGTGCTTGAACTTCTCGTTCAATCCGCTGGATTTCTCCTTCAAGAAGCTCGGATTCTTCTTCCCATTCCGTAAGCTCCTGCTCCATGTTCGCAATTGTGCCTTGAATTTCCTGTCTCAGACGCTGCTGGGTCCCTCGCGATACTTGCAGGGTTTCCACTTGATATTCCACATCCTGTTGATACTCCAGAAGTTGGCTTTTTTGAGTCTCAAGAACTTCCTGCTTGGCTCCCACCAGGGCAACCTGAGCTTCCAGCTCTTCGATCAGTTGCACATCATGGTCTGCGATTTTTCGAATCATATCCATATTGGATAGAAGATCAGAAAAGCTTCTGGATCCCAGGAGAATTTCTATGTAACTGATATTTCCTTTTCGATACATGGCGGCTACTCGTGAGCCCAGTAATTCATTTTTATCTCCCATACCGGTTTTGGCTTCCGCCAGTTCCTTCTCGGTAATCTCGATATCTTTCAATACCTGAGTAATATTCGATTCAATACTTTCAACTTCCACTTCCGCTTCAATGATTTCCATTTCAATTTCTTCGATTTTCTCAATAATCTCCGATTCTTCCATTACATTTTCTTTGATTTTGGCTTCGATAATCTGCTGTTGTTCTTCCGCTTCTTTTAATTGATCCTGGACTTCTTCAATTTCTTCGGCAAAAGAAAACAGGGCTGAGCTTATCAGTAATAAAGATGCCATTATCAAACATAAAAATCTTCTTTTTTTCATGCTTTTTCTCCCCTTTATTTGGAAAATGGTCCTTAATACTGATTTTACCCAGCCGAATTTACTTTAATCCTTAAATTTCAACATTTATTTAGTTTTTTTTACTCTCAATTACGTAACCAGTTCATAGGGTTGGTTGTGCTGCCATTTTTCCGCACTTCAAAATGGAGGTGAGGGCCTGTAGACATCCCGGTAGATCCAATTAAAGCTATGGTTTGACCAGCCTGAACCCGTTGTCCCACACTCACTTGATTCCTTGAATTATGGGCATAGAGCGTGGATACCCCGTTTCCGTGATCAACGATTACAACATTTCCATAACTTCCGCTGTATTGGGACATAATTACAGTTCCCGAAGCTGCGGCAATAATGGGGGTTCCTGTAGGTGCGGGAATATCAATTCCCGAGTGAAATCTTGTGCCTCCTAATACAGGATGGGTTCGATTCCCATAAGGAGAAGAAATTCGAGTATGTCCCGGCACCGGCCATCTTGTGGATCCGGTTTGTTCTTGACTGGCTTGCTCTTGACTGGCCTGTTCCTTAGCCGCCCGTTCCTCCGCTCTTCTTGCCTCTTCCTTTCTTTTTCTTTCCGCTTCTATCCGAGCCTGTTCCTCTTTTTGAAGTCTTTGAATTTCCGCCTCAAGATTTTGGGATTCCTGCTCCATTTGGTCAAGATTCGTTTCTATTTCACTGATAGTACTTTGAACCTCTCGACGCAGGGTTATCTGAGTTCCCCGAGACACTTGCAGCTGTTCTTTTTCGCTTTTTGCGTCCTGCTGGTAATTTACTAGCTTGGCTTCTTGGTCTTCCAACAATTTTTTCTTACTGGCAATCAGACTTCTCTGTTCTTCCAGTTCTTCAATTAATTCCACATCTTGATTAGCTATCATTCTTATCATATCAATATTCGTTAATAATTCCGTAAAATCCCCTGAACCTAATAATACTTCTATGTACCCGATATTTCCCCTTCGATACATGGTGTCAAGCCGTGATTCCAACGTGTCATTTTTCTCCCCGATGGTTTCTTCCGCTTCCTCTAGATCAACCTGAGTCTTTTCAATTTTTTCCACGGTTTCAGAAATTTGTGTTTCGAGACGGGTGATTTCATTCTCCGTCTCGATAATGTCCATTTCCAAGGCTTCAATCTTTTGAAGAATCTCTGCATCTTCCAGCTGCTTACTTTGAAGTTGGCTTTCCACTTCTCTTTGCTGTTCTTCCGCTTCTTTCAAGCTATTTTTTTTCTCATCAATTTCATTAGCAAATACGTATATACTGGAAGTGATCAGTAGAAACGTTGCAATAACCGTTATAAATTTACTTCTTCTTTTCACCATACATCCATCCTTTCAATTTGTAATTATCCTTTTGTAAGTTGCGATTATACCTTTAAGTGTTTTCTCATGGAAATCAAACTTCCAAGTACTCCAACTCCGATTCCAAGTACTACAAACATTAAAGAAATTTGCTGCAACATTGCATCCGCTGGGACAATATATTCGGCAAATAATGCATAGAATCGAGCGTAAACTAAGTTGTAAGCGTACTCATATGCGAAATAAACTATGGTTAAGGCAAATAGGGCTCCGATCAGTCCTAAAAACATACCTTCGATGACAAAGGGCCATCGGATAAACCAATTGGTAGCTCCCACATATTTCATAATGGTAATTTCCTGTTTTCTTGCGTTCAAGGTGATTTTTATGGTATTGGAAATAATAAACACCGCAATCAACCCTAGAATTGCAATTAAAAACAGTCCTGTCAGCTGTACAAAATCCGCAATATTTATAAGATTATCAATGACGTCCTGGTAATACCGGACTTCATCCACACCGGAAATCCCCTGGATATTGTGCACTACCGTCTGGGAAGCCTCCAGTTCTTCAAAATAAACAATGTAGGAATTGGGTAGCGGGTTGTTCTCCAAAGTATCCAGTAAATATCCCTGTTCACCCCAACTTTCTTTCATTTTCTCCAAAGCATCATCCTGGGACTCATATTCCACATAAGCGACCCCTTCAATACTTTCGAGTTCTGTTCCGATACTGTCAATCTCATCATTTTCCAGTTTCTCTTCCAGATAGACCTGAATGTTGTCGAACTGACTTTGCCCCATTAAGGCAATATTGTTCATATTGATCACTAAGGTGATAATTACCCCCAGTACCAATAATGATGCGGTCACCGATCCGATAGAAGCAATGGACATTCCTCGATTTCTCCATAGTCCAACAAACCCTTGCTTTACCATATATCCCATGGTTTTAATCTTCATAGCCATATACTCCTTTCTTGTCGTCCCGAATCACTGTGCCCTTTTCTATGGCTATTACCCGTTGCTCCATAATATCTACAATATCCTTCGCATGGGTCGCCATAATGATGGTGGTTCCCCGCTGATTGATATGACGCAGTACCCGCATGATTTCCCAAGCGGTGTCGGGATCAAGGTTTCCCGTGGGTTCGTCGGCAATGACAATACTCGGATTATTAATAATGCTTCTAGCTATGGAAACTCGTTGCATTTCTCCGCCAGAGAGTTCATTGGGATATTTTTTCGCTTTATCGCTTAGTCCTACCAAACCTAATACCATAGGGACCTGTCGTCGTATATCCCGACTTTTTGCTTCCACAATTTCCATAGCGAAGGCTACATTCTCGTATACGGTTTTATTGGGCAACAATCGAAAATCTTGAAAAATCACGCCTATACTTCTTCTTAACAACGGAATATTCCGATTGGATACCCCTGTAATATCTTGATCGTTCATTATTATTTTTCCTGAAGTTGCTTTTTCCTCATGAAGCAGTAATTTTATAAAAGTGGATTTACCGGCACCACTGGGCCCTACTAAAAAAACAAACTCTCCTTTATCAATCTTTATATTAATATCTTTTAGAGCCACTACTTCATGCCGATAAGTTTTTCCGACATTCTGAAATTCTATCAATCTAAATCATCTCCTACTATCTATTGTTATTCGACAAAAACCGATTATTTCCTGCTTTTTGAAGGAAATTCTATAAAATTTATTTTATTTTTTGATTTACATAAGCTTCTTATCTATTATAACAGCCTTTTTTTATAAATTCCAATTGAATTAACAATAATTATCCGATAAACTGTTAAAATAAGACCAAAGGAGGAGTTTAAAATGCGATTACTTAAAAAAGAGATCCGCCAAAATATGATTCGACAGCGAAAATCCCTATCCGTCAATGATTTAAGAAAAAAGAGCCTCGCAATTTTTCGACAATTACAGGGATTAGAGACCTATAAAAACGCCCAAAACCTCATGACTTATGTTCCCTTCCAGGAGGAAATTCACACCACATTATTGATTGAAGATTTTCTTAACAATAATCGCCGGGTTTTTATTCCCGTCACGAAACCGAAGGAAAAACAAATTATCGTCTCCGAGCTGCTGGATTTGGAAAAGGATGTGGAAACCGGTCACTTCGGAGTATTGGAACCGAAAGCCTTTGCCTTTCGACCAAAGAATCCTGAAATCCTTGATCTGATCATTGTTCCCGGATTAGCCTTTACAAAGAGCGGCTACCGTATCGGCTATGGCGGCGGGTACTACGACCGCTTCCTTCCTACCTTAAAACATAAGCCTATAACCATCGCCTTAGCCCTGGACTTTCAAATATTGGATTCCCTTCCTCTTAATAACTTTGATTTTCCCGTTGATATGATTATTACCGAGAGCCGGGTCATTCTATGTAAGGATTATCGGTAATTCTAAACATCACAAACAGATAA
>PWEO01000006.1 GCA_003553525.1 Clostridiaceae bacterium
CCTTTGACTATTCTTTTGAGTAAGGGAAAAACTTCTACGGATAAGATCAGTGATTATTTTTAACTCCCAAACTTCAAACCTCCGATCCCTTAAATAATATCCCTGCTTATTTTCCCTGGGTCCTGATACATCGATTTCAAAGTCTTTAAGTTCTCTGGTATAATCCGTTACATTCCTTGAGGTAATACTTATTCCCATCCTGCTTTGAAAATGTCTTTTGATTTCCTCATAGCTAAGTGGATCTTCTTCCCCTGATAACTCCTTTAGAATGCTGTAAAAACATAAAAGCTTTTTCTTGTTACTCGCTTTTTCCATATTTTCCCCCTTTAGCTTATTCTATCCCTTTTGATTTATATAAAAAGAATAGTAAAATATACCTATAGATTCGCTAAAGAAGGGAGAAATTCCTGCAAAGCAAAAAAACTTATATAGCACCTAACCGTACCCTTATTGTAAGGCTTGAAGGGGTCACTCCACTCTAAACCGTCCTCTGTGAGTATACATTATTCTGGCTTAGAGTCCGTTATGAGTAACTCTTCAACCGTTGCAGTTTGTATACAATTAGGATGGTTGCTATTACGGAAATTCCTGCGAGTATCAGAAAGCTCCATAATTCCAATGAGTCACCACTTAAAATTTCCATCCCATGGGTGGCGGGCAATACCATTCCCAAGTATTGCAACGGTCTTGGCAGCATATCCGCAGGAAACATAATGCCGGATAGCATCATGGAAGGGAGAAAAACAACCTGAGACAGCATTGTTACCATTGAGGTGGTTTTTCCATAAAGTCCGATCAAAATCCCCAGCAGTAAGGTCGTTAGAATCAATGCTAAAAGTCCCGCAATAAATAACCCTAGCCTCTCCGGCCTTAAGGCTCCGAAGGCGATCGGTGCAAACAGATATATGATGAGACTCATGACGATCAGATTCAAAAGACCGGAAATTACCGTAGTACTGATTACAGTGTGCAGAGGGATCCCTACGGACTGAAAAGTCTTTCGAATATCCACACCGATGTATTCCAAAATCCCCGATGGGGTTCCGATCAACGCCCCCATGGTCACCGCAAAAATAGCCATGGAAGCAATTAACGTAGATTCTACTTCCGGCATGATCGAGGTAAATACCGCCCCCATTACAAAGAAGAATCCCAGGGGTACCAGATAATACGTAATTAGTATTTCCGCACTCTTCAAGTCCAGTTTGGTCTTAAGATATAACGTAAACAGATAGCTTTTCATCATGATAATTTTCCTCCTTGGGAAATTTCAATAAACCGCTCCTCCAGGGAAGGCTTTTCTAATCGGATATCCAACAGATCCAACCCGCTGTCTTCCGTAAAATCCAGTATTTCCCGAAGTCCTGCCAATCGTTGTTCGGTTTTAAAGCGATGCACTCCCCGGATCATTTGATGATCCGTCATATATTTAAAATCCAACTCCGGTAGCTCACCTTGCCACTGCACTTCAATCCACTGTTCTTTTTCCACCTCCGCCACAATTTCCCGAGGACTTCCGATGGACCGCATTTTACCTTCAACAATCATTCCAACCCGGTCACAAAGACTTTCTACTTCCGCCATATCATGGGAGGCGAGAATTATGGTGGTTCCTTGCTCTTTTAATGTTTTAATTTCCTGATGCAAATGGGCTCTCGCTTCCACATCCAACCCTGCAGTGGGCTCGTCCAAAAACAGTACCTTCGGTTCATGGGTTAAGGCAAGAGCTAAATGCAGCTTTCTTTTTTGTCCCGTGGATAAGGTTTTATAAGCTTTACCCCCCAGATCCTTTACTCCCAGCCTTTCCAATAAATCTCCCCGATTATTTATCTGATTCCAGGAACAAAAGAGTTTCATGGCATCGGTTACCGTAATATTTGCCGGCAGTGAAGAGGACTGCAGCTGTATCCCGATTATTCCCTGTTCCATGGCTTTTTTCGGAGTCTCACCAAAGATCTCGATTTTCCCTTCTTCAAAGCGCCTTAACCCTTCCATGCATTCCAGGGTCGTGGTTTTCCCCGCACCATTCGGGCCAAGGAGTGCAAATATTTCCCCTTCCGAAACGGTAAAATCTATCCCCTTTAAAACAGTTTCCTTTCCGTAACTTTTTATAAGATTTTTCACGGTTATCATTGTTCTTCCTCCTTTAACCTCTATCATTACTCAAACTCCCGGGAATCGGTTTCAAAATAAGCGGTCAGTGCCTTGGAAATATATTCTTCAACCATACGGAAAGCTTTCAAAAATTCTGTCTGTTTTTCATTCCGACTCTTTTCCGTAAGCTCCGTCAGCTGCCGTATCATTTCCATATCCCCCTCGGTAAACCCCATAATCTCATCCCACCACTCCCTGGCTAAAGCGATCCCTTCCGTGGAATTTGGCGGAATATCCCGGTCCTGTAGAGTTTTTGCCCGAATACACAGTTTTTCCATCCGTTTAACATACTGTTGTCCCTGATCCTTTACCGTTCGTTCCTTAATTTTTTCATAAAGCCCTTTATCCAAATATTTCACAATCCAGTAGTGTTCATCCTGATTTCGAAGGAGCTCAATAATTTCCACAAATACCTCCCAGTCCACTTTCCCCACTTGATTCATTTCACGGCGAAACTGATTAAGTAACTGATAGGTTATCTGTTTTCTTTTGATCTCATCTTGAATAAGTTCTTCCTGTTTTTTCAGATACTGATCCATTTCGGTAAGACTGTTCGCCGGCACAATTCGTTCTTTAATCTCTTTTAACGTAAAACCGAATTCCTTAAGGCTGATGATCTGATGAAGCTTTACGTAATCCCCTAAACTATAGAGCCTTCGCCCCCCTTCCGTTAGCTCTGATGGATTTACCAGTCCGATCTGATCATAATACTGAATGGTACGAACGGTAATATTCAACTTTTTCGCGACTTCCCCTACGGTTAGCTTCTTTTCTTGTCCGAACATTTTTCTCCCCCTTTTTCTGTATCGAATTAAAGGATTCTGCTTTACTTTCTCATTTGTACTGGTATTTCCGGTATTATTAAAACTGTGATTTATTTATCCTGTGATTTGTTAATTCCATTTTACTATATTACGTTACGTAACAAGCAATAGTTTTTCAAAATTTTTTATTTTTTTGTAAAAAATAACGGGCCCTTGATAATCAAAGGACCCGCCGCTTCAAGTGAATCAGTTTTCTATTTTCGTCAAGGTAAAGTGTCCCGGAAGATAGTTTTCAACTTCAATAATCACCATATCCTCTTTGAATCGGGTACTTCCGCATAAGGTTACCACTTCGTATTTACCGTTCATTTTTAGCTCCTTTCAAC
>PWEO01000128.1 GCA_003553525.1 Clostridiaceae bacterium
ATCAATCCCCAAATTGTAATCGCCTTTATTTTACTGTTCGCCTTTGCCGTATTTGCGGTGGTGAATACCCAGGAAGTTTCCATCAGTTTTGTTTTTACCAATGTGGATATGCCCTTGATCATTGTAATGCTAGGTTCTTTTTTTCTCGGGGTGATCACCATGGCCCTAAGTAGCTGGCGTAGTGGAAGAAAAAAACAAAAGAATAGAAAATAATATAATAAAAATGGCTGGACAAATAATAAATATTCTTATATAATGAACTTGACTTATATGAACTCATTATGGCATCAAAGGTATGCACATATTTTTATCGGGCAAACTTACCGAAAGGTAAGGACGCAAAGCCAAGGGTCTTCATTCTTTTATCAAAAGAATATGACAGCCGGTTGCACATATTAAAAGACCCCATTGCTACATAGCAATGGGGTTTTTTAACGGAAAAATTTAGGCACCGAAGATCAAGTGGGCAAGAAGACCGGCTAAGGTGGGCAGAGTGACATAAATACTGTATTTTATTAGAACAAACCGATACCCTAAAAAGGCAAACTCATAGGGAAGATGACCGATATTGATCATTCCCCAGGCACTGATCATGGCAACAGCCGTACCGATGGTGACACTGTCTCGGAATATGGAATCGAACAAAGGGAAAAAAGCAAAGGGACCGCCCTGAACGATTGCCCCAATCAGGGGACCAATGACAAGACCCCGCCATCCCGACTCCGGTCCCAGCCAGTCCTGCAGGGCCTCTTTCGGAACCAAAACCTCAATAAAACCTACGATGGTAAAGGCCAGCAATAGCAGGGGAAAGGTGCTTATGAACATTCTTCGAGCTTCACTAATGCTTTCTCCGTGTTTATTTTTGCGATAAGCGATCACAAAAAGGATCACCGCCATAATGGTTAAGGTATAAAAAGCATTAGTCATGTTGCCCCTCCTTGCTTTCCTTTGAGAGCTTTAACTGAAGGGCCATGATGTCTTCCCGTACTTTATCGGTGTAATTAGGCAAGAAAATATTAACGGCGGTTCCTACCAACACCGGAATTCCAAAAGTAACCAGGAATCGGATTAAGGTCAGTTCAATGCCCACGAAGGCGATTTCAATAGGAATTCGAGCAATATTCCATAGGCTCTTGGATGCCACAAAGCTGAGCATGGTACCAAGGTTTGCTCCCGAGTTTAGAAGGGTTGCCATCAGTGGGTAAAAAAAGAAGGGGCCTCCGGGAACCACGGCTCCCATCAGGGCTCCGTAAAAAGGACCTTTCCATCCTGCTTCCTTCCCGAGCCATTTGGAGGCCATATCCTTTGAAATCAAAGTGGAAATAAGTCCCGCCAGGAGAAAGGCCACAATTAAAATAGGGATGATACTAATAAAAGTTGTTGCAGCAACAAGAAGGGCTTCCCCTACCAAAGGCGCCCCCCCTGAGATCAAGGCATAAATACATAAAATTCCGGTGATGAGCAACATGCCTAGCACGGTTTTGTTCATTGGTAAAACATCCTTTGTAAAATTAATTTTTTTGCGATTGTGTTTTCTAAATATTAAATCAATTCTATCATTAATGGAAAAACCTGTCTATGGTGGCGGCAATTTTTAAGGAGTGGAAAAATCTATTGGAACGATTGACAAATCCAGTATGGGAAGGTATAATCTAAAAACTGACCGACCAGTCAGTACTTATTGAAAAAAATTCTTAATAGTTCACAAGCAGTTCATGTTTCTCTGATATGCTTATTCGAAAAGAAGGATTGAATATTACAATTGAAATAAACAATAATAAGAAACGGAGTGGAAAATATGTTATCAGCATTCAGTGTACGAAAACCCTATACCATTGTGGTAGCGGTAGTAATAATTGCAATACTCGGAGCAGTGTCTTTAACGGGGATGAACTTGGAGCTATTACCGAATATTGATTTACCCGTGACGGTGGTAACCACCCCTTATATCGGAGCCAGTCCCGAAGAGGTGGAAAACGCCGTTACTCAGCCCATGGAGCAGACCATGGCCACTGTGACAAACATCAGCTCCATCAGCTCCATCTCCCGGGAAAATATGTCGATTCTGATCCTGGAATTTGAAGAATCGTCGAATATGGACAGTGTGCTTATTGAAATGCGGGAGAATTTGGATATGCTCTCGGCAGGAATGCCCGACGATGTAGGTTCCTCCAATATTATTCGGCTGAATCCCGATATGCTACCGATCATGGTGTCGTCGGTCTCCGTAGAGGGATTGTCTATTACAGAAGCCACCAGTGTCGTTGAAGATGATGTGATGCCCCGGCTTGAAAGCATCGAAGGGGTAGCCTCGGTCAATGCTTCGGGACTGGGAGATTTTCAGATTGAAGTAGTATTGCAGGAAGAAAAAATCGCTGCGGTTAATGAAGAAATCCAGGAAGCCATGATAGAACAAATGGGAGCATTGCCCGAGGGTGACATGGAAGAACCTTCCGGCGAAGGCTTGGCTGAAGAGGGTCCTGAAGTAGACCCTGCCCTGGATAATGGGGGAATGGAAAATGGCGAAATAGAAATTACAAAGGATATGATCGCAGGAATTTTAAGCGGACAGAACTTCGGACTTCCCGCCGGCTATGTGCTGGAAGCTGATATGAATTATCTGGTCAGAGTAGGGGATGAAATTCAAGATTTAGAAGAACTTCGACAACTGATAATTCTCCCGTCTATTATGGAAGGGGTTCCGGCCTATTCCTTAGAAGATGTGGCTGAGATCAACATGATCGACAGTACCGAAGAGTCCTATGCAAAAGTCAACGGTGAAGACGCCATTATTTTAGATATCCAAAAACAAACGGGATACTCTACCGCTGCTGTTGCCGACAGTCTGCGGGCAAAAATGGATGGAATTATGGAGGATAACTCCGCCATCAGCATCATAGCTCTAATGGATCAGGGCGAAATTGTGAATATGGTAATTTCTTCGATTTCCATGAACCTAATTATCGGGGCGGTACTGGCTATCCTGATTCTGATCATCTTTTTAAAGGATTTAAAACCCTCGATTACCATTGCCCTGGCCATTCCCATAAGCCTGGTTTTCGCCTTTGTGGCCATGTATTTTAGCGGGGTTACCTTGAATATTATTTCCATGAGCGGTCTCGCACTGGGCGTCGGGATGCTGGTGGATAACTCCATCGTGGTGATTGAAAATATCTACCGGATGAAAAATGAAGGAAGAAGTTCGAAAGAAGCCGCTATTGACGGAGCAAAGCAGGTGGCGGGAGCTATTACGGCATCAACGCTGACCACGATCTCCGTATTTGTTCCCAT
>PWEO01000207.1 GCA_003553525.1 Clostridiaceae bacterium
CCGGGGAATACCACGTGGGCTTTGATGTGGAGGGCATGCTAGTGGAGACCATTTATCCCGGAGAGGTTCGGGGAAAAGACGATCACGGCTTTACCCTTCGGGATGAGGAAGGCAGCGCCTACGTTTATTCCGGACGAGCCACCAACTTCGATTTATCCTCCATTGAAGCGGGAGACTGGTACTTCGTGGAAGGCATCGTCGGTTTTTATGACCGTGCCCAGCTGAAGCTTAAGGACGGGGAAGACCTTCAATTAACCGCAGGACCGGGAGGACAGGATCCTACCCTGCCTTTGGTACTGAATCCTAAACCGGCACCCTTTACCACGGTTTATGACAGCACGCCTCTGATTTCGGTGGACTTGGAAGCCTCCGAGGTACAGGGAGCGGGAGAAATTCTGTATGATGAAATTAAAATGTATCTAAACGGTGAAGAAGTAAATGCCGTGATTGACGAGGAAAATGATCACGTATCCTATCAGGTGCCGGAAGCCCTGTCAAAGGGCGATCAGGACGTGGAAGTCCATGTGCCGGAATCCAACGGAGGGGTCAATGAGTTTGCCTGGTTCTTTACAGTGCAGACGCCGGATACGGATTTCAATTTCTTCTACGGCGTCCCCCATGCCCATACGGCCTATTCCGACGGAGCGGGGGATCCCACCCAGGCCTTTAATTATGCCAAGGACCGGGGCATTGATTTTCTTGCGATCACCGATCACTCCAACTGGCTGGACGGTGTGACGGATAATAATTTCGAATATGACCAGACAAGGGACGAGTACGTGGAAAGACATCATCCGGAAACCGGGGAACCCTCGGAGTGGATGAGTACCCGTCTGGAAGTGGAAGAGTTTAACAGTGAAAATGATGATTTTCTGGCCATGCGGGGATTTGAGCAGACCTCCAGTATCTGGGGTCATGCCAATACCATAAATTCCAGCACCTATGTGGAAGCGAAAAGCCAGATGGTACCCCTTCGGGATTACTACGAATGGGCTGGCGATGTTTCCACCCGGCCCGGTGAGAATGTGTTTAACATGTTCAACCATCCCAACTGGCCCGATGATTCCTTTGCGGATCTGGCCTATGTACCGGAGATGGACCGTTACTTCAACGGCATTGAAGTGGCCAACGGTGCGCCGCCTTACAGCTACAGCCGATCCGAAGGTCATTACTGGAAAGCCTTGGACAACGGCTGGAGAGTCGGAGCCATGAACTCCCAGGACAACCATGCGGAAAACTGGGGAGATCCCGACACTTTAACAGCAGTGATTGCCGAGGATCTAACCACGGATTCCGTAGTGAATGCCATGAACGAGCGGCGAATGTATTCCACGGAAACCCGAAGCTTGGAACTTACCTTTAAAGGAAATGATTACTGGATGGGCAGCGTCATTGACGTGGAGCCCGGAGAAGCGATCGATTTTGAGATCCTTGCGGAAGACAGTGAAGTGGATATTCTTAAGCTTCAATTAATCACCAACGGCGGAACCGTCATTGACGAAATGATCTTTGACGACGGTACCGACAGCGCCCAGTGGAGTCCTTCCCTGGAAGCCGCCGGAGGAGCGGAATGGTTTGTGGTGAAAGTGGTTCATGAAATGGGACTGTGGGGAACCTCCTCGCCGATCTTTACCGCCGGCGGAGAGCATGACTTAAAGCTTACGGCATTAAATGTGGATCCCGATCCCACCCTGCCCGGTTTCGAAACGGAACTTACGGCAACCGTGGCCAATATGGGAATTCGACACGTGGACGATGAAGTGGAAGTATCCTTCTATTTGAACGATCCGGACAATGAGGATAATTTGATCGGAAAGGACACTTACAGCGATCGTCTGACATCAGGAAACAATGTGGAACTGAGTACCACCTGGACGCCGGATTTGGAGATTGAACCGGGACGGCACCGTATTTATGCCGTGCTGACGGACATCGAAGGGGTTACCACGGTAACGGAAATCTCCAGAGGCATTACGATCGTCAGTCCCATCGGCAAAAAGATTATGATTGATAACGCCCATAACAACGCCGATGTTCCCGGTACGGTACTGGAAATGATTGAAATGCTAAGACTGTACGGCTATGAAGCGGTACTGAACGAAGAGCCGATTACCGAGGAGTTGTTGGAAGACTTTGACGTAATGATTGTAAACGTTCCGAACTCCGAAAATGACAACTTTACCGAGGCGGAAACCGAAGCCATCGGTAACTGGGTTAAGGACGGGGGATCCATTATGGTGGCCAATAAGTCCAACCATGGAAACAATCCCCTGATGTTGAATCCGCTGATGCGGGATATTGGAACCACCATCCGTTTTAATGATGACAATGTGTATGAACCGGAGGATTCCGATAAGTACACCGGCGGTATGGTATGGTCCATCGTCAGCTACAACCTGCCTTACACCCAAAGCGGACTGAACCGGAATATGGAAGCCATCCGGATCTTCAGCGGAAGCTCATTGGTTGCCGAGGATGATGCGGGCAATTATATTCCTCTGAACAATGACGAAGCGACGAATCTGGAAATCCTGCTGGGAGGAAATGAGACCTCCTATACGGCTAATCCCGGACCCACGGCCTATGTCTACAATGAAAAGGGAGACTTGAACGGCGAAGACATCCCGATCATTGCAAAGGAAGAAGTGGGCGGCGGAAAAGTGGTTGCCGCAGGAAGGCATTTCTATTCCGACTTTGAAATCGGAAACGACCAGAGCAATACTGCCCTGACCCTGGAAATCATCGACTGGTTGGCGGATTATGACCGCTATACGACCATTGAAGAGGTTCGGGAAAGCGCAGCTCCCGGAGACATAGTATCCGTAAGAGGAACCGTCACGGCACCCACCGACCACTTCTTTGACGTGATCTATATCCAGGACGAAACATCGGGAGTCAATGTTTACGGAACCCAGACGAAGAACAATCTACCCGTGGGTACGGAAGTCCTGGTAACCGGAGAAGTGATGTACTTTGAAGGCGAGCTGGAAATCGCCTTTGACGAGTACAATTATCAGGTGCTGTATGTCGGTCCCGTGGAGAAGGTGGAACCGATTGAACTGAGCACCGCAGAAGCCATGGAGCCCGAGTATGCCGGCATGCTTGTCACCACAAAAGGAAAGATCGTAGAGCATAACCAGACGGAAAGCTATTTTGTGGTCAATGACGGCAGCGGGGATGCGAGAATTCATGTGGACGGATACGTCGGAGCGGATATGTCCCGCTTCGAAGAAGGGGATTTTGTCCGGGTTACCGGAAACGCTTCCGTAGGCTCGGAAGGACC
>PWEO01000166.1 GCA_003553525.1 Clostridiaceae bacterium
AATATGACCTCCTCCGAAGAAATCCAGGTTGATGGCGATGAAATTACCATAAACACCACGGCAGAACAGTTTTTCTACCAGGGAACACTCGGGTCAGAGACTGCCTTACCTTGGCAGATTTCCGTGGATTATTCTTTAGACGGTGCAGCAATTTCTCCGGAGGATCTCGCAGGAGAGATGGGAGACTTTGAGATTTCCATTGATATTGACGAGAATCCCACCGTAAATTCTGCCTTTTATGAGAATTATCTTTTACAAGTCTCACTTACCATGGATACCGAGAATTTCACTTCAATTACCTCTCCTGATGGAGTTCTTGCCAGTGCCGGCAGAAACCGAATCATTACTCATACAGTAATGCCCGGAGAAGACGCCTCGATTTCAGTATCCGGATTCGCCGAAGAATTTATCATGGGAGAAATTGAGTTCAGCGCCCTTCCCTTCTCCATGGCCATCGATGTCCCAATAGCAGGTGGTCTGATCGAGGACGCCAAAACCTTATCGGAAGCAGTTTCTGATTTACATGATGGGGTTGTATCATTAAACTCCGGAATCGGCGAACTGGCAGGAGGTGCCGGAGATTTAAATACCGGAGCCGTAACCTTTGGTGAAGGCCTAAATGACTTAAGTGGAAATTCCGATCAGCTTCTTGACTCTTCCAGGCAAATACGGGGAGCGTTGGATCAAATCGTAAGTGAACTGAATGAACAGGATAACCCTATGTCAGAACTTGAAGAACTTTCCCGGCTTTCCCAGGGACTACGGGACATGGCAGCGGGCTTAGAAAAAATGGCTGACGGAATGGATGTATTGCGCGAGGGCTACAGTATCGCCTACTCTGAATTGGATGCCGCAATTTCAGCTATTCCCGAAACAAAAGTGGATCCTGCCCCTCTTTACGGCCTTGTCGGTGAAGATGAGGAAATGGCAGCTATTTTGAATCAACTGATGGAGTTTTACGCCTCGGCTAAAACCACGAAAGGAACTTATGAAGCCGTCAAGGAATCTTTTGAGTCCATAGAACCCGCACTCCAGTCTTTTTCCGAATCCTTAAGCGGGACAACCGAAGCCTTATTAGAAATGGCGGAAAGTATCGAGGGATTTATCCCAACCGAAGATGAAGCCCATCCCTTACAGGAATTAATAGATGGTATGACAGAGCTCTCTCAAAACTACCATGGTTTCCACGCCGGTTTGGATGACTATATGCAGGGGGTGGAAGATCTTTCTTATGGTTATCAGGAAATTCGCGGAGGCATATCTTCCCTTAGCAACGGGCTTAGTGACTTAAACAACGGAGCCGATGAACTCGAGGAAGGCACCAATGAATTAAATGAAGGGGTAGCGGAATTACCGAACATCATTCAGGAGGAAATGGACCGTGCAGAAGCTTTATACGATACCTCGGATTTTGAGCCCGTATCCTTTGTCTCAGAGAAAAATACAGAAATCTCCTCCGTCCAGTTCGTTTTTAGAACTCCTGCTATTGAGCTTCCGGAAGAAGAGTCTCCAGATATTGAGGAAGATGAAGAATTAAGCTTCTGGCAAAAACTGCTAAAACTCTTTGGGTTATATAACGAATAATTTTGAAATACCGCAGTTATTCGATTTTCTAAAAATGTTGTCCCTTTCCAGTGGAAAATTCCAATATAGCAAACCATAAAAGAGCCGGAGGGCTCTTCTATGGTTTGCATATAAAACGAAAAACATTATAAATACTTACGATAATCCGATAATCTGCCACCAGGTATAATAGAGGCCCAGCAGAACAATGGGAAAGAGAAGGGTTAGCCCTAGCCCGTAACGGGCCACCTGCTTGCTGTCAAAAAAACCTTTTCCGTTTCCAATCAATAGAATAACATTATGAAAGGGCAGCAGATAATGAGTGGATACCGATACATGAATGATAAAAACCAAACCAAAAATTGGTACTGTCCCTTCGCTGATCAGCATCAGACTGGGAACTACCACGGAGAGGGTCGTGATATTGCTCCCGAGAACCATATGCATGGTCATGGAGATCACCATAATAGTTAACAAGTACAGGATCCCGAATTCTTTTGGCAAAAGACCTCTCAATGGCCCGAAGAGAATATCCGCCACGCCGCTGTTGGTTATTACATCGCCGATGGAAAAAGCTGCGGTGATGAAAATTAAAAGCTCCAGATTCACGGATTTTAAGTCCTTTTTTTTTATTAAACCGAATAAAGCCATCACCATCGTCCCGAAAACAATTATCGCAGCGGATCCGATCCCGTGGAAGGGTTCCGTCATCCATAAGAAGACCACGGCTAGAATCATCCAAAAATTTCTTTTATCCTTATTCGTCAGTGCCCCTGGCTGATAAAAGTGTTTTACTATGTTCATCCTCTCAATGGAGGTTACATTTATTTCCTCCTTGGAATCATTGCGACCCTTCGTCTCATTAAAATACTTCACAAGTTCTTTCTTAAACAATAAATAAAACAGTAAATACGTAAAACCTGCAAAGAACATTGTGGGCAGCCCCATAATTTTGATCCATAGAACTTCTGAAATTTCTATTCCTGCTATGGCAATCAGGGCATTATTCAGAATCACATCCCCTCGAATTAACATCATATTTACTACAATAGCTGTAGCAAAGGTATAAAGCATTAAAATTCTTATCAGCTCTTCCTGAAGCTTTCGCTTAAAGAAATAGCCTTTCAGAATTGTCCCGAGAATGATGATTCTTGCAAAGGGCTGAGGAATCACAAAAATTAAGATGACATTCAATCCGATAATGATCCAAAGTAAAGAGTGAATCCCTTTACTTCCCCTGTCAAGGGCGGGCTCTATAAATTTCTCTGTGAGTCCGCTGTTCATAATTCCCTCGGTAAAAACAAAGGAAAATAGGATCAGAACAAAATTTTCTGACAGTGGAAACCGAAAAATCTCGGTTAAAGGTGTGCTTCCCCAAATTGAAAACACCGTCAACAAAAAAACGGAGGCTATGGATTTTCTTACAACTCCCGTTGCCCACCAGATGATAGTCAGCACTAAAGCCGATAATACAATCCCTTGGTCCGTGCTCAATTGCAGCGGTGGGAAAATCAGTATTATTCCCGGAAGAATAAAACTCAGTCCCAGTCTAATTATATGCTTATTTTTCATAATCATTCCAGCCTTTTCTAATTAATTAAGTAATTAATTCTACATTTCCCATCCAAACTCCTTTATTTATGGAAGTTGTTTTATCCTGAGAGGAAATTCTGTTCCATCTACCTCTTTGATCGATAACTTGCTGGAAATCAGA
>PWEO01000175.1 GCA_003553525.1 Clostridiaceae bacterium
CACTACCGGATTAAGGTTTTGCTTAATGTAGATGAGGGAAGACCTCTACGTCATATAGTGTCAAAGCTCAATGAATGCAGGAAGGCCATTTAAATGGATATTTAAAGACCTTCTTCTTCTGTTGAAAGAAAAGAGGTCTTTTTCTTATTTTACCAAAGAAAGGAGAGGGTAAAGTGGACCCCGGAGACAAACCCAAAGCAATACCAATTGAATCAAATACACCCAAGGCACCCAAATTTACCCTTACCAATGCAGGGTAGAATAAGGAGGAGAAATTATGACCGTTGAAAAATATCGAGATTTATTGGAAGAATTAATAGAAGCTCTTGATCAACAGAATAAGGCCCGATTGAAAGAGTTGTTTGATGAACTTCATTCCTATGATAAAGCCCAGTTTTTAATGGACTTGACTCCGGAGCAGCGGGAGATGTTCAAACATTTCTCCGATGGAGATCTGGCGGAGATTTTAGAGGAATTGGAATATGATGAGCAAAGAGTATTAATTGATGAGCTGGGATTAAAAAGAACCGCAGAAATTCTTGAAGAAATGTCTTCCGATGATGCGGCGGATTTAATGGGAGAGTTGGAAGACGGAGAAACCGCAAAGATATTCGCTTTGATGGATGATCAGGAGGAAGTGGATATCCGTAGACTCATGCAATACGATGAGGACACCGCCGGTGGATTGATGACCGATGAATTTATTACCATCCCTGATACCTACAGCGCAGAGGATATTTTAAATAAACTTAGAAATTTAGCACCGAAGGCGGAAACCGCTTACTACCTATATGTTACTGATCCACACCTGAATCTTCGCGGGGTACTTTCCCTTCGGGAACTGATTGTGGCGGAACCGGAAACCAAAGTGGAGGAGATCATGTCGGAGCGGGTGGTTTCCGTACCGGCGGAAATGGACCAGGAGGACGTGGCGGATATTATGGAAAAGTACGACTTTCTAGCCCTTCCCGTGGTAAAGGATGAAAAAATTGTGGGGATTATCACCATTGACGATGTGATTGATGTACTGCAGGAAGAAACTTCTGAAGACCTGTACCGACTGGGTGGTCTCTCGGGAAGTGAAGCAGAACTTAGGGAAAGCAGCACCAGTTCTTTTCAATCTGCAAAAAAACGGATTCCCTGGCTGGCGGGTCTGTTGCTGGTCGGGATTATGGCAGGTACGATTATTGAACAATTTGAAGCAACCCTGGAAGCGGTAGCGGTACTGGCCGTATTTATTCCTATGATGACGGGGATGGCAGGAAATACGGGAACCCAGTCTCTAACCGTGGTGGTACGGGGGCTTACTCTTGGAGAATTTGAAGGAAAAGGAATCTTTCAAGTCATTCGCCGAGAAGCGGGAGTGGGGATTTTTATTGGCCTTGCCAATGGAATTGTGATCAGTATTATCGCCATGGTTTGGCAGGGAAGCCCGATGCTGGGTGCGGTTATCGGATTGTCCCTACTGATCACCTTATTTGTAGCCACCTTAGCGGGAACCGTAATTCCTTTGTTGATGGATAAATTAAAAATTGATCCTGCAGTGGCTTCAGGACCCTTTATTACAACGGTTAATGACCTGATCGGACTGACCATATATTTTTCCATAGCCACCTACTTTATGGAGCAACTGATGTAGAACACTTCTCCGCCATGGGTGAGGAGATAAGGAGGGAACAGAATGAGCGAAGAACGATACGACGGTTTGCTGGAAGAATTGATTCAATCTTTGGATCATAAGAATAAAAATAAACTCAAGGAATTATTTGATGAACTTCATTCCTATGATAAAGCACAATTGCTGATGGATTTAACCCCGGAGCAACGGGAGATGTTTCGTCATTTTTCCGACGAGGAATTGGCGGAAATTTTTGAGGAACTGGAATATGAGGAACAAAAGGTTTTAATAGATGAATTGGGAGTAAAACGGACCGCAGGAATTTTAGAAGAAATGTCTTCCGATGATGCGGCAGACTTATTGGGCGAATTAGAAGAGACGGAAAAACTGGAAATTTTCCAAATGATGGATGACAAAGAAGAAATTGATATCAAGAAACTGATGCAGTATCCCGAAGATACCGCCGGGGGACTGATGACCGATGAGTTCATTACCATTCCCGATACCTTTACAACGGATGATACCCTAAAGAGAATACGAAAGATCGGCCCCGATGCGGAAACGGCTTATTATCTTTATGTAGTGGACGAGAAAAAAAATCTTCGAGGGGTTCTGTCCCTTCGGGAACTGATCATTTCCGATCCGAAAACGAAGGTAGAGGACATCATGTTTGAGCGGGTGGTTTCCGTGCCAGCGGATATGGACCAGGAGGACGTGGCGGATATCATGGAAAAATACGACTTCCTAGCCCTTCCCGTGGTGCAGGAAAATAAGGTGATGGGAATTATCACCATCGATGATGTGGTGGATGTTCTACAGGACGAAGCCTCGGAGGATATCTATAAATTCGGTGGTTTTTCCGGTAGTGACCAGGATTTAAAAGAAGTCAGCACCAGTATTTTTAAGTCCGCCCAACGAAGAATTCCCTGGTTGGTATTGTTGCTGTTTTTAGGACTGTTGGCAGGAAATATTATCGGCCAGTTTGAAGAAACCTTAGAGAACGTAGCCATACTGGCGGTTTTTATACCCATGATCGCAGATATGGCGGGAAATACCGGAACCCAGTCCCTAGCCGTGGTGGTACGGGGGCTTACCCTTGGGGAGTATGAAGAACAGGGAGTTTTCCCTGTAATACGGCGGGAAGCCGGAGCAGGAATTATTATCGGCGTGGTAAACGGCCTGTTAATCAGTGTTATCGCCACCTTATGGCAGGGCAATGCCATGCTTGGCATGGTCATCGGATTATCCCTTTTAATTACCTTATTTGTTGCCACGTTATCAGGAACCATTATTCCTCTGATTATGAACAAGCTCAACATTGATCCCGCCGTAGCCTCGGGACCTTTTATTACAACGATTAATGATATGATTGGACTGACGATTTACTTTACGATTGCCACTTATTTTATGGAGTATTTAATCTAGCTTTTATGGAGTAGTAATCCAGGTTTTCAGGAATCTGTAATTATAAGAAAAGGGAGAGATGCCATGATGGATGTGAAAAACATGCACCCGGAAGATTTTCGAAAGGCCGCTGGAAGCGGCAGATGGTCAAAACCTACCGCAGGCGTTGCACCGGGTTATGCCCAGGCGAATCTCGTGATTCTGCCTAAAAGTGTCGCTCTGGATTTTATGATCTTCGCTCAACGAAACCCTAAGGCCTGTCCGGTGATTGATGTTTTGGAAGCCGGTGTAACTGAAGCTCCCAGCGCAAAAGGATCCGACATTCGCCGAGATATTCCGAGATACCGGATTTATGAGAAAGCAAAGGACCATCGGGAAGAGTCCTCCATTGAAGAGCTTTGGCAGGAAGATTTTGTTTCCTTTTTACTTGGATGCTCCTTTACCTTTGAATCGGAGCTGATCAAACAGGGTATACCGATGAAACATATTGATTCAGGAAAAAATGTATCGATGTATCAGACCAATATTCCCTGCAAAGCTGCGGGGAGTCTTTCCGGAGATATGGTGGTCAGCATGCGGCCGATCAAAAGCCATCAGATTGCCAAGGCTGTGGAGATCTCCGCAAGATACCCCGAGGTCCACGGCAGTCCCATTCATATTGGAAATCCCGAAGCCATTGGTATTAAAAACTTGAACCGCCCGGACTACGGAGAGGCGGTACCGATAGAAGAGGATGAAATACCGGTTTTTTGGCCCTGCGGGGTGACTCCGCAATCAGTCCTGATGAACTCGGGAGTGGATTTCTTTATCACCCATGCCCCGGGGCATATGTTTGTTACGGATATTAAAAACGAAGATTTAGGATATTAATGAGAGTATTAAAAAGAAAAATATATGAAAAAGCTCATTTCCTAGGATAGATGGAAATGAGCTTTAATAAATTGTTGAAACTCCCGGTCCAGTGGTGAGGCGGTACGATTTTTATGGTAAACAAAATAAAAATGGCGGAGAAGCTGCACTTCTTTAATACGAAAGGCTTTTAACAGGCTGTAGCGGACCTCATCGGCAACGGCATACTTCGATAAAAAGGATAGGCCCAAACCTCTTCGGACACTCTGTTTGATGGCTTCGGTATTTTCCATAAAAGCAACGGTCTTTAAGGATTGAATGCCAAGATCCTGTTTTCCCAGGGCATCCTCCACAAGTTTTCGGGTACCGGAACCTTCCTCTCTAAAAATATAAGAATGTTCAAGGACTTGGGAAAGATGGATTTCTTCGGGCCAGGAGCTAAAGGGCTCGATGTTGGGAGTGACCAGTAAAATTTCGTCCTCCACCAGCTCTAGATATTCTAATTGTTTGTGAAAGCTTTTGGCTCCCACAAAACCGAAGTCGATTTCCCCTTTCAGAATCCCTTCCACCACTTCCTTGGAATCAAAATGGATCAGATTGTAGGTAATTTCATTATATTGTTGATTAAAACCGTAAAGGATCTCGGGAAGCAGGTACTGTTCGGGGATGGTACTGCTGGCAATTTCGATATGCCCGATCATTTTCCCTTGAAATTTGGAGAGTTCCAGGGTGGCATCCTTTTTTAAGTTGATCATGGATTTTGCGTAATCATAAAGGATTTCCCCCGAGGGAGTCAAGGAGATTTTACGATTGGAACGGTTGACTAAACTGGTATCCAGTTCTTTTTCCAAATTGGCAATGTGGTTGCTTACGGTGGGCTGTGTAAGATACAGGGATTCCGCCGCTTTGGAAAAACTTTCGTACTTTGCTATGGCAATAAAAGTCTCAAGCTGTTTGATATCCATTAATAATCCTCCTAACGGGATGATGCTTATGCTTTCAAGTATAATCAAAAATTTATCAAGTTGCAAATAGATGAAGCTAATGAATTTCAGAATTGATATAGAAAAATCTGATTGATAAACCCGGCAAAATATGATAAAAGAGAACTAGAGGAAAGAAGGTGAATTTTTGATGAATGAGAAAAATAATGAAACCCTAAAAGAAATGAATAAAGAAAAGGAAGAAATACGACTTACCCAATTAACAAAAAGTTCGGGATGAGCGGGAAAAATCGGGCCGGATGTTCTGGCCGAGGTACTAAAATATCTTCCAAAGGTTGAGGACCCCAGACTCCTTGTAGGACTGGACACCTCCGATGATGCAGCAGTGTATCAGCTGAATGATGAAATGGCACTGATTCAAACCTTGGATTTTTTCACCCCCGTAGTGGACGACCCTTATACCTATGGACAAGTGGCTGCGGCCAACGCTCTTAGTGATGTTTACGCCATGGGTGGAAAGCCTACGGTTGCAATGAATATTGTTTGTTTTCCCAACTGTTTGGATCCATCCGTGTTAAAAGATATCCTGCTGGGTGGGGCGGATAAAGTCAAGGAATCCGGCGCTCTGTTGGTGGGAGGACATTCCGTGGAAGATGATGAGCCGAAATACGGACTCTCCGTCAGCGGAATGGTGCATCCTTCAAAGGTCTTAGCCAACAACACCGCAAAGCCCGGTGATATTTTAATCCTTACCAAGCCCCTGGGGCTGGGAATTATTAATACCGCCATCAAAGCGGAAATGGCAACGGAAAAGCAGTACCGGGATGCGGTTGATACCATGACCACTTTAAACAAATATGCCATGGAAGCCTTAGAGGACGTGTCGATTCACGCCTGCACCGATATCACAGGGTTTGGTATCATCGGTCACGGAAAAGAATTGGCTGAGGGCAGCGGGGTATCCGTGGAGTTTTTCAGTGAACAAATGCCGGTGATTGATGGAGCCGAGGACCTTGCTAAAATGGGGATTATCCCGGGGGGTATGTATACCAACCGGAAATATATGGAAGGTGCAGTAGAAAATCACTGTGAAAATGAAGCCTTGCTCGATATAATGTACGATCCTCAAACCTCGGGTGGGCTTTTGATTTCCATTCCTGAAGAACAGCGGAAAAAAGCCATGGAAGCTTTGGAAAAAATGGGAAGAACCTCTTTTGCTGAAGTGGGAAGAGTTGTTGAGAAAAAAGAAAAAGCGATCTATGTTTATTAGCTAACTTCAAAGGATGGTGAGTATAATCACAGCGAAATATACAAAGATCCAACAAAGACTCGATAAAATGTCTATATAGGTTTTAATAAAGATTCCATAAAGATTTTGTAAGAAAATCCCCTTAAGACCATAAGTCTCAAGGGGATTTTCACCTGATTTTCCAGTGATTTAATCTACATATGAAAGACGCTTTCTGTTTTGCATTTTACTATTCTCTTCTTTGTTTTGGTTATATATTTTGATATATTTTACTCCTCGGAAGCGGTGTATATCATTCGGCTGTAGCAGTTTTCAAAGCCCATTTTTTCATATAATTTAATGGCCCGCTTATTATAATTTTCAACATGTAAGGAAAGATTCCCTTCCGTTAACTGAATAGCCTTTTGAAGAATTTCCGTGGCAATGCCTCGGCCTTTGGTGTTTTTCCGAGTAGCGATATAGGCGAGGTGATATTTAGTGGCAAACTTGTCGAACCCGAAGTTTACAATAATAGCGATCCCCGCAATCTGTTTGTTGTGATAGGCCACGATCACAAAGCCTTTTTCATAAGCGTTATCCAGGGCGTTATGAATTTCATCGGCGGGATCACTAAATTCCATGAGCCAGTCATCCACAAGGGATACGATTTTTTCATCGGATAAGAGGTTTTCCTTCCGGCTGATTTCCCGGACCTCTAAATTTGCCCGTCCGTCATTCAGAAGAATTACGTGATTGCCCTCCTGAACGTTTCCGGCTTCCGCTTCCTTCATAAAACCTGCCACGGCATAACCGTTGGCAACGTCTAATTTAATATTTTCCAGTTTGCGGAATTTTTCCGTGTAATGAAGCAGTTCTTCATCGGTGATCCCTGTGATTTTCCCGCCGGTATCATATACGGCATCCAAGGCTTCCTGGGCGGTGGAACTTTGAAATCCGATTAAATGTTTGTTGTACTTTGTGATTTTAAAGCCCTCTTTACTTAAGGGAAGAATCTTGGAACTGTTCTTCTTGTAGGATTCATATATCTGATTCCCTTCGTTGGTGGTGCAACTATACAGCATCGGAAGTTTTTCAATCTGTTCCTTAACCCATAATTGCCGAAATCCTAAATGAATACCGGATAGAAGATATCCGTAGCTCATTTGGGTAAAAATACTGGTAAGCTCCCCTTTAACCTGGGAATCAATTTCATCGGAAATATAGGATAGGGCGGTCATATTCAGCACATTGTTTTCCAGTCCCGGGTTTACATTGTACCAATTATTTTCCTTGGAAAGCTCTTCGCTTTTTTGAATAGATTCATGATGGTTTTTTCCATGACGGATTACTTCAATATTGGGGAATTTTAAAAGTTTACTTTCTTTGGTTTTGCTTCTTTCCGGAAGGACAAAAACACATTTTACATCATAATATTGAGACAGATAGGCTAATGATTTGGCTAAAACTCCGAAGACACCGAGACAAAGGGTGGTTTTGCCAACGGCTAAGGCATCTCGAATCAATAAGTAGGCTAAGCGGTCTTCCCGATGTCCCGAAGGGTTGTTTCCTTCAAGTTTCAAGTATATGTTTGAAACACCCAGTTCTTTTTCCAAGCGCTCTGCACGGACCAGGGGGGTTTTCCCCACACGGCTTTTAATCAAATATTCATCCATCTTAATTCCTCCTTGTTTTAGTTATGGTTAAAATTTGTTTATGGTTGTAAATAGGTCATTGATCGGTATCGAAAAAATTTAATGAATTCGGATTACACTTAATCAAATACCCCAATTCATCCTTGTTACACAATTTTATTCCCGGTATTTTCTCTACGAAGTTTTTTAATTTCACTTCGAAAAGTGAGGCCTAACCATAGCACCATAAAAATAAAGGCGATTCCCTCGGATAAAGGAAAGGCATACCATACATTATTCAACTTTCCCGTTAAGGATAAAAAGTAAGCGAAGGGCAGCAGCAAAACAATTTGTCGCATAAAGGACAGGGTCAAGCTGGGAAGTCCTTTTCCTAAGGCCTGAAAGGTTGTGGACCCGATAATTGCAGGGCCGACCACGGGGAATCCGATACTGATGGTACGAAGAGCAGCCACACCGATTTCCAGTAATTCTTCATCCCTGACGAAGATGCCCATTAACTGGTAAGGAAAGAATTGAAACAGCAGAAAGCCTCCTCCGGTGATGAAAAAAGTGATCAGCACTCCGTATTTTAAAGTTTCAATCATTCGGTCGGGATTTTTGTGTCCGTAGTTATACCCCATAATCGGAATGTAACCCTGAGTTACGCCAAACACCGGCATAAATACGAAGGACTGCAGACGAAAATACACGCCGTTGACCGCAAGGGCTAATTCATCCAAACCGGCCACAATTAAATTCATGCCCGAGAGCATCACCGATGCTAACAGCTGCATGGTCATGGCAGGGAGCCCCACCTGGTAAATTTTCTTTAAAATATTAATATCAAAGGAGAAATTTTCGAACCTGGGTTGGACCTTGTTATCCCCTTTAAACATAATCCAAAGAATAAATAATGCGCTTATGGTTTTCGCAAAAACTGTAGCCAGGGCGGCTCCCAAGACCTCCAGTCTGGGGAAAAATCCGATTCCGAAAATTAAAAAGGGATCCAACAGGATGTTGACCACGGCTCCGAGCAGCATGGCCATCATGGGAGCAAAGGTGTTGCCTTGCCCTCGAAGAATATCACTGGTGATTATCGAGAAAAATAAAGCGACGGAACCGATGAGGATGACTTGCACATACTCCGTGGCATAGGCAATGATTTCCGGATTCTCGGAAAATCTTGCCACCAGGGGACCGGCAAAGAAAAATCCCACCAAAGCCATGATTACCCCGTAGATCCCGGAGATAACCAGTACATGCTCTGCGGTCAGCACCGCCCTATCCTGATCCCCGGCCCCCAGCAGTCTGGAAATCAAAGAATTTGTTCCGATGCCAGTACCCACGGAGATGGCAATCAGAATGATATGAAAGGGAAAAGCGATGGAAAGCGCTGCCAAGGCTTCTTCGCTGACCCTTGCAACAAAATAGGAGTCCACCACGTTGTAGAAGGCCTGTACGGACATGGAGATAATTCCAGGGATGGATAATTTAAAAATCAAAGGCAAAATGGGATCCGATCCCAGATCATAATTTGGGGTGATTGCTTTTTTCATGGGGCTCCTCCTATACTTTCCCGAAAGAAAAATGATAATCCTCAAAAACCGTATTTAAATAAGTCAATCTTATGTTATAATATAACAGGAATCTTTTCAATAGAAGCGGATATAAATTTGAATCAAGAAGGGGAGAAATCATGGGAGAAAAACAACTGGTGTACAAACCGAAATTTGTAGGAATCTTAGGAGATATTTTCCTGAGAGGATTATTCTTAGGTATTGCAATTGTAATATTGAACTTTTTAAATTCCTATCGGGAAGGAATTTATGAAAAGCACGGAGTGGATTTTTTCGGGTCCTTCACCTTAGAGATTGATTTTTTTGATCTGGGTATATTAGCGTTGATCTACATAGCCACCTTAGTGGTACTATTTTTCATCGTCCGATTTTTTTATCGATTTGTGGCGGTGTGGTATCGATTAGGAGGAGAGACCATCATCGATTTGGAACAGGGAAAAATTACCGCAACCAAAATGATGTTTCCCTTTACCCGGGTAACCACGGAAAGTAAATGCCATGACATCATTGAGGTGGAGATTTATCAGAACATCTTTGATCAGGCCTTTAATACCGGAGCAATAACCATTGAATACTTAGTGCTCAGTGATGTGGATTCCCAGATGAAAGATATTCGATTAATGTATCTTAAGAATCCGGAACGGAAGAAGCAACAACTATTACATTAATCCGGTAACAGAATAAACAGCAATGATCGCAAAATACCGCTGAATAAAACAAAAGTATATTAAACCACAAAAAGAAAACGCAAAGGCTAAGACCTATGTGTTTTTTTCTTTTTTGTAGCTATTGCATTATGTGAATGCATAGTTTATAATATACCCTAAGGGGGTATATAAAAGATAGCAATATCAATAATAAATACTCCAAAGGAGGCTTAACAATGAGTGAAAAGATAAAAATAGATATTGGCGGAATGTCCTGTGCAACCTGTGCAGCCAATATAGATAAATCATTAAATAAAGAAGAGGGAATCATCGAGGCAAATGTCAATTTTGCTACGGAAAAAGCCCATGTGGAATATGATCCTGAGGAAATATCCCTTGATACCATTGCAAGGATCATAGAAAAGACCGGCTATGAGGTTTTGGAAATGCCCCAGGAAAAAAAGGAACAGAAAAAAACCGTAAAGGTTGACGGTATGAGTTGTACCGCCTGCGCAAAAAGAATTGAGACCGTTCTAGGAAAGCAGGAAGGTGTTCAAAGTATTAATGTGAACTTTGCAGCGGAGAAGATGAGTATCGAATACCAGGAGGATAAAATAAGCTTTAAAACCTTACAGGAAAAGGTCCAAAAGATGGGTTTTGATTTCGTCCTGGAAGAAGATCAGCCGGAAGAAGAAATGGACCGGGATGAACAAAAGGTACAAAAAGCACAGAAAAAGATGATGTACTCGGCACTGATCAGTGGTACCGTTATGCTTTTGATGGTGGTTCATATGTTTGTTGTAGCCATACCGGGTTACTTTTATATTACAGCCATATTGGCTTTTCCTAATATATTTATTTTAGGTAAGCCGGTGCATAAAGGAAGTTTAAATGCTCTCAGGAATAAAAGCCCCAATATGGATGTTCTTGTTTCTCTGGGTTCCGTACCTCCCTATATCGTGGGGTTAGCAGCGATTGTGCTTCCGATTCAAACCTTTATTGAAATGGCAACCAGTATTATGACTTTCCATTTGATCGGAAAATATTTGGAAATTCGTGCAAAAGGCCGGGCATCCCAAGCGATTAAGAAGCTCCTTCAAATGGGTGCGAAAACCGCAAAAGTATTAAAAGACGGAGAAGAGATTGAAATTCCGGTTAAAGAATTACAGGAAGGGGATGTGATGATTATTCGTCCCGGAGATAAAATCCCCACCGACGGAATGATTATTGAAGGAAAAAGCACCGTGGATGAATCCATGGCAACGGGGGAATCCATGCCGGTAAAACGGGAAAAGGGAGACGAGGTCATCGGTGCCACCATTAATAAACAGGGAATGTTTAAGGCAAAAGTGACAAAGGTCGGGAAGGATACTTTCCTGTCTCAAGTAATTAAAATGGTGGAAGAAGCCCAGGGATCCAAGGTTCCTATTCAGGAATTCGCTGATCGGATCACCAGTTACTTTGTTCCCGTAATCATTGTCGTGGCCATAGGAACATTTATATCCTTTAATGTGTTTTCTGAGTTTCATTTATCCATTGTAGAGTGGGGAGCCCAATACCTGCCTTGGGTAAATCCCGATTTAACACCCCTAACCCTTTCATTTATTACCGCAACGGCGGTTTTCGTTATCGCCTGCCCTTGTGCCCTTGGACTGGGAACGCCTACAGCTCTAATGGTGGGCAGCGGTATGGGTGCGGAAAAAGGGATCTTGATTCGTAACGGTGAAGCGGTACAGACATTTAAAGATGTGGATTTGATCGCTTTTGATAAAACCGGAACGATAACCAAAGGGAAGCCTGAAGTAACCGATATCATTGCTTCCAAAGGATTTGAAGATAAAGAAGTTATTTATTATGCGGCCACGATAGAGAAGGCCTCGGAACATTCATTGGCCCATGCGATTATTGAACGGGCAAAAGATAACAGTATTTCTCTTGGAGAGGTACAGGAATTTGAAGCCATTACCGGACGGGGAGTGGAAGGAACCGTTGATGGGGCCTGGATTTATGTCGGTAACCGGAAATTCATGGAGGAAAAAGGAATTACTTTTGAAGAGGTGGAAGAAAAACTGATCACCTTGGAGGAAGAAGCGAAAACCGCTATGTTGATCGCTAAAGATAAAGAACTCCTTGGTGTAATCGCCGTAGCGGACCCGATTAAGGAGGATTCCCAAAAAGCCATTCAAAAACTGGAGTCCATGGGGATTAAAACCGCCATGATAACCGGAGATAACCAGCGGACCGCCAAGGCCATCGGTAAAAAAGTGGGTATCTCCCACGTGATTTCTGAAGTGCTTCCCGACGGAAAAGTAGATGAAGTCAAGCGCCTGCAGAAAGAATACAACATTGTGGCCATGGTGGGAGACGGAATCAATGACGCTCCCGCTCTTAAACAGGCGAATATCGGGATTGCCATTGGAACCGGAACCGATGTGGCCATTGAGGCCGCCGACGTTACTTTGGTTCGTGGAGAGCTCAGCAGTATTATTACTGCCGTAAACTTATCAAGACTGACCTTTAAAAAGATCAAGGAAAATTATTTCTGGGCCTGGTTTTATAACGGAGTAGCAATTCCAATTGCAATCATGGGACTGCTGCACCCCATGATCGGGGCTGCAGCCATGTCCGTCAGCTCTTTAAACGTAGTATACAACTCCCTTAGAATGAAGCGAAAAAACATTGAACCGGAGTTTTAGAAAAACGGATACCAGGTACAGGATATTAATTGCTGGCTGAAATCTGGAAATTGCAGTCCATCTGAAAATGTTGACTCTAAGAACCTTAAATCCTGATATATCAGGATTTAAGGTTTATTTAATTTTTATGAAAATAATAAAATATTCTTAAGCTATGTTTAGAAGTAAGAGTTATGTTATAATTGATTTTTAAATATATTGTATGAAGATAATTATCAATTGAACAATATTCATAATACAGTTTCAAAGGTGGGGGAAATATGCCGAAATCTATGACCTATATAAAGGGATATATGGGAAAGTGGCTTTTTTTTGCAACAATTATTGGAATCGCAGGAGGTTTGTCCGCACTGGCGTTAAATACAGGGATTACATGGATTTCTGCCATCGGCGAAAAATTCCCGATATTTTTAGCGCCGGTAATGGGTGGAGTATTGGTTATGTTCATCTTTCAAATTGATGACCAAATCCTGGGGTCAGGAACCAACAAATATATCCTCAGCGTAAATTTATATCAAGGAAAACTAAAAAGCAGAACTTGGGTATCTAAGCTCTTGGCCTCTGCGGCTACCATCGGTTTTCGAGGCAGTGGTGGAGTGGAAGGGCCTATGCTTCTTATGGGAGGAAGTATCGCTAATACCCTTACAAAACTTCCCTATATGAATCGCTGGATCGATAAGGAAGATCATCGTATCCTGACGGTTTGCGGGGCAGCGGGGGCTATTGGCGCCATATTTCGTTCCCCCTTGGGGGGAGGGGTCTTTGCGGCGGAACTCTTATACCGGACATCACTTCATTATCATGATGTGTTCCCCGCTATTCTATCTTCTACTATGGGATTTGTAATCTACAGTACTTTAGGGAATACAGAGCCGATTTTTTCCATCCCTGCCTATATACCGAATCCTTCTAATGTTTTATATTTTGTGTTGGCAGGGGTTTTGGCTGGATATGCATCGCTGCTTTTTAAAATACTGTTTCACCAGGTAGAAAAGATGGGCAATTATTTAGAGCAGAAAGTTTCAAGAAAATACCTTCCGATTTTAGGGGGAGTCTTGACCGGGACTGTTTTGATGTTTTTTCCCGATGCAGGCGGTACAGGGTCCGGATTTATTCAGGCCTTGATCGACGGTTCCTTTGCAACACAATTTTTATTTTTTTTACTGACAGCTAAAATTTTAGCTACGGCTTTTACGGTAGGTCTTGGTGGCAGCGCCGGTCTTGTTATTCCCGCCCTGTTTATAGGAGCGGTAACCGGTGGAATTCTCGGGAATTTTTTTGCAGTGGAAGGCTCCGGACTGGCCTCCTCTTTGGTAATCTCCGGAATGGCTGCAAGTTTGGCGAGTATCGCTAACGTTCCCATAGCCGCATCGGTTATGCTGATTGAAATGGTGGGATTTCAAGTAGGGGTACCGGCTGTCATCGGCAGTGTGTTGGGATATATTGTAGGGCAAAGAAAAATCGTTTACGGAACCATGCGAAGTCAGGATCCGAATTTTCGAACAGGAAAGGATTTTCGTAAGGTCGATCGGTACTTTGAGGAATAATAAAGGTCTGAGGTCTATATTTTCTTAAAAAGATTGATAATATAAAAGAAATTTGGGTAATACGTAACAGACCCTAATATTCTTTTGAGATATAAGGCATAACTTAGGAGGAAGTAGATGACTCGAAATCGAATATTCCGACAAATGGTTTTTAGTGTTATTGTCCTGCTGAGTACATTAAAATGGTTCTTTTTAGCATCGATTGC
>PWEO01000033.1 GCA_003553525.1 Clostridiaceae bacterium
CCCTTTCCTCCAAGGATTCGATCAATCAGGGTATAGGCTAAGGAAGGGGAAATATCCGTAACGATTTGCCCGGATAAGGGTTGAAAATCCACAATGCTGAGTACCGAAGGGTTCACAATGGAATTATTGAATTCATAGTAGGAGAGTTCCTCCACATTCAGTACATCGGCCTTAACAAAACTTCTTAAATAACCGGATAAAAACGTACTGAGTACCCGAGCAAAATTATCATGTATAATCTGCAAGGTGCGTAGCTGATCCTTCGCCAGTTTTTTCGGACTTTTAAAATCATAGGTTTTAATTTTCTTTTCTTCTTCACTGTCTTGAATTTCATCGACGTCTACTTCCCCATCATCCAAAGCCTTCAAGAGGGAGTCTATTTCATTTTGTGAAAGGATATCAGACAACTACACCACCTCCTTATTGAATAATATAACTACTGAAGTATAAGTCGCTTACCGCTTCCGTGTTTAAAATTGAAGAAATCGCCTGAACAATTTCCCCTTTAAGCTCTTTTTGTCCTTCGGGTTTTAACAGTTCATCGGGTGATTTTCCTATTAATATGCCCAATATTCGATCTCTGATAATAATTTCGTGATCCTCTAAACCTTCAATCAGATCTTCGTCCTGGACTTCCACAATAATATTTCCCTGAAAATAATTCCGGGTATCTCCCAGGTTCGCGGTAAACTCCCCTAAAGTATGTTGATAGGTTTGGATTTCAGCTTCATCATCGCTGTTGCCCCGAAGAAATGTAAAGTAGATAATCCCTCCGAAGAAGATGACGGATAGCAATACTCCCGTAGTCACTAAAATAATCATTTTTTTCATGTTCATGGTTAACCCCTCCTAGCCCTTCTAATTCTCAATCATATTTTCAATTTCCGTTCGGAGGATGACAATATCCACCCGGCGGTTCTGACTTCTTCCCTCTGGAGTTTGATTATCGGCGATGGAGTGGTATTCTCCGTAACCCGCCATGGAAACCCTGGAAGGATCAATATTTTCTTCCTCAATCATATACCTTCCCGCACTTACGGCTCGAGCCACGGAGAGTTCCCAGTTGGTCTCAAACTCAGAACCGGGAAGCATGGGCAGATTATCCGTATGCCCCTCCACACGGATGAACTTATCCGCCAGCTCCTGTTCCTGAAGAATATCCGTAATAAACCCGAGGACCTCCTCGGCTTCAGTCTTCAAGTTTGCCGCTGCGGAGTCAAACAACACATCATCCTGAAAACGAAGCATCAGTCCCTGACTTTCCAAACTCACCAGAATCGATGCGTCCAAGCCTTCATCCTCTATGTAGCTTTGCACCCGTTCCTGCAGATCTCCAAATTCCTGTTGCAATGCATCCCCCTGGGAGATACTGACCTGATAGATCTCTTCATAATAGTCGTTCATATTCTCCGCGTTCAGGTCTCCCTCTTCCACAATCTGGCCTCCGTCCAGTACCCCTAAGGATCCCTGAAAGGATCGGATTACCGCTTCAAATTTTTGAATGTCAATCTCCGACATGGCAAAGAGGATAACGAAGAAGGCCAGAAGTAACGTTACAATATCAGCATATGTGGTCATCCATGCGGGGGAACCGTTTTGTTGATTTTCCTGCTGCCTTCTTCTTGCCATTACGCCTCAACACCTTCCGCTGCTTCTAAGTTCTCTTCTTCTCTTAAGGCTTCCCGTTCCTTCGGCGGTAAGAAAGCTTTAAGTTTTTCTTCAATAATTCGTGGGTTTTCTCCTGCCTGAATGGACAAAAGTCCCTCTACCACAATTTCTTTTCTAAGAATTTCTTCCCGGCTTTTGAGCTTAAGCTTATTGGCCATGGGGATGAAAATCAGGTTGGCGATCAATGCTCCGTAAAAGGTTGTCAGAAGGGCTACCGCCATTCCCGGTCCTACCGCTGAAGGATCGTCCAGTCGATCCAGCATACTGATCAGGCCGATCAGGGTTCCGATCATACCGAAGGCCGGAGCTAAAGCTCCAAGCATTTCAAATATGCTCTGACCGTTTTTGTGACGCTCTTCGATAAAAGAAAGTTCCGTCTCCAGAAGGTTCCGCACCAGTTCCGGATCGGTACCATCCACAATCAGCATAACTCCTTTTTGCAGGAAGCTGTCATCGATTTCATCGGCGGCTTCTTCCAAAGCCAGAAGCCCCTCTTTTCTTGCGGTATTGGCAAGCTCGATGATTCGCTGAATAATCACCCCGGGAGCCGCCAGCTGTTTATCCGAAAAAGCCTTGGAAGCCACCTTCATCGCTGCAAGCACCCTTGCCATAGGGTAGGCGACGAAAAGACCGGCTACAGTTCCACCGATTACAATCAATGCGCCGGGAATATTAATAAACAGTCCGATGGCACCGTCCAATACAATTCCGAAAATAATAAAGGCAAATCCTACGATAATTCCTATAATGGTTGCTAAATCCAAATCTACACCTCATTTCTCTGTGAAATACTTTTAGTCCTTTATGTATCTTGTATATATGGCTCTTTTATATTCAATGGTCCGTTGGACGACTTCATCTACACTCTCCAGGACCAGAAATTTCTTTCCTGTGGTTAATCGGATAATTGTATCCGGGGTACTTTCCACGGTTTCAATCAAATCCGCATTTAATATGATTTCACTTCGATCCATTTTTGTCACTTCAATCATGGCAATCACCTATTGGTTTTTTCCCGGGCAAGATTGCCCGGGAAAAGTATTTTTACTGCTTTTTCTTGATGCATCTTAGTAATGCTTCCTTAAAACTTTACTCGTAAAGCCTATTAGCTAAGTTTACTACCGCTTCATGTTTACGACTTCCTGAAGCATTTCATCGCTGGTGGTGATAATTCGAGAGTTCGCCTGGAATCCACGCTGGGTAGTAATCATATTGGTAAATTCTTTGGAAAGGTCCACATTGGACATCTCCAGCGACCCTGCATTGATTACGCCAAGTCCCTGGGTTCCGGGGTTTCCTACATTAATGTTCCCGGAGTTTGCGGTTTCTCTGTAGTTATTTCCTCCGACTTTTTCCAGACCACCAGGGTTGGTAAAGTTTGCAATAGCCATTTGTCCAAGTATTCTTCGCTGACCGTTGTCAAAGTTTCCGATTACTTCCCCGGTTTGGGATACGGAAAAGTCCTCAAGTGCTCCTTGTGAGTATCCGTTTCGGCTTTCCAGTTTTACATTGGATGGATTATCGAACATTCGAAGGTTGCTAAGGTCTAATTCGAAATCTAATGGTCCTGCTCCGCCGCCTACTGC
>PWEO01000107.1 GCA_003553525.1 Clostridiaceae bacterium
TACTTTTACTTATGGTGGTTCCTGCATTTGTGATGGGATGTAACGGTCTTTATAATGGGGATGAAGATCCTACGGTGGAGGTTGATTTGTATTTCGGAGACGAAGATGCCATAGAAACCGGTGAAATCGGAGAATATGGTTATGTAACCCCTGTTTCAAGGGAAATAATTGAACCGGAAACCCCGGAAATGCTGGTTAGAGCCACTCTGGAAGGGCTAATAGAAGGACCTATGCCCGAGGAGGAAGAAGAGTATGGAGTGTTGCCGGTGGTTCATGACAGTCTGGAAATACTGGATGTAATCATCGAAGACAATACCGCGACGATAAACGTCAGCGGAAATATGTTTGAAGGAGACTGGCAAGGGGGAACCGTAGGGGGATCCGTATTTATTGAGTCCTTTGTTCTTACCGCTTCCCAATTTGAGGAAGTGGAAAGGGTACTCGTTGAAGTGGAAAATGAAGTTTGGGATGACGGACATTTTTACTGGGACGAACCTATATCCTCTTTTACTGAGCATGAAAAAGTGTTGGCTCCGGAAGAAATAGAAACATGGATTGCATACTCCAGGGAACTACAGATGGGTCAGGCAAGAGAATACGACGGTGTTTTATATCTGCTGGCAACCTACGGACAAAGACCTACGGGGGGGCATGAAGTGGAGATTACCGCTATAACGGAAGAAGAGGATCAGCTGCTCGTAACGGTAAATTTCAGAGAACCCGGCGATGATGAAGTGGTAACCGAAGCCATTACGTACCCCTATGATGTGAAAACTGCTGAGCCGACTTCTCTACCGGTAATCTTCGAAGCCGAGGGAGATCTCGCACAATTACCGGTGCTACAGGAGCTGGAATGGCTTCCGGAAATGACAGCCGGCGAGGAAAATATCCGTCTTTTCACTCCAGGACCGGAAGATACCGTCCCTCGGGAGTTTGATCTGGAGGGAATCGAGTTGGTCTTTGAAGGTACGGTCAACTACCGAATCACGGATCGGGAAGGCCGGGAATTAAAGAGTGGCTTTACCACAGGTCACGGCTATAACTGGGGGGCCTTTGATTTGACATTGGAAGTACCGGAGGAAATTTCCGCCGGTGAAGAATTCATGCTGGAGATTTATTCAATATCTGCAAGAGACGGTTCCGAGGAAAATATGATTGAACTCGAGTTGGTACTGGAATAAAACCACCAATTCACCTCCCGCCTAAACGCAGTGGCGTTTTGAGGAGGGAGTCTTCTTGGCAAATGAGATAGAAACAAAGGGGGAATAACTGTATGGTAAAGAAAGTGCTGCATTCATTTTTCAACACCCTTGAAAAGGGCGGGCTTACGGTAGAATACTGGGATCAGGATGTAAGAAATTATGGTAAAGAGGACCCGAAAGTTAAAATTATTTTTAATGAATCGCCACAAAAATCCTTTGATTTTTCAGACCCGATGATTGCTCTTGGTGAGGCCTATATGGATGATATTATCGATTTTGAGGGAGATTTTGACGAAGTAATGAAAATAGCAAAAGGCAATAGAGAATCGGTAAAAGGAAAGAAGAAAGAATTATTAAAAGCAACATCAAAACTGCTGTCAAAAAATCATATTAAGGATAAACAAAAAGAAGATATTCAGCAACACTATGATTTAGGAAACGACTTTTTTTCTCTTTGGCTGGATGACACCATGAGTTATTCCTGCGGATATTTTAAAAGCCCGGAGGACACATTGTATGAGGCGCAGTTGAACAAGATCGACCATATCTTAAAAAAACTCCAGCTAAATCCCGGAGAAAAACTGCTGGATATTGGCAGCGGATGGGGTTGGCTGATCATAAGAGCGGCTCAGAAGTACGGTATAAAAGCTACGGGAGTAACGATCAGTGAGGAACAATATAAAGAGACATTAAATAGAATCGAAAAGTTCGGTTTAAACGGTCAGGTGGAAGTAAAATTGCAGGACTATCTGGATTTAGATGGAGAGGAAGTACAGTACGATAAAATTGTCAGTGTGGGCATGTTTGAGCATGTGGGCAAAGAAAATCTGGGGCGATATATGGAGAAGGTAGAGGAGTTATTAGTACCGGGAGGATTATCGATGCTTCATTCGATCATGGGTACACAGGAAGAGTGTGTGAATTCATGGATTACAAAGTACATCTTCCCGGGAGGATACATTCCTTCTGTAAGAGAGACGATCCGACTTTTCCCTGAATATGATTTTCACCTTCTTCATGCAGAAAGTCTGCGGATGCATTATGCCAGGACAATCGATCGATGGTACGATAACTATCTGGCTCATTGGGATTTTGTGGAGGAGAAGTACGGCCGAAGATTTGCCCGAATGTGGGAACTGTATTTAAAAGGGTGTGCTTCCAATTTTAGAGTGTCGGGTCTTAATATTTATCAATTACTGTTCACAAAGGGATTAAACAATGATTTGGCATTAACTTTCGAACACATTTACCGGTAGTGAAAAAGTAGAAATATTTTTTATATAGTAGGTTCGTTAATCGATAAAGGACCATAAAAACGTTAAGGGAAAGGGTGCTGAGGATGAACAAAGTAGGGTTAGTGCTGGAAGGGGGAGGCATGAGAGGGCTTTATACCTCAGGCATACTGGATTATTTTATGGAAAAGGGTATTTATTTTCCCTATGTAATCGGTGTTTCCGCCGGGGCATGCAATGCACTTTCTTATATTTCCAGGCAGCCGGGACGGAGTCGGGAGATCAATATCAATTATGCCAATGATCCGAGGTATATTAATTACACCAATGTTTTAAAAGGAAAAGGCCTTTTTAATATGGATTTTGTGTTCAATGATATACCGGACCGTCTGGTTCCCTTTGATTATGAGACGTTCCAACAGGCAGGGGAAAGACTTATCATACCGGCAACGGACTGTGAAACGGGCAAAGCCGTTTATTTTGAAAAGGATAAGTGCGAAGATATATACACTGCAGCGAAAGCATCCAGCAGCATGCCCTTTGTTTCAAAAATGGTTTCCCTGGAAGGTTATCAGTTGCTGGATGGGGGCATTGCAGATCCTATACCCATTGTAAAATCCGTTGAAGACGGGAATTCTTTTAATGTCGTAATCCTGACAAGGCATAAAGGATATAGGAAGAGTCCTTCGATCCTTCATAAACTAGGAAAGACAAACTACCTGAATAATAAAGAACTGGCAGATGCAATATGTAACCGGTATAAGGTATATAATGACATGTTGGAATATATTGAAA
>PWEO01000165.1 GCA_003553525.1 Clostridiaceae bacterium
GAATCCATTGAGTAGGAAGTCATTTCGATTTGTTAATCCTTCCATTCGTTGAGAATCTATTGATTGCTGGATTATTGATTTAAGAGGAGCAAGAAATAATATTGATTTGTCTTCCTGCAATTGTATGTCCTCACAAAATTTACCACCAAAATAATAAGTTTTCCCACTTCCTACTGGAGCCATTAGTACATTAAAGCAATTTAATTTGAATTCAGATAATTCTGTTTGCGAAATTTTCTTTTCCAATGACTCCCCTCCTTGTATTCCCAATTCATAATGGCATTAAAATCCACTATATATTTATTATACCACAATTTTTTGAAAAAGTCAATCTAACTCTTGCCAAAGTTTGGTTCGGTGTCGTTCCATGGGATTAACTTGCTCCAAAATTGTCACAAATTGCTCGACTATAGGAAAGTCATGTACAGGTAAAATGCAGTTTTCTGGAAAATTTTACTACTACAACCATTAATTGGGGCTGTTTGCATGGGTAAATATGGAAAAAATTTGAACTTACAGCTGAAATTTGGGCATGGGTTGTGGATGAAAATTTTGCGCTACTGTCAGAATTTGTAGGAGTTTACAATTTCTGGTACCCTGGCGAATTTTCTGACAACTTTGGAGGACAATCTATTGTGTTGACAAACCGGACAATTCGTGGTATAATTATATTATAAGAAAAATAAAAAAGGAGATGAAAATATGGAATTAGTTAAGGTAACAAATGGGGTATACCCTGATGAGAGAGCATTAATGAATTTGATTACTGATAAAGTGTATGCTAAGGGAGATGGAGGACAAGGAAACATTGATAGATATATTACGGGAATTTTAAAAGGGTTTGAAATTTTAGAAGAAGAGTTTACTTGTAGAGAGGTAGTGGTTTTGCCTGGAGATTATTTATTCAATGCTTGTGAATTTTACTATGAGGAGGAATAATATGGAATTAGAAATTTGTAGTGAATGCGGAGGATACGTTGAAGAATGGGACGAAGCTGATGAATTAGGACGATGTAGTATTTGCCATCATGCGGCTTATAATGAATATCAGTGCAATAGGTGTGGCGAATATGTTGATGGATATGATTTACAATTAACAGATCATGGAGAATTATGCGGAGATTGTTATTATCATGAGTATGAAGATGAGGAGGAATTGTAATGGAGAAAATAGAATTATCAATAGATTGGGCAATTGCTCGAAACAAACATTTTAGATATAGAGACAAGTGGCTTCATTCTAAATTTTGGCCAGCATCTTTGATTTATAGTATGTTGATGAGTCATCATGCTAAGAAAATAGGTAAGATTGAAAAGCAAATAGATGAATTGGAGCAGGAATAATGCATGTACTTAATTTTGTAGAAACCCTATTATTCTTCTTTGGATTTACTTTATTTTCATTTGCCGGAGCTTTGTTTATCAGTTCATTTATAGAAAAAGGAAAGGGGAATGATAAAAATGGATAAGAACCTAGAGTTTCAATGTGAAAAATGCGGTTTAACCTACCCGAAGGATTTTGAAAATGGCAATGGTATATGTGATTTTTGCGAAGAACAAATCCAAGAAAAAATTGATGAATTTTTCTTAGTTGAATGTGATAAGTGCGGCGAAGTGTTTGATGTCGACCAAATGTACTACATCGAAGAGGACGAAGAAGATGTTTGTGGAAATTGTCTAGGAAAGTAGTCTAACTGCTTTACTTTTGGAACAATTCATGGTATAATTACTTATAAGGAAAAATAAAAAAGGAGTTGATTGCCAGTGAAGAATTCCACAAAAAGATTTATTGATATGGCTTTGGAAATTAGAAAATTTGAATTAGAAAATAGTCTGAGAAAAGAGGGTTTGAGTAACTTTGACCGTGAGATAAGAGAAAATGCTCTAAGAGCTACCATCCAAGCTCAAGAAGAATTCCAAAAAGAGATGTGGCCGAATCGAATATTCCCAGAAGGAGATGAGTAGTATGAACATACAAGCACATCTTGAAGACGTATTCAAATATATGGAGGACCCAGATGCTCAGATTTTAAAAATATATCTCCAAGAGGAATGGGTAGGAGCAGTGTACTGGGATCCAGATTTAGGAGAATATTTCGCTCATGCGAACCTAATTGAACTGGTAATAGCTGGGCATATTGACCTAAGATATCAAATCCAACAGTTGCGAAGAGATCTTTTAGATGGCGGACCATCTAATTTGAAAGAAGAATATGGTGAATTAAAAATTTCTGGATGGAGTGGGAGGTAGGAAAATGAATAAGCACCTAACTTGGGTTAAGGAAATTTTATGGGTGAGAGATTGGTTGATTGCAAATGATTGGCTGGAAGACCATGTTAAGGTGGAATTTGCGGCTGATCGCCCCAGTTCCTATTATGGCTTCAGTGAGATAATCAATCTAAATTTGAATGAGATTGAAGAAGAAGAGGAATTTACTGATTTGGAAAATATTCACATTCAGGTTTTTCTTCATGAAGTTGGTCATCATCTCCATAATCAAGCGATTGACCTAGAAACCTTCAAGGTTTTACAAGAGATTTATTTACAGGGTTTGAAAATAATCCAAAATATAGAGGAAAAATTAAAGCTTGAATTATATCAACAACTCCCCTTAGAAGCTGAGGCTGAAATGGGTAGAGAGGAATTATACAAACAAATCAAACAAGCGGGAGTGATTTAATGGAGTTGACGAGAAAACAGCTAGCAACCATAATTGGAGATGTCCGCAGGAAGAGAGATGTTTGGATAACCGAACAAATGCGGCTGGAAGATACAATGGAAAAATATGGAAGTGTGTTTGATGGGATTGATGATGACCTACAACTAGCCAAAAATCAAATAAAAAAAAGAGAAGAAATCCTTGAAAAACTGAATAAAGAGCTTGAAAACATGTGAAAATAGTGGTATACTATATATATAGAAAAGATTAACCGAGATTTATGACTGATTCGCTCTCATAAGTCTTGACGAAACCCTCTAAAGGAGATGATTAAATGGAAAACTTGACTACAACTGAATTGGTTGAACGACTAAGAGACAATGAACTAGCCTATGAAATGGCAGTGGTAGATTCCAATCGTGCTACCAGTTTTGAAGAAATGTATGCAGCTGAAGATGTCGCTGATGAATTTGAAAGGGAATCCTATGAGATTGCCCAAGAATTAGAAAAAAGATTTGAAGAAAGTTTTCCTGAGGACTTGACATAACGAC